>NZ_LT629786.1:932988-1243984 GCF_900105675.1 Pseudomonas synxantha | reverse complement strand
CGGTGACGTTACTGATCACCACGTCGTATTTGCCCGAGCTGACGCCCAGGGGCCAATCCTCCCAACTGGTCTGTACCACGTTGAGTTGCAGGCCGAGGCTGTCGGCGATCAGTTGTGCGGTGTCGGCTTCGCTGCCGATGGTGGTCTTGTCGTCACTGGCGAGCAGCGCCAGGGGCGGCCCGGCCACGCCGGACACGGCCACGGTGAACTTGCCCGGCTGGGCGAACTTGAACCCCGGCGGGATCTGCGCGATGGCCGCTTCATTGCGCGGCACATGGATGCGCGGGCGGTCGGGGCTCAGATCAACCTGTTGCACGGCGAAGGCGTATTGCGCGGTGCTGACGGCAAGCGCCAGCAAGGCCACGCGGGTGGTGTTGATGAACATGGGCAGTCACTCCTTGAACTAAAGCACCTTGCCGAGAAAGGCCTGGGTGCGGGGATGGCGGGGTTGGCGCAGGATCTGCTCGGGCGGACCCTCTTCGATCAGTTGGCCGTCGCAGAGAAACACCACGTGGTCGGCAACTTCACGCGCAAAGCCGATCTCGTGGGTGACGATCACCAGGGTCACGCCCAGCCGGGTCAGGCCCTTGATCACGTCCAGCACCTCGCCCACCAATTCCGGGTCGAGGGCCGAGGTGGGCTCGTCGAACAGCAGCACCTTGGGGTCCAGTGCCAGGGCCCGGGCGATGGCGACGCGTTGCTGCTGGCCGCCGGAGAGCTGGCGCGGGTAGGCGTCGGCCTTGTCCGCCAGGCCGACCTTGGCCAGCAATTCGGCGGCCTTGAAGTGGGCTTGGGCTTTGCTCCAGCGCTTGTGGGCCAACGGCGCTTCGGCGATGTTTTCCCAGGCGGTGAGGTGCGGGAACAGGTTGAAGTTCTGGAACACAAAACCCACGTCGATGCGGCGCTTGAGGATCTCGCGTTCCTTGAGTTCGAACAGCAGGTCACCCTTGCGCCGATAGCCGACGTACTCACCGTCGATAGTGATATGCCCGCTATCGATCTTCTCCAGGTGGTTGATGGTGCGCAGCAGGGTGGACTTGCCCGAGCCGGACGGCCCGAGGATCACCGTGACCTTGCCGGGGTCGATGGTCAGGTCGATGTTATCGAGCACCTGCTGGTTGCCAAAGCGCTTGCCCACGCCCTGGATCTGGATGCGCCCGGCGCGTGCTTCAGCCATGGGCCTTCTCCTTGAACCAGCGGCGCAGGCGCTGCAACGGCGTCGGCGGCAGCACCCGGGCGGTGCCGCGGGCAAAGTGGCGTTCGACGTAGTACTGGGCGCTGGTGAGCACGGTGGTGATGATCAGGTACCAGACGGTGGCGACGATCAGCAGCGGAATTACCGCCTGGGTGCGGTTGTAGATGACCTGCACGGTGTAGAACAGCTCGGGCAAGGCCAGCACGTAGACGATGGAGGTGCCCTTGACCAGGCCGATGATTTCATTGAACCCCGACGGCAGGATCGAGCGCAGCGCCTGGGGCAGGATGATGCGAAAGATACGCCGCGACGCCGGCAACCCCAGGGCCGCCGCCGCTTCATGCTGGCCGGCCTCCACGCCGATCAGGCCACCGCGGATGATCTCCGCCGCGTAGGCCGCCTGCATCAGGCTCAAGCCCAGCACCGCCACGGTGAATTGGCTGAGCACATCCACCGTCGACCATTGCGCGAACACCAGGTCGGTAAACGGCACACCGAGCAGGATGTGGTCATACAGGTAGGCAAAGTTGTAGAGGATGATCAGCACCAGCAGCGCCGGCATCGAGCGGAAAAACCAGATATAGCCCCAGGCCAATGCGGCCAGCAACGGCGAACCCGACAGCCGCGCCAGGGCCAGCGCCGTGCCAAGAATGACGCTGAACACAGTGCTCAGCAGGGTCAGCAACAGCGTCTGCCCCAGCCCGCGCAGCACTGACGGCGAGAAGAACCACTGGCCGAACACGCCCCATTCCCAGCGCGGGTTGGTGGCCAGGGAATGCACGATGGCCAGCAGCACCAGCGCGGCGAAGATCGACCCGGCCCAGCGCCAGGGATGTCGGGCGGGCACTACTTGCAGCGCCTTGATCGGCGTGGCGACACGGCGCTGACGCAGCGGTTGGACGCTGACCTCATCGAGCAGGTCGTAGGGTTTGGCAACAATGGGCATGTGCTATTCCTCGCAGGCCTTAGAAGGCGTAAGTCAGCCGGGTGTAGTAATACCCGCCGGTAAAACCGTAGGGCGAATAAGTGCCGTAGCTGGCGACCATGGTGCTGCTCGGCACCCCTTGCTTCTTGGGGTATTGGTCGAACAGGTTCTTGGCGCCGATGGCGATGTTCAGGTCTTGGGTGAGGTTGTAGCCAAGGTCGAGGTCGGTGATCCATTTGGCGCTGTAGACCCGGTCCAGGTCGCGGTTGGCCGAGGAGTTCACTTCCTTGTAGGAGCCGTAGCGGGTCAGGGCCAGGTTGAGGTTCAAGCGCCCGATGCTCCAGTCGCCGCCGAGGATCAGCTTGGTAGTGGGCTGCACGCCAGTGATCAGGTTGCGCGCCTGGCGGTCCATCAGATCAAAGGAAGTGCCGAGGATGTTGGTGGACTGCTTGTAATTGAGGATCCGGGTCTGGTTCCAGTTGAACGCGGCGGTCCATTTCAGGGCGCCGAACGTGCCCAGGTCCTGGTTGTAGCTGCTGACCAGGTCCAGGCCCTTGGTGCGGGTATCGGCGCCGTTGATAAAGTACTGGCCGCCGGAGATGGAGTTGACGCCATTGTTCTGCAGCACCTGGGTGACTTGCGGGCCGAGCAAGGTGCCGGTGAGGGTGATGCGGTCGCGCAGGTTGATCACGTAGGCATCGGCGGTGAAGCTCAGGCGCTCGGTGGGGGTCAGGGTCAAGCCGAGGCTGAAATTGGTCGAGCGCTCGGGCTTGAGCTCTTCGGCGCCCAACGCCTTGGCCGCCGCCGAACCCACTGGCAGCACGCCGTAGTTGATCGACTGGTACACCCCGTCCACCACGCCGTAGGTGGTAGAGCGCGCACTGAACAAACTGTTGGCCAGGGACGGCGCACGAAAGCCATTACTCACCGTGGCACGCACCGCGATCTGCGGCGTGAAGTCGTAGCGGGTGGTCAGCTTGCCGCTGCGGGTAGCGCCCACGCCTTGGTTGTAATGCTCATAGCGCAGGGCGGTGCCGACATACCAGTCCGGCAACGGGTTGAAGCCCACGTCCACATAGCCGGCCAGGCTGTTGCGCGAGGCGCTGCTTTGTTCCTGCGCAGAAATGCCGTTGGTGACCTGGGCTCCCGAGGACGCACAATTACCCGGCGCCACGCAGTAGCCGCCGTTGGCATAGGAGGCGTAGTCACCGGCCTGCACCTCATAGGTGTCGCGCCGATGCTCGAAGCCATAGGACAGGTCCAAGGGTTTTTGCAGGCCGATATCAAAGCCGCGCTTGAAGTCCAGGTTGGTGGTCAACTCGGTGGAAATCCAGGTGCCGGACGTGAAGCTGTTCGGCGTGGCCTCGCCCAGGGACGGGTTCTGGTTGTGGGTGGTGCCCTGCTCCGCTTCGTTACGCCCGTAGGTGGTGGACAGGTCCCAGTCCCACTCGCCCACGCTGCCCTTGCCACCGAACGCCGCCTGGAAATCGTCCTCGTCGATGTACCAGGTCGGGGTGTACCCGGCCGGGTAGCCGTTGGGCCCGGTAGTAATGGTGTTGGTGATGGTCGGCAAGCGGAAGTTCTGGCCCTGCTCGGCCTTGCGTCGCGAGTAGGTGGTGAAGGAGTACAGGCTGAAACTGTCGTCAATCGGCAGCTCGGCGTTGTAGCCCAGGGTCAGCAGGTTGGTCTTGGGCGTGCCGTAGCCACCGTAGGTGGACTTGCCTGCCAGGTCATAGGCTTGTTCATAGCTATAGCCGTTGGCGCTGGCCTTGTTGTCGTCGTTCTGGCTGCGCGCATCCAGGGCCAGCTGCACGATGCCGCCGTTGCCGATCTCGAAGCCCTTGTTGAGGCTTTGTTGCACGGTCTGCTTCTTGCCGTCATAGCCAAGCCCCGCGTTCGTTACCGAGGTGCCGCTGGCGTCGGCCTTGAGGATCACGTTGATCACCCCGGCGATGGCATCGGAACCGTACTGGGCGGCGGCGCCATCGCGCAGCACTTCCACATGGTCGATGGCGCTGATGGGAATCAGGTCCAGGTCGGCCGGTGCCGCACCGGTGTTGATACCGTTGATATTCAGGGTGGCGCTGGTATGGCGGCGCTTGCCGTTGACCAGCACCAGCACTTCGGCGGCGCTCAAACCACGCAGGTTCGGCGCTCGTGCGATGCCACTGGCGTCCCAGCCGGTTTTTTCCGGTAGGGTCAGCGATGGGATCACCGCGCTCAATGCTTCCATCAACCCGGGCTTGCCGGTGCTTTGCAATTGCTTGGCGCTGACCACATCAATGGGCACCGGGCTGCTGGTGACCGTGCGCTGCTCGGCGCCACGGTTACCGGTGACCACGACGGTGGAGAGTGTGCTGTCGTCCTGGGCCTGTGTCGCTGCGGCCAGCAGGGTCAACGCCAGGGCGGTGGTGGGTGGTAGAACGTGCTTCATATCCATTCCCAGCTTTTCCAAATCGCGAAGTCGGGCAGGCACGCTGCTTGGTGCGGCGTGGCCGGCGTTCCAGGGGGTGGGCGCGGTTTGGGCTAGGTGTGGGGCAAGCGCGGGGTGTGAGGTGGCAACATACGTTGAGCTCCCGTCCAACGATTCTGCTGCGGCGGGATTACCCGGTCAGGCGCGCAGAATCTGAATCACGCTGGGTACCATCCGAGGTCAGGGGTAGGCTGTTGAACTCAAACATAACGGAATGAATTTTAAAAATATAATGCTGTTTTGGTATAAGCTAATATTCTCTAATTTCATTATTTACAAATATCTTTATTCATAAAAATGATTATTTTTTTAATTGGAACGTGCGCATACCCTTGTGGGAGGGTTCTACACCCCGATGGCGTTGGGTCAGTCACAGATGTGCTCACTGACACTCCCTCATCGGGGCATGGGTATCTACACAACTCTGACGTAGCGACCGTCAGTAACCACGATGCGAAACGAGCCGCTCTTGATCTTGATCTGCTTTTGATCTTGATCTTAGGCGCCCCGTCAAACCACGCTGGCCGGAATTCGACAGGGATTTGGGGGGTAAACCGGCAGGGATGCCGGTTTAGCCGCCCCGCGCCATGGATGGCGCGTGGCGGCGGCCCCCCAAATCCCTGTCGGATTACGGGCACACCGAGCCTGGGCGAGGTGCCGAGTGGTGGGGCAAGAGCGTTTTGGTTACTTTTGCGCTTTTCAAAAGTGACCCGCTGTAAAAGCGGAACCCTAAGTGGCCGTTGCCCAAATAACGGATATGTACTCGGTCTGATCCAGCATCTTGGTCGGCCCTAAGGCCGCCATCGGGGGCAAGCCCCCTCCCACATTTGGATCGCGGTGCATCAGTTAGATAGCTATAAGCTGCCAGGCAGCAAGCTCCATTGCAGAAGAGCAGCGGCGTACCAAAGTTGTGTAGATACCCATGCTCATCGGGGGCAAGCCCCCTCCCACATTGGTACTCGGTGCAGCCAGGATTATTGAGCGGGCCGCAACAGCTGCATCTGCTGGCGATAGTCATCCGTCACCTGCCGCGCCTGGCTGCTGCTGGTAATTACCCGAGGCGTGATCAACACGATCAACTCCGTACGGTCCTTGGACTTGCTGGTATTGCCAAACAACCAGCGCAACCCCGGGATTTTGCCCAGGTAAGGCACGGCACTGACACTCTCAGCGTTGTCCTGCTTGATCAACCCGCCGAGCAACACCGTCTGCCCACTCTGCACCGCCACCTGGGTGGACACCGAACGCGTGGAGATCCGCGGGTTGACCGGCGTGTCGCTATTACCGACCTGATTCTCGGCATCGCTGACCTGCTGCTGGATATCCATGTACACCAGGCCACCTGGATTGATGCGCGGCACCACGTCCAGAATCACCCCGGTCTGCACATATTCGACGCTGCTCAGGGTGGTGTCGGCGTCACCGGTGTTAACGGTGGTCTGGCTGATGGGAATGTTGTCGCCCACCTGGATCTGCGCCGGCTGGTTGTTCATCACCACCAGCGACGGCGCCGACAGCACCTGGGTACGGCCGTTGGTTTCCAGGGCGTGCAGGGCCACTTGCAGGTTGGAGCTGACAAAAGAGTAGAACAATGAGTCCGCCGCCCCCAGCCCTGCTCCACCACCGCCCAGTGCGCCCTGGCTGCCGGAAGCATTGGCCACCGTGGTGCTGGTGGAATTGCCGGCCAGGCGGCCGAGGTACCACTGCACGCCCAGGTCCAGTTCACCGGTAAGCTTGACCTCGAGGATGCGGGTTTCGATCTGCACTTGCAGCGGCGGGTTGTCCAGGCGCTTGATCGCCGCTTCGATCTCTTTCCACTGCGCCGGGCGGGTGCGCACCAGCAGTTGGTTGCTGCTCTTTTGCGCAGTGATGCGGGTGCCGGCCTCGAGGTCGCTGGTGGGGGTCGCCGGGGTGTTCTCGCCGCTCTGCGGCTCGGGCTCCTCGGGGGCTGGCACAGGAGTGTTGGCTTGCAAACCGGCGCTGGTGGACGATGACAATGTAGTCGTACGCAAGCCCGGGGCGACCTTGGCGGGGGTGTCGTCCTTGATCGCGCCGTTGCCGTAGATCTGCCGCAGGTACTTGGCCAGGTCGGCGGCCTTCATATTGCGCACGTCGTACACATACATCTGCGGCTCGTTGCCGCCGCCCTCGTCAATGGTGCGAATCCAGTCGCCCACCTCGCTGAGGTACTCGGGCTGGGAAGAGATCGCCACCACCGAATTGGTGCGCTCGACCGGCAGGAAGCGCAGCATGCCTGCCAGGGGCGTGCCGCTGTCGGCGCCGAACATGGCTTGCAGCTCGGGCATCAGCTCGGCCACCGAGGCGCGTTGCAGGCCGAATACCGCCACCGACATGCCCTTGAGCCAGTCGACGTCGAAGGTGTCGATGGTGTCCTGGTAGTTGGCCAACTCTTCCGGGGTGCCGGCCAGGCTCAGTACATTGCGTGCCGGGTCGACCAACAGAAATGCATTCTCTCGGGCAAACGGCTTGAGCAGTTTCTGCATCTCGGTGGCGGAGATATAGCGCAGCGGGAACAGCCGCGCCGAGAGGCCGCTGGACGGTTGCGCCACGCGCATCTGCGGCACCAGCTTGCCCGCCACCGCCTGGTTGGCCGGCAGGATGACGTAGCGGTTGCCCTGCTTGATCATCGCGTTGTCGGTCCACGACAGCAGCGTCTCGAGAATCGACAGCGCCTGTTGCTTGTCCACCGGTTTGGAGGTGGAGAAGCTGACATTGCCCTTCACCCCCTCGGCGATGCTGTAGTTCTCGTGCAGCAGGTCGCCCATCACGCTATTGATTACCGCCTCGATGGGCTGGTCGGCGAAGTTGAACACGATGTCGCCGCCCTGCTCCGGCACTTTCGCGGGCGCGGTGGGCTGGCGCACGAAGCTTTGATTGCCGCGAATCAACTGGCGTTGCGGCGGTGCCGGGGTGGCCGGCTGCGGGTTTTCAACCACGGGCGACTCGGGCGGCGGGCGTTGCGAGCCGGTACCCTGCAGTGCTTCGTGCAGCAGGTCGGCGTCCGGGTCGAGGGTATCAGGCAACGATCCACAGCCGCCCAGGGAGACGGCAGTGGCCAGGCAAAACAGCGAAGTGCGCATATCGATCAAGGGAGGGGCTCGCGGGGATGGGAAATCAGGGGTAACCGCTTGCCGTAGAGGCTCAGGGTCTGGGTGCGCCCGTCCAGGGCGAAACGGGCGTATTGCGGGGTCAGGTGTTCCAGGCGCCAGCCGTTGGGCAGGGTCTGGCCCAGGCGTACAGTCAGCGCCGGGCCATCGGCTTGCTTGAGCATGGCCATTTGCAGGTTGCCGGTGATCATGATGCCGCTGAGGGTCAGGTTGGCCAGGCTGGCCACCCGCACCTTGCCCATCACCCGGTCCGGGCGGCGGTCCGGGCTGAACAGCGGTGCTTGCCAGGTGGCAGCCAGATCCTGCAACGCCAGCGCAGGAGCGGCTTGCACACTGACGGAGGGCTGCGCAGGCACCGGCGCTGCGGGCAGCCACCGCGGTTCGTCGCCGATGCTGCTGAGGATCACCGCCATCAACAGCCCTAATAAGCCGGCCAGGCCGAGCAAGCTCCATTCCAATGGGCGTAGTGAGCCGATCATGGCGTCACCCGCGCAGGTTGCAGGTAACCACGCACCAGCAGCTGCACCGTCAGCTTGCCCGCCCCGCCAGTGGACGGCGCCTGTTTGCTGCGGCGAATGCGCAGCTCATCGACAAACAGAAACGGCGGCTGATATTCCAGCGCATGCAGGATCGCGGTCAGCGGTTCGATGGCGCAGTTGAGCGTGAGGCTGACCTTGACCTGGCGGTAAGGCTCGCTGTCGTCCTGTTCGGCAGTGATGGGTTTGCGTTGGGTCAGGGTGCAGCCGCCGCCAAGGTTGGCGTGGCTGTTGATCAGGTCGGCGAGGCGCTGCATCAGGTCGGCAGCGACCACATCGGGATCATCGCCGGGCAACAGGCTGGCGCTGCTGGCCGGGTCTAGCCGCGCCCGCTCAAGCTGCTCGCGCAACGCATCGCCCTGGCGCAATACGCTGGCGTAGCGTTGCTGCTGTTCACGCAATTGTTCGGCTTGTTCGCCCATGGCCCGCAGCGGCCCGGCAAACCAGCTGTCGATCAACAGCCAATAGGCCGCACCGAGCACCACGGCGAGAATCAACAAGGCCCCGCCGCGACGTTCACGGGGTGTGAGGGGTCGGCGCATCGGCGGCCTCCTGGCGTAAGTGGGCACGCAAGGCAAACTGGTCCTTGCCGGTGCGCGCATCGGGTTGGATCACCCCTTCGAACTGAGCATTTTCCAGGCGTCGGCAGGCTTTGATGCGGGTGATCAGGCCACTGGCCTTGGCACTCTGGCCAGAGAACGTCACCTCGCCCTCCTTGACGGCCAACTGGTCAAGCCAAGTGTCGGCGGGCAGGCAGGTGGTCAAGTCGTTCAGCAGCGCGGCCAGGGGCGGCTGTGCCAGTTTGCGCTGGGTGAGGTACTGTGCTGCGCCGCGGGTATTGAGCAGTTGCTGGCGTACCGCTTGCACCTGGGCGACCTGGGCTTTTTGCTGCTGTACGGTGGCGTGCATGGTGTCGAGTACGCGCTGGCGGTCGTTGAGCCATAACAGCATCGCGGCGATCAGCAAGGCGCCGCACAACCACGGCAAGCTGCGCTGCAACTGCTTTCCGGCTGGACGTTGGCGCGGGCGCAGCGGCGCGGGCAGCAGGTCGATGCCCAGGCCCGCCACGTCCACGCGGTGCGGATGCAAGCCAAGGGCGGCGCAGTCACTAAGGATCTGGTCCAGGCGCTCGCGCAGGATCGCCACCAGTGTTACCTCAAGGTGACTGGACGTGCGCCGCTCCTGGCGAGCCACGAAGTACAGCTGCTCGGCGTCGAACGGGGTGTAGCGGTCCAGTTCATAGCCGACCACCTCCGTGAGGTTGCGCGCGGCAGCCAGGGGCAGTTGCACGCGTTGCTGCAACACCATGTCGTGGGCGAGCATCAGCACCTGGCGTGCATTGCCCGGCGCAACCGGCGTCGTCAGCGGCCAATGATGGACCTGCTCAGGGGGCTCCTGCAGGGCCAGCCACTTCGGCACACAGCCGCGCAACTCCGTGAGCCACAGCCGCCAGCCTTGTTGCAACAGGCTGCCGCGCCACTGCCTGGCGATAGGTTCGAGTCGATTCATTCTTGCCACCGCACGACCCGATAGGGCTGTGCGCTGTCCTCCGCGGGGCTCAATAAGACGGTGAGTTGCAGGCGCGCCTGATAGCCGCCGGGGCGTTCGGCGCGGCTGTCGATTTCCAGCACCTGGCCAGGGTCGACGCCCTCGGCGTTTTGGCGCGGCAGGTTCAGTGCCTTGCGCATCAAGGCGCTGGCGAATGCCGGATCGGGTCGGTCCAGGTCGCTCCACAAGGTGAGTTCCGGCACCAGTTGGCTGTAGAGCGCCTGGGTCATGCCGGGCAGTTGACGTACTTCTTCCAGCACCCGAAACGGTGCCAGGCCCTGTTTACGACGGGCTTCGAGGGTCTTGATTAATTGTTGGGCCTGGGCCGGTGTGGCACCGCAGGCCAGGGCCAGGCGCAGCAGGTCATCGGTATGGGCGTTGACCAGGTACAGCTTGCCGCGCTCACTGCGCAGGCGCACCTGTAGGCGGGCGTCGTCGAAGGTCAGCGCGATAGTGCGCCCATCCGCCACCCAATGCCCATCAGCCATGACCTGGGCGATCCCGGCTTCGGCAGCCAGCAGCGTCTGAGTGTGCTGGCGATGCCACAGCGCCTGGCGGCTTTCCAGCTGTACCCAACCCGCCAGACCGCCGAGCAACACGCTGAGCAAGGCCAGCACCCACAGCACCAGCAACAGCGCCGCACCGCGTTGGCGCCTCATTCCTCAATACTCGCGCTGGACAGGTTCAGGCGCAGGGCAATCACCTGGGTCACCCACGGCACCGGCCCGTTGACGCTGGCGTCGACGCGCACCGCAGCGGGCAACCGCTTGGGCCAGGGCCATGTGCTCAGCCAGCCGGTGGGCTGGCCCAATGGCGAGACACCACGAAAACTGAATCGCAGCGCCTCGACGTTATGCAGCAGCACCTGGGGATCGTCGCGCAGGGGATGTTTGTGCGATTCCGGCTGCGAGAACGCCACCTGCAGATCCTGCTCGACCCGTTGCAGGGTAAAGCGCTGGATGCCACCGCCGAGCACGCCGGGCAAGGTCGACACAAACTGCAAGCGCTCTGGCGTCGCGATAAAAAACCCATCGGCCTGGCTGTCGTCTTCAGCAACATCCAACGGCAGCGCCTCGCTGATGGCGGTGCGCAAGAACTGTTGGGCGGCGCGCATTTCATCCAGGCTGGCGGTATAGCCCTGGGCCTTGGCTACCGCCCGGTTGGCCCCGAGCAACGCACCGCCCACCAGCAGCACCAATACCGAGAGCAGGCTGAGCACCACGAGGATCTCCAGCAAGGTGAAGCCCTGCTCGCGGCGCTTCACAGGCGTGCCTTCAAGGTGCTGAAACGGGCCTGGTGCGAGCCTTCGCGCAGGCTCAGGTCGAGGCGAAACAGACGGGGCTGTTGTCGCGTGCTGGTCAACTGCCAATGGATGCCATCGAGTTCGCCCTGGCGGGTGCCCTCGGTCAACGGGCCGGCCGCTTCCTGGTCGAGCACCGTGAGCGCAGCATGGGTGAGCCGGTCGCTCCGGGCCACTTGCGATAACGAGCGCGCACTCTGGCCGAAGGCAACCAGCAACACACTGCTGCACACCGCCATCAACGTCAGGGCGGCGAGCATTTCCAGCAAGGTAAAGCCGGCCTGGTACTTCATGGCAGCGCCTTGGACTGCACGCTGCCCGTGAGCCAGCCAATGTCGATACGCCAACGCCGCGTGCCGTTGGCCAGCAACAGGTTGCCGCCGGTGGAGCTGCCATCGGGGTAGAACACCACGGCGGCGCCCGCCGCCTCGGCACTGTGCAACGTCACCTGCAACTGGGCCGGCCAGTGTTGCGGCGCACGCCCTGGGGCCTGGAAGCTCAGGCCCTGGAGGTCGAACTCGGTGCGTGCAGCCTGGCCGCTGATAATCGCCCCCGCCCGCGTGGTGCGCAGTGCCTCGACCATCTGCCCGACCACCCGGCGCTCCTGGGCCACCTGCAGCCCCTGGCGCACCCCGAACGCCAGCAACCCGGCCGCGATGCCGATCAATACAAGCACCACCAGCATCTCCAGCAGGGTAAAGCCGCGCTGGGTCATGGGCGGGTTATTCCCAGTTGCCCAGGTCGGCACTGTAGCCCTCACCGCCGGGCTGGCCGTCCTGGCCGTAGAAGACCAGGTCGAAGGCGCCGTGCTCACCGGGGAAGCGATAGCCGAAGCCATGGCCGAACGGGTCTTTCAATTCCGAAGGCTTGGCATAGGGGCCAGCCCAGCTGGAGGCGTTGGCAGGCTTGTCCACCAACTGTTGCAGGCTGTTGGGTGGCGCACCCACGTCCAGGGCGTAACTGTCGATCTTCATGCTCAAGCTGGCCAGTTGCGCTTTGCCCGCGCCGTATTTGCCCTTGTCCACATTGCCGCCGACCTGGCGCACCACAATGGTCGCGACGATACCCAGCAGCACGATCACCGCGAGCATTTCCAATAGGGTGAAGCCGCGTTGGCGATGCCTGGTTTTCATTGATTCAACTCCATGAAGGTTCATATATGGCTGGTAAGGCTCATCAGCGGCAGCATGATCGCGAGCATGATCACCGCCACCAGCACGGCCATGACCACGGTCAGGGTCGGCACCAGCGCCGCGAGCAGACGTTCGATTGCGCGTTTGGCTTCGATGTCAAAGATGTCGGCGACCTTGAGCAGCATGCTGGGCAGTTCACCGGCTTGTTCGCCGACCTCGATCATTTGCAGGGCCAACTCCGGCAGCAGCGGCTGGCGGCCAAACGCATCGGCAAGTGTGCCGCCGCCTTTGACCCGTTGCGCCGCCAGCGTCACTTGCGCCTGCAGTGCACGATTGCTGCAGACCTGCCGGGCGATGACCAACGCCGGCAGCAACGCCACGCCATTGCTGAGCAAAGTGCCGAGGGTGCGGGTCAGGCGGGCAGCTTGTACCCGTTGCAGCAGCGGGCCGATTACGCGCACGCCCAACAGACGACGGTCAAAACGTTCGCGCCGACCGGGGTCGCGCAGGCGTGCTGCCAGGGTCCATGTACTAATCAACAAGCCGGCCAGCAACACCAGGCCATGGGCGCCCAGAAACTCGCCAAGCTCCAGGATCACTTGGGTAATAAGCGGAATCGGCACGCCCAGGTCCTGGAAGATCGGCACGAATTGCGGCACCACATAAGCCAGCAACAGCGCCAGCGAACCCAGCACGCCGACCACCAGGAACGCCGGGTAGATCAGTGCGTTGATCACCTCGCCACGCAGTAACTGACTGCGTTCCAGATAATCGCTGAGCTGGCGCAGGGTCGCTTCCAGCGCCCCACCGGCTTCACCGGCGCGCACCATGCTCAGGTACAGCGGGGAAAACGTACCGCCCTCTTCCTCCAACGCGACCGACAACGGCTTGCCGGCCTTGACCTGCTCGCGGATACGTTCGATCAATGCCCGCACCTGGGGTTGGCCAGGTTGCTTGAGCAGCAGGCCCAGCGAGCGCTCAAGGGGCTGGCCAGCGCCGAGCAGCGTGGCCAGCTGCTGGGTGAAACTCACCAGCGCGGCGCCTTTCAACTGCCCGCGTGTCTTGTGCAACAAAGGGCTGCCCGCCGTTTCGATGTGCAGCAGCAACCAGCCACGTTTGTGCACGGCGGCGACGGCGGCGGCCTGGTCAGCGGCGTGCAGCGTACCGCTCTGGGCAACGCCCTGGCTGTCCAGGGCGCGGAATTTGAACAGGCTCACACGTCCTCTCCACGGGTCACGCGCAGCACTTCTTCCAGGGACGTGACGCCCGCCAGCGCCTGGCGCAAACCGTCTTCATACAAGGTGCGCAAACCGCCGCGGCGGGCCGCCTGCTCAAGGGTGGCGGCGTCGGCGTGGCGCATCAGCAGGCTGCGCAATTCGTCGTTCATCACCAGCAACTCGGTGAGCGCGCTGCGGCCGTGGTAATCGCCACGGTAGAGCAGGATCGGACGTTGCTCGGTCAATCGATCCAGGCCATGTTCCTGGATCAATGCCGGCGGCGCTTCGAAGGCCACCCGCGTGGCCGGGTCCAGGCGCCGCACCAGGCGCTGGGCGAGAATGCCGCTGACGGTGGAGGCAATCAGGTAGCTCTCCACGCCCATGTCGAGCAAGCGCGTGATACTCGCGGCAGCGCTGTTGGTGTGCAGGGTTGAAAGGACCAGGTGCCCAGTGAGGGAGGACTGCACGGCGATGCGACAGGTTTCCAGGTCACGGATTTCGCCGATCATGATCACGTCCGGGTCCTGGCGCACGATGGCGCGCAGCACTCCGGCAAAGTCCAGGCCGATGGCCGGCTTGACCTGGATCTGGTTGATCCCTTCGAGCTGGTATTCCACCGGGTCTTCCACGGTGATGATCTTGCGTTCGCTGGTGTTGAGCCGCGACAAGGCGGTGTAGAGCGTGGTGGTTTTGCCCGAGCCGGTGGGCCCGGTCACCAGCAGGATGCCGTGGGGCCGTTCGAGCAGGTCGAGGAAGGCCGCCAGGCGCTGGCCGTCAAAACCCAGGCTGGGGAAGTCGAACTGCACGGTTTGCCGATCCAGCAGGCGCATCACCACCGATTCGCCAAAACTGGTGGGCACCGTGGACACGCGCAGGTCCAGTTCCTTGCCCTGGATGCGCAGCATGATGCGCCCGTCCTGGGGCAGGCGCCGTTCGGCAATGTCCAGGCGCGCCATGATTTTCACCCGCGAGATCACCGCCGCCGATGAACTGGCGGGCGGCGCTTCGGCCTCGTGCAGCACGCCGTCGATGCGATAGCGCACCTTGAACTGGTTTTCGAAGGGCTCGATATGGATGTCCGAAGCGCGCTGTTCCACCGCACGTTGCAGGATCAGGTTGACCAGGCGAATCACCGGCGCTTCGGACGCCATGTCCTTGAGGTGCTCGATGTCTTCAAGGGCGCCGTCCTGCTCGTCGAGGTTCTCGATCAGGGTGCCCATGGCGGAACGGCCCTGGCCGTAATAGCGTTCGATCAGTGTGTCGACTTCATTACGCGGGCCGACGGCCAGCCACACCGGCACCTGACAGGCGTAAGCCAGGGCCTGGAACGGATACAGCTGCGCCGGGTTGGCGGCCAGTACGCGCAGGCCACCTTCACTCCAGCCCATGGGCACCACTTGGTAATGCCGCATAAAGCGCTCGGTCAAGACCGGCAGCGGGTCAAGCAGCGGCGGCGCGGCGTCGGCCAGCAGCAAGGGCGCATCCAGCAGATCGGCCCAGGCACGCGCCAGCTCGACCTCGGAGACCAAGCCCAGGCGCGTCAGTAACCCCAGCAGGTCGCGGGGGTCAGTGGATAAGCGCTGGGCGCGCTCCAGGTCGAGGGATTTGAGCCCGGCATGCTGCATCAGCCACGTGCACACCTGGTCGGTGTGCGGGATAGGCAGCTTGCAGGCATCAATGGGGGCTGACGACATCATCTAGGAATATCTAAGATTGCGAAAAGTATGGCTATTTGGAACTACCGAACAATGCCATTAGTTCGCCACAGCCCATACGGGAGTTAGCCGGGGGTATCGACTGGAAGTTATAGCGCTAGTTCCGGATTACGGGGGAATTAAATACAAAACATTGCCAAATGCACTGATATAGAGCGTTAGCAGCCAATAGCCACTAGTTGCAATTAGCCATACTTCTTATTAATTCAGGCACTTTCCCGTTCAATTAACCGGCAATGCAACAAGATCGTGTCGGGCCTGCTGGCTTGGCCCATCAGCGGATGGGTATCTACACAACTTCAGGTGCACCGCAGGCCCCTGTGGGAGGGGCGGTGCGACGATTCGACTTGCTCCCGATGGCGGCCTGGCAGCCCACCAGGATGTTGGAGTTAGCGACTATTGTTTTGTCGCCAAGGCAAAACGGTGCACGAGGCCACCAGCCACTGCGCCAAGCAAAGGCATCACCCAGAACACCCACAACTGGGTCATCGCCCAATCGCCCTGGAACAGCGCCACACCCGTACTGCGCGCCGGGTTAACCGACGTGTTGCTTACAGGAATACTGATCAGGTGAATCAAGACCAGGGCAAACCCGATGGCCAGCGGCGCAAAACCCGCCGGCGCCTGTTTATCGGTGACGCCCAGGATGATCAGCAGGAAAAACGCCGTGAGCACAAACTCGGTGACCGCTACCGACAGCAACGAGAAGCCCCCGGGTGAATGCTCGCCATAACCATTGGTGGCAAACCCCGCCGTTACATCAAACCCGGCCTTGCCGCTGGCGATCAGGTACAACACCCCGGCCGCCGCAATCGCGCCCAGAACCTGAGTGAGGATATAGGGCACCACATCCTTGCCATCAATACGCCCAGCGGCGAGCAAACCCAAGGTGACCGCCGGATTGAAATGCCCGCCGCAAATATGGCCGACGGCGTAGGCCATGGTTAATACCGTCAAGCCAAATACCAATGCCACGCCTACAAAACCAATGCCCAACTCAGGAAATGCGGCAGCCAACACAGCACTGCCGCAACCACCCAGTACCAACCAGAATGTACCGAAGAACTCGGCGGCTAGACGTTTTGTCATCGGGAAACTCCTTGAAGTAGGTCAAAGAGTTGGAGCCTAACAACCGGGTATCGGGGTTGGATGTGGGAAATTTCCTTGGCGCGTGTCTATGCGGTTTCCAGCGCCACTGAGGTGCTTGCCGCTTTCGGCGCCCTGCCGAGCATAGACACCGGGATAGCCAGGATCAGCCCGCCACTGACGAACAGACACAGGGCCAACACATAGGTGCCATTGTTGATGTTGCCGGTGAGGTTCTCAGCCACTGCAGTGATCATCGCCCCGGTGAACCCCGACAGGTTGCCGATGGCGTTGATCATGCCGATGCCGGCTGCAGCCGCTACGCCCGACAACAAGGTCCCCGGCAGGGTCCAGAAAATCGGCATCAGGCTGAGAATCCCGGAGGCGGCGACGCTCAGGAAGAGTACGGACAACACCAGGTTGTCGGCGAAGAAAGCGCTGAAGATCAAGCCGACCCCACCGATAAAGGCAGGTATGGCCGCGTGCAGGCGCCGCTCGCCGGTACGGTTGGAGTGTCGAGCGTTGAGCAGCATCACCACCGTGGCGACCGCATAGGGTATGGCGGTCAGGAAGCCAATATGCAAACTGTTGGTGATACCGCTGCTCTTGATAATCGAGGGCATCCAGAATGCCAGGCCGTAGAAGCCGGTGTTGAAGGTCAGCAAAATCAACACCAGCAACCACACCTTCGGGTTGAAGAACACCTCACTCAAACGCGTCGCCTTGCCGTGGTTATCGGTTTGCAGGTTGGCCTTGAGCAGGGCTTTTTCCGCCGCTGAAAGCCACTTGGCCTTGTCGATGTTGTCCGCCAGGCAGACGATCACGATGAAGGCCATGATGATCGACGGAAGACCCTCGATGATCAGCATCCACTGCCAACCCGACAGGCCGTGCACGCCCTGCATGCTGTTCATCAGCCAACCGGACAACATGCCGCCCAGTGTCAGGCTGATCGGCATGGCCATCAGGAAGCCGGACATCACGCGGCTTTGCCGGTGCGTTGGAAACCAATAATTGAGGTACAGAATCACGCCGGGGAAGAAGCCGGCTTCACACACCCCCAGGAGGAAGCGCAACACATAAAACATGCTGCTTGACTGGATACCGAAGAACCCCGCCAGCGGCACGGTGTAGGCCACCGCCATGGAGATCACTGCCCAACTAAGCATGATCCGGGCGATCCAGAATCGTGCCCCGAAGCGATGCAGCAGCAGATTGCTGGGGACTTCGAAGAGGAAATACCCCCAGAAAAACATACTGGCGCCCAACGCATAGACCGTGTTGCTGAACTGCAGCTCATTGAGCATATCCAGTTTGGCAAAGCCGATGTTGACCCGGTCCAGGTAGGCTGCCATGTAACACAAGAGCAGGACGGGAAGGATGCGCCAGATGACTTTGCGGTAGGTCTGGTTTTCAAAGTCGAGTTCGCGAGATGGCGCCTGCGCGGGCGAATGCTCGGATATGGTTTGCATGAGGTAACCCCTGGGCATATGGATATGCCTGATTATTTTTATCGAATGGGTCAAGCCGAATGAGCACTCATCCGGCAGTGCAGCCGTTATTACAGTGACTGGGCCGTGTGTTCTCCATTGACCAGGCGCATCAGCCCCAAGGGATTGCTGTTCTTCAAGGCGTCGGGAAGCAAGCCATCGGGGAAGTTCTGGTAGCACACCGGCCGCAGGAACCGATCGATGGCCAAGGTGCCTACCGAGGTGCCACGGGCATCGGACGTCGCCGGCCAAGGCCCGCCATGGACCATGGCATCGCAAACCTCCACCCCGGTCGGGTAACCGTTGATCAGCACCCGCCCAACTTTTTGCTCAAGCACGGCCACAAGGTCAGCACACTGCTCGAGTTCAGCCGGCTCACCGATCAGGGTGGCTGTCAGTTGGCCGCGCAAACCCTGCAAGGCCGCCAACAGTTCAGCCCGATCAGCCACTTCCACCACCACCGTGGCCGGGCCGAAGATTTCTTCCTGCAGCATGACATTGCTCGTCAGAAGCAGCTCGACATCGGCCTGGAACAACTGCGCGCTGGCCTGATTACCCTGCTGTACGTGCCCGGCCAAATGGGTGATCTGCGGATGCTCCAGCAAGGCTTCACAGCCCTGGACATAGCTGCGCAGGCCATTGGCATTGAGCATGGTTTGCCCCGGCTGATCGGCCAGCAATGTACTCAGCGTTTGCACGAAGCGGCTGAATGCCGCTGAGCGAATGCCGATGACCAAGCCAGGATTGGTGCAGAACTGCCCTGCCCCCATGACCACCGAAGCCGCCAGCTCGGTCGCGACACGCTCGCCCCGTACCTGCAAGGCTTCCGGCAATACTAATACCGGATTGATGCTGCTCATCTCGGCAAACACCGGGATCGGTTGCGGGCGCGCAGCCGCCATGTCACACAGCGCCCTACCGCCCTTGAGTGAACCGGTGAAGCCGACGGCTTGAATCATGGGGTGCTTGACCAAAGCTTCTCCCACGCCAGCACCGAAGACCATGTTGAACACGCCTCTGGGCATGTCGGTCTGCTCGGCGGCGCGGATGATGGCTTCGGCCACCCGTTCCGCGGTCGCCATGTGCCCGCTGTGGGCCTTGAATACGACCGGGCAGCCCGCGGCGAGCGCGGCAGCGGTATCACCGCCTGCGGTGGAGAATGCCAGCGGAAAATTACTCGCGCCGAATACCGCTACCGGGCCGAGGCCCAAGCGGCACTGGCGCAGATCGCCCCTGGGCAAGGGTTGGCGGGCGGGCAACGGCAAGTCGATACGCGCTCCGTAAAAGCCGCCGTGGCGCAGGGCCTGGGCGAACAGGCGCATCTGGCCACTGGTGCGGGATCGTTCACCCTGTACACGTGCCGCCGGCAACGCAGTCTCCTGACAGACAAGGGCCACAAAGTCATCGCCCAAGGCGTCCAGTTCACTGGCTATGGCCTCCAGAAATTGCGCTCGGCGCTCGGCCGACAGGTTGCGAAAGGCGGGATAAGCCCGGGCAGCCGCCATGGCTGCGGCATCCACCTCCTCGACCGTGGCCTGGACGAAACCTGTGGGCAGTGGTTGCCCGGTTGTAGCGTCCACGCTGTGCAGCAACACCGACCCGGCAGCGCTGCGGCCACCGGCGATAAAGTTGTGTCCGGACAGTTCGGGCATGAGAGTCTCCTGACCCAGATGGGAATCTGGTCGGTACTCTACTGCCGCCAAACGATTCTTTCCCAATGGCATTTGTTGATTATCCGATAACGATCCGTTATCGCAACAACCGCCATTTTTCGCCCCTTAACCCGGTTGATCCCTGGCCAGGCGTGCGTTTTCCTTGAGTATTTCGGCGAACTCCAGTGCCGCCCCTACCAGTTGTTCGCCTTTGCGCGTGAGAATTCCGTAGTCCTGCGGCACCAAGTGCAGCGGGGTGTCGAGCGTCTTCAATTGGCCGCTTTCGAGCAGCGGGTTGACCATGGCGCTGGGCAGCATCCCGATCATCGGCCCGCGCTGTAAGACCTGGAGGAAGGTCTGCATGGAAATGGTGTCAATGGTGTTGCGTGGCATCCCGACCCCGGCTTCGGCAAAGGCTTGTTCCATGCGACCACGAATCGGTGTGCCGACCGGATAGAGAATCCACGGCAAGTCCACCAATTGTTGCAACGAGAGGCGGCCGGCGTCCGCCAGCGGGTGACGACCGTTAACCACGATCGAGAACGGTTCGGGGGCCAAGGGCTCGAAGTCATAGCGTCGCTGCTGGCTTTGATCGGTAAACCGGGCCACCGCAAGATCCAGCTGCTTCTCTTCAAGCATCTCCATCAGGCGATTACTGGTCTGCTCCACTACTTCAATCGAAAGCAGCGGCCAGCGCTGTTTGATCTGCAGGACCGCTTCGGGCAAAGCCGCCGCCGTTGCGGCAAAAATCCCTCCGACCTTGAGGGAGCCATGACCGCCCTCCCGCAGGCTGCTGATTTGCTCGACAAACGAACGTGCGTCGTTCAAGGCAATCTGCGCATAACGCAGCACATGCTCACCCAGGGCGGTCGGCGGCATGCTGCGCGGCAATCGTTCGAACAGGGCGAAGCCGAGCAGGCTTTCGATTTCCTTGAGCATCTTACTGATGGCCGGCTGACTGAGGTTCATCTGTTGCGCCGCCAGGTGCATGTTGCGCGTGCGTCCCAACGTATCGATCAACACAAGATGACGGAATTTCAGCCAGCCGCAGAAGCTGGAGAAGGACAGATCGGACATGACTATTCCCTGGGCTACTAATAACCTGACGTTATCAAATACTGAATATATCTCATTGGAGTTTATCGACTCGCCGCCCTAGCGTGAAGGCTTTACGAACCAGGAAAATTCGCCATGCCGTTATTGCTGACTCCCGAAAATACCCTGCCGGTCGATGGTATGGCCGCCACCCTGATCGGCCGCGCATGGGTGCCAGGCAGTATCGCGGGCCCCTCGCCGATAGTGCTGCGCAGCGACGGTGTGTTTGATCTGTCGGAGCGTTTTGCAACACTGAGCGACCTGCTGGAAACGCCATCTCCACTGGCGGCCGTAAGGCAGACGCCCGGCACCTTCATCGCCAGTGTCGAAGCGCTGCTCGCCAACACTGGCCCCGCTCCCGATCCGTCCAGACCCTACTTGCTGCCGCCCCTGGACTTGCAAGTGATCAAGGCCGCCGGGGTCACGTTCGCCGCCAGCATGATCGAGCGCGTGATCGAGGAGCAGGCCGGCGGTGACATGGCAAAAGCCGAGGCTGTGCGCGCCACCGTCCGCAGCGTAATTGGCGACAACCTGCGCTCGATCGTACCGGGCTCGGAGCAAGCCATGCGTCTCAAGGCATTGCTGATCGAACGGGGGATGTGGTCGCAATACCTGGAAGTCGGCATTGGCCCGGATGCGGAGATCTTCACCAAGGCACCTATCCTCGCGGCGGTGGGAAGCGGTAGCCACATCGGCATTCATCCCGGCTCGCAGTGGAACAATCCGGAACCCGAAGTGGTGCTGGCGGTGAACAGCCGTGGCCAGATCCACGGCGCCACCCTGGGCAACGACGTCAACCTGCGCGATTTCGAAGGCCGCAGCGCGCTGTTGCTGAGCAAGGCCAAGGACAACAATGCCTCCTGCGCCATTGGGCCGTTTATTCGCCTGTTCGACGAACACTTCGGCCTGGATGATGTGCGGGCCTGCGTGGTCGATCTAGAGGTACAAGGCGAAGACGGTTATCGGCTGCAAGGCTCAAGCTCCATGGGTCAGATCAGCCGCGACCCACAGGACCTGGTGGGTCAGACGCTCAACGCCAATCACCAATATCCCGATGGTTTTCTGCTGTTTCTCGGTACGCTGTTCGCCCCCACTGAAGACCGCGATCAGGCCGGCAGCGGTTTTACCCACAAGCTGGGCGACCGCGTCCGTATCAGCAGCCCGTTGCTCGGTAGCCTGCATAACCAGGTGACCCACAGCTCTGCCGCTACCCCCTGGACATTTGGGGTCGGCGCCTTGTTGCGCAATCTGGCGTCCCGCGGCCTGCTCGCCCGCTGAATCCCAACCGATTGTCGATTCAGCCAATAATGACAAGAGAGAAATGAATCATGAATGAAATGCCAAAACGTCGCCTGCGCAGCGAGCAATGGTTCAATGACCCTGCCCACGCGGACATGACTGCCCTGTATGTTGAACGCTACATGAACTACGGGATGACCCGCGAAGAACTGCAATCGGGACGCCCGATCATCGGCATCGCCCAGACCGGCAGCGACCTGACCCCCTGCAACCGTCATCATCTGGAGTTGGCGCAACGCGTCAAGGCCGGTATTCGTGATGCCGGCGGCATCCCCATGGAGTTCCCGGTGCATCCGATCGCTGAGCAATCGCGTCGGCCCACGGCCGCACTGGACCGTAACCTGGCGTATCTGGGGTTGGTGGAGATCCTCCACGGTTACCCGTTGGACGGCGTAGTCCTCACCACCGGTTGCGACAAAACCACGCCGGCCTGCCTGATGGCTGCCGCAACCACCGACCTGCCCGCCATTGTCCTGTCCGGCGGCCCGATGCTCGACGGTCACCACAAGGGCGAGTTGATCGGCTCCGGCACCGTGCTCTGGCATGCGCGCAATCTGATGGCCACCGGCGAAATCGACTACGAAGGCTTCATGGAGATGACCACGGCGGCCTCGCCGTCCGTTGGGCACTGCAACACCATGGGCACCGCCCTGTCGATGAATGCGTTGGCCGAAGCCTTGGGGATGTCGTTGCCTGGCTGTGCGAGCATTCCCGCGCCCTACCGTGAGCGCGGGCAGATGGCTTATGCCACCGGCAAGCGCATTTGCGAGCTGGTCCTGCACGACGTAAGGCCGTCGCAGATCATGACGCGTGAGGCATTCGAGAACGCGATCGCCGTCGCCTCGGCACTCGGCGCATCCAGCAATTGCCCTCCGCACCTGATTGCGATTGCCCGGCACATGGGCGTCGAACTGAGCCTGGATGACTGGCAACGGATTGGCGAGGACGTGCCGCTGCTGGTCAATTGCATGCCGGCGGGTAAGTACCTCGGCGAAGGCTTCCACCGCGCCGGCGGGGTGCCGGCCGTGATGCACGAACTGCAAAAAGCCGGGCGTCTGCATAAAGACTGCGCGACGGTAAGCGGCAAGACCATCGGCGAAATCGTCAGCAGTGCCCTGACCAGCAACGCCGATGTGATCTACCCCTTTGAAACACCACTCAAGCACCGCGCCGGCTTCATCGTGCTCAGCGGCAACTTCTTCGACAGCGCCATCATGAAAATGTCGGTGGTGGGCGAAGCTTTTCGCAAGACCTACCTGTCCGAACCCGGCGCAGAAAACAGCTTCGAGGCCCGGGCGATCGTGTTCGAAGGGCCAGAGGACTACCACGCCCGCATCGACGACCCGGCGCTGGATATCGACGAGCGCTGCATCCTGGTCATCCGCGGTGTGGGCACCGTGGGCTACCCCGGCAGTGCAGAAGTGGTGAACATGGCGCCTCCCGCCGCCCTGATCAAACAAGGCATCGACTCCCTGCCCTGCCTGGGCGATGGGCGCCAAAGCGGCACGTCGGCAAGCCCGTCAATTCTCAACATGTCCCCCGAAGCAGCGGTAGGCGGTGGCTTGGCGTTGCTCAAAACCAACGACCGCCTGAAGGTCGACCTGAACACACGCACGGTCAACCTGCTGATAGACGAGGCCGAGATGAGCCGGCGTCGACTCGAGTGGACGCCGAACCTCCCACCCTCCCAGACACCCTGGCAGGAACTGTACCGGCAACTGGTGGGACAGCTTTCAACAGGTGGGTGCCTGGAGCCTGCAACTCTGCATCTGCGCGTGATTGCCCGCAGTGGTGAGCCGCGACATTCTCATTGACAAGCGAGCGAGGGCATAGCCGCCCCGCTTGAGAAGCCAACGCAGAAAAGCCCAGCAGACATGCCGGGCTTTTACCGTTTAATCAAATAGGCGTCAGGCGTTTTATTGCTGATCAAAGGCCAGGGTCTTTGCGAACGCAATGCCGGTGCGATTGGCAAGGAATGCTCCGGACACCGAACGTATGCGCGGCGCCCCACCTCCATTACCCCTTGCTCAATTTAGGTATGGCGATGCGACTACCGGCCTTGATTTCGCGCAAAGCCAGGCTCGACTGAATAGACGCGATACCCACCTGCCGCCTCAGCACTTGCTCGATAAAGTCGCTATAGCTATCAAGATCCTCTGCCAACACCTGGAGCACGTAGTCGGCGTCACCGGTGATCTTGTGGCAGGCCAATACCTCTGGCAATTGCGCAATCACTGCCTCGAAGGCGTCCGGAGCGTGATCGGCGTGGGTAGAAAAGCGGATGTGCACGAATGCCATGATATCCAGCCCCAGCATTCTTCGATCAAGGGTTGCCTGATAACCCTTTATCACCCCCGCCTCCTCCATTCTCTTGCGCCGTCGCCAGCAAGGCGTGAGGCTCAACGAAAGTCGCTCACTGAGTTCGGCGTTGGAAATGCTCGCGTCCTCCTGCAATAACTCAAGAATGGCCAGATCAGTCTCATCGAGGCTGATACGCCTGGATATATTTTTCTTCATTACGTCATTTCCGAGTTAAATCACCCGATAAATATAGAGAATCCCGAAAACAAAGCAAAGAAATCGCGCCCTGACCAGAACAGAATATTTTCACTGGCTCACATTAACGGATGCGCAGAATGTTTACAGTTTTCAGTGATTCCCACCGTCTGCACCATGGCACTGAATTGAAGGATGGCGTGCTCAAGCCGTCGTTCGAGCAGCCCAGTCGGGCCGACACCGTTCACAACCGTGTCAAGCAAGTAGGCCTTGGCCAGATAGTCGAACCCCGCGTGTTTGACCGGTCGTGCTACGTCAACGCGCACAGCGAGCGCTACGTGAGCTTCCTGGAAAGCGCGTGGTCAGAATGGTGCGCGACAGGACGCACTCATGATGCATTGCCACTGGTATGGCCTGTACGCGATTTGGCCAACGACCAGGTGCCAACCTTTATTGACGGCAAACTCGGCTTTTATGCAATGGATGCCGGTTCACCCATCACCGCCACCACCTGGCAGGCGGTCAAGACCAGTGCCGATATCGCACTGACAGGTCTGGCACTTATCGATGAAGGCCACGACAGCGCCTTTGCCCTTTGCCGTCCGCCGGGCCATCACGCGGCGCGTGAATACATGGGGGGTTACTGCTATCTCAACAATGCGGCCATTGCCGCACAGCAGGCGATCACCCAGGGCGCCAAACGTGCCGCGGTACTCGACGTCGACTTTCATCACGGCAACGGCACCCAGAACATTTTTTACCAGCGCAATGACGTCATGTTCGTCTCGCTGCACGGCGAGCCAAGCGTGTCCTATCCGTACTACTCAGGGTTCAGCGGTGAGGTCGGTGCCGGCCGTGGCGAAGGGTTCAACCTCAATTACCCATTGCCGAAAAACACCGCCTGGGACAGCTACCGCGACGCCCTGCTTCACGCCTGCAAGAAACTTCAGCAATTCGCGCCGGAAGTATTGGTGATCTCATTGGGCGTCGACACCTTCAAGGACGACCCCATCAGTCATTTCCTGTTGGAAAGCGAGGATTTCATCGGGATTGGCGAGCTGATAGCGAACGTTGGTTGCCCCACCCTCTTCGTGATGGAAGGCGGCTACATGGTCGATGAAATCGGAATCAATGCGGTGAACGTATTGCATGGCTTCGAGAGCAAACGCGCCTGAACGCCCCCGGCCAAAGCCGCCTATATGCGCACGGCCAGTTCACCTGTAAGTGACGCCACAGGCATGTGCAGGGGGACGTCATCACCCAGATAAACCAATGCCGTCACCCGCCATTGCATCCTGACAGTGGCGCTGGATACCCACTTTTCTGCCAAAACTCAAAAACATAAGATCAAGAGGTTTTGAAATGAAATCGAATTCATCAGAGCGGGTTGAACAACCCACGTTGCAGCGCACGCTCAGCAATCGTCACATCCAGCTAATGGCAATGGGCGGCGCCATTGGTACAGGTTTGTTCATGGGCTCCGGAAAGATCATCGCCCTCTCCGGCACCTCGATCATCCTCATCTACATGATCATTGGCCTGTTCGTTTACTTCGTCATGCGTGCCATGGGCGAAATGCTGCTTTCCAATTTGAATTTCAAAACCTTTGCCGATTTTGCCGGCGCTTACCTGGGACCTCGCGCCGCATTTTTTCTCGGCTGGTCGTATTGGCTGAGCTGGTGCGTTGCCGTGATCGGCGATGCCGTCGTCGTTGGTGGCTTTTTTCAGTACTGGTTCCCCCACCTGCCTGCCTGGATACCGGCTATCGGGATGCTGGCGACACTGTTTACCTTGAACGTGCTGACGGTCAGGCTTTTCGGTGAAGTCGAATTCTGGTTCGCGATCATTAAGATCATCGCCGTCGTGACGCTTATTGGGGTCAGCATCGTGCTGATTGCCAGCTCGTTCGTATCCCCCAATGGCGTTACCGCGTCCCTGAGCCATCTAGTGAACAAGCAGGCTGCATTCCCTAACGGTTTGCTTGGTTTTTTTGCCGGTTTTCAGATGGCGATATTCTCATTTGCCGGCACCGAGCTGATCGGCACCGCTGCGGCAGAAACCCGGTCTCCGGAGAGGACCTTACCCAAGGCAATCAACTCGATTCCGTTGCGAATCATCCTGTTCTACGTGTTGGCATTAGGCTGCATTATTGCGGTAACGTCCTGGCAACAGGTGTCACCTGTAAAAAGTCCTTTTGTCGAACTTTTCCTCGTCGCCGGCTTTCCCGCAGCTGCCGGCATCGTTAACTTCGTGGTGCTGACATCCGCCGCTTCATCGGCCAACAGTGGCGTATTCTCCTCCAGCCGTATGCTGTTCGGGCTGGCGAATCAGGACAATGCTCCGGGTATTTTTCGGCGACTGTCGAGCAACAGCGTGCCTCTGCTGAGCCTGGCCTTCACCACGCTGTTGATGCTGCTGGGCGTACTCGTGCTGTTCATCGTTCCGGAAGTCATGACGGCCTTCACCATCGTTTCCACTGTGTCAGCGATTCTGGTGATCTTCACGTGGTCGACCATCCTCGTGTCCTACATCGCCTATCGCAAAAAGCGTCCTGAGCTTCACGCAAAATCTGCTTACAAGATGCCAGGCGGCGTGCCAATGGCATGGCTTTCACTGGCTTTTATGGGTTTCGTTCTGTGCCTGCTGGCATTGAGACCTGACACCCGCGTTGCCTTGATGGTCATGCCAGGATGGTTTATATGGCTGGCCGTGGCTTATCAGCTAACGCGCAGCAGGCGTGACACAGGAAGATCAACGCAGGCTGCGATCTGAGCCGCAGGGGGCCGAAAGCTTTTGAGAATCGTCTCATTCCTACCCGAGCCCCACGTCTCTATGTTTGTCACAATGAAACTCAAGACGTACCTGCACCAGATCAATCCCTCCTCTCCACCCCAAACGCCGCACGCCGTTTACTGCGCATTTTCGGTGTGGTGCTCGTTGGCATATTGAGCGGTGTCTATAGTTTTCTGCTGCTGACGTTCAATGCCGAAGTGTCGCGCAGGCGCAGCCATATGAGCAATGCGATTGCCGAGGCACATACGTTTTTCACCACCCGTGAAGCCGGTAGCGAAATACGCCGGTCCGAGGATCTTTAACGACCAACCGAAGCAGTCGGCTTTGTTCGCGTGTTAGCGCCAACTAGCGAGCAAAGGGGCGGTTAATCTATTTGCCGCTCCGTCGCGTACCTCTGAAACCGTTAATACCCAAACAATGACTTGTTCTCCAGGTATTCTTCAAACCCCAACTCGCCCCACTCCCGCCCGTTACCCGACTGCTTGTAGCCTCCAAACGGCGCTGCCTGGTCGGCCCGGGCGCCGTTGAGATGGACCATGCCGGTGCGCAATTGCCGCGCAACCCTACGGCTGCGTTCAAGACTGGTCGAGGTGACGTAGCCTGACAAGCCATAAGGGCTGTCGTTCGCGATGGCTATCGCCTCGGCTTCGCTGTCGTACGGCATGATCGCCAGGACCGGGCCGAAGATTTCTTCCCGCGCCACGAGCATGTCCGGGGTGACGTCGGCAAATACCGTAGGTTGCACGTAGTACCCGCGCTCAATCCCCCGTGGTCGTCCCAGTCCTCCGGCGATCAATCGCGAACCCTCGGCGATGGCCTTAACGATCATGGCCTGAACCCGTTCAAATTGCAGGGCGTTCGCCACAGGGCCGATGGCGCAGGTCGGCTGACTGTCGTCGAAACACACCTGCGCCAGCACTTCCCGGACGATATCAATCACAGCCTGTTGCTGCGCGCGCGGTACTAGCAGGCGCGTCGGCGCATTGCACGACTGGCCGCTGTTACGGATGCACGCCTGTAACCCGTGACGCACCGCGCTAGGCAGATAGGCGTCGTCGAGCAGAATATTCGCGGATTTGCCGCCCAGCTCCTGGGACACACGCTTGACTGTATCGGCCGCCGCCTTGGCCACTGCGATGCCGGCGCGGGTCGAGCCGGTAAACGACACCATATCCACCTCGGCATGGCTGGCCAGCGCAGCGCCAACCACCGGCCCATTACCGTTGACCAGGTTGAACACCCCCTTCGGCACCCCGGCCTCATGCAGGATTTGCGCGACGATATGCGCCGACAATGGCGCACACTCACTTGGCTTGAGTACGACGGTGCAGCCCACCGCCAGGGCGGGTGCGAGCTTGCAGGTGAGTTGATTAAGTGGCCAGTTCCAAGGGGTAATCAGGGCGCACACACCGATAGGCTCACGCACCACTAGCGTCTGGCCGACGCGGCGTTCGAAGCGGTAATCGCGTAGCACTTCCAGCGCCTGCACCAGATGGCCCAGGCCTGCCGGCACATGTGCACTGCGGGCCAGGGACAGCGGCGCGCCCATTTCCAGGTGTACCGCTTCGACCAGCGCTTCGCTGTGGAGTTTGTAGGCCTGGATAATGCGTTGCAGCAGGTCGACACGCGCCTCAAGCGAACTTGCTGCGAACCCGGCAAACGCTTGCCTGGCCGCGCCGACTGCGCGGTCCACATCGTGGCTGTCGCCAAGGGTGATGCGCGCAACCACCTGCTCGGTGGATGGATTTACCACGGGCTCAATGGCCGTGCCGTGAGGCTTGACCCAGGCACCGTCAATATAGAACTCAAACAGATCCGACATACCTTGGACTCCCTTCAGGCGACGTGTTTCAGGGCACTCGCCAGGGTTTCGAACACCTGGGCGATCTCCTGCGGGCTGATGACCAGCGGCGGCGAAATCACAATGGTGTCACCCGAGCCGCGCACCAGCACGCCGTTGTCGAAGCACCACTGCGCAACCTCGCTGCCACGCGCGCCGGGGAAACCAGTACGCGGCTCGAGCTCCACCGCGCAGAGCAAACCGATCGCGCGTACGTCCAGCACCGCGCCGATGCCTTGCAGCGCGAGTGCGGTCGACTGCCACAGCCCACTCACCGCGTTGACGTGCTGGTTGATGCCCAATTCACGATGCACCTCCAGGGTCGCCAACCCGGCCGCACACGCCAGTGGGTGCGCGGAATAGGTGTAGCCGTGCATCAGTTCGATGACATTCTGCGGCCCGGCCATGAACGCTTCATACACCGCGCCACTGACCAGCACGCCGCCCATGGGCACGGCGCCGTTGGTCAGGCCCTTGGCGGTAGTGATCAGGTCCGGCAGCACGCCAAAGGCTTGCGCGGCAAAGGGCGCGCCGACGCGGCCAAAACCGGTGATTACCTCGTCGAAAATCAACAGCACGCCGTGCCGTGTGCAAATCTCGCGCAAGCGTTGCAAATAGCCTTGGGGCGGCGCATAAACCCCGCCGGAGCCGGTCACCGGCTCGACAATCACCGCGGCCACGGTGCTCGGGTCCTGGATATCCAGCAGTTGTGTCAGCGCATCAGCGTAACTGGCGCCCTGCTGCGGCTGCCCAACGCTGAAACGCATGCCCGCGTCATAGGGCAATGGCAGGTGCGAGACCTCCCCCAGCAGCGGGCCAAAGTCACGTTTCTGGCGACCGATACCGGATACTGACAGCCCACCGAAGCCCATGCCATGGTAGCCTTTGGCACGCCCGATAAATTTGGTCCGACGGCAATCACCACGCGCCTGGTGATACGCCCGCGCGATCTTCAACGCAGTATCCACCGCTTCAGATCCAGAGTTGGTGAAGAACACCTGCTCCATACCGGCGGGGCTGATGTCGATCAGGCGCTCGGCCATTTCCAGGGCCTGGGGATGGCTCATCTTGAACGACGAGACAAAGTCCAGGCGCCCCGCCGCTTCGCGAATGGCTTCGACTATTTTCGGCTGGCCATGCCCGGCGTTCACGCACCACAGCCCCGCCATTGCGTCGAGTACGCGGCGCCCATCGGTGGTGGTGTAGTGCATACCGTCGGCGCTGGCGAACATCATCGGTTGTTGCTGGAACTGGCGCATCGGGGTAAATGGCGCCCAGAACGCGCCGCGCGCGGAAACTGAAGGGTTGGAAAAATCGTTCATGGCGACTCCTGCGAAGCGATGGTTGGATGGCCGGCCAGCGTCGGGCGCTGCAACGGGCCTGCGTTTACGTTGACGCTGCGGTCCACGTACAAGGTGCCGTGTTCGATACGGCAGGTGACCCGATCACAAAACGCCGTCTCGACAAACTGCCAGGTCATGCTCAACACCCGGTCTTCGGTCCAGCGCGCCTGCGCCACCACGGGGGTGAGTTCCGGCTGGTATTGGTGATGCAGATAGTGGCCGGTCATGCTGGTCTGGGTTTCGATGCCGGCGCTCAACCCGGCCCGGATGCAATGGGTGCCACGGGGGTCGGTGAGGTAAAAGTCACAATACTCAGGCCCGAACTCCAGGCGCACTTCGCTGACCTGGTCTTCGTTGGCCTGCATGGCAAACGTAGTGCTGAATTCAGCCTGGCGCGGCGAGCTCGCGGCGCCAGACATGACTGGCCGTTGTTGATGGGCCAGCAGCGCCGCCAGCGCGGCATCCGCCGAGCCTTCGCTGGGTACGTCCAGCGCCGGCAAAAGATGCTCCCAGAGCAGGCTGTGCAAGCGCCGCTCGCCCAGGGCGAGTCCCGCGGTAAACGCAATCACCGCGTTATGGCGCGGTAGCACAATGCACTGCTGGCCAAACACGCCGGAGGCGTAATACCCACCGTGCAGGGTCATCCACCACTGGTAGCCGTAGCCTTCGCGGCGCGTGACAGCCGCGCCGCTCGACTCGTCGCGACTCAGGTAGCGCTTGCCATTGAAGGCGCCCATCCATACATCATCGACGTGCCCACGGGTCGCTTCGGCCACCCATTCTCGGGACAGCAATTGCTGCCCCTGCCAATTGCCGTGTTGCAAGTGCAACACGCCGAATTTGAGCAAGTCTTCGGTGCGGCAACTGAGGCCATTGCCACCGGTGTTGAAACCGCCAGGAGCCAGATCCCACTCGATGGGGCCCATGCCCATGGGTTGGAAGATACGTGCGTTGCACAGCTCGAACGCCGTCTGGCCGCTGACTACGCTGACAATCGCCGAGAGCATGAAGCTCGACGCACTGCTATAGATAAACCGGTGCCCTGGCGGGTCTTCGACCGGCTCATTGAGGAACAACCGCACCCAACTGTCACTGCGCCCGCGCCAGGCGCCACCAGAAATGCCCTGGCGATGGCCGGTGCGCATGGTCAGCAAATCCCGCACGGTCATGGCCGCCAGGTTGGCGCTGATGGATGCCGGGCAATCGGCGGCAAAAAAATCCACCACCTTGGCGTCCAGCGACAGCACGCCGTCATCCACCAACAGCCCGACGGCCATGGACACCCAGCTTTTTGTCGCCGAATGCTGGACATGCAGGCGTTCGGCGCAATAAGGCGCCCAAAACGCTTCGGCTACCACCGCGCCATCGCGGTACAGCATGAAGCTGTGCAACTCCAGGTCCGCAGCGTTCACCGCTTCGATGAAATCACTTACGCCACGCGCCGATACGCGTTGTTGACTGGGCAGTGCCCGCCGCAACGGCAAACTCGTCATCTGATCTATCCCCTCTTTCCACTGCTTGGGCGTGCAACAGGCTGTTCCTGTTGCACGCCATTACCGCTACCAGAGCGCCACGGTGTAACCCAGGATCACTCTGTTTTCGTTGGTGTCACGGGCGAAGTTGCTCGTCGCGCTGGCGTTCTGCCAACGCAGCGAGACATCCTTGAACGTGCCGCTCTGCACCACATAGCCGAGGCTCAAGTCCCTCTCCCACTCGCGTCCTTCGCCGTTGAAGCCGATGACCTTGGCGTTGTCGCCCTTGGCATAACGCGTCGAGAACAGCAGGCCCGGAATGCCCAGCGAGGCGAAGTCATAGTCATAGCGGGCATGCCACACGCGCTCGCCGGTTTGGGAGAAGTTGGCCAGTTGATACTCGGTGAACAGGTAGGTGTTGGTGCCGTCCACATAGGTGAACGGCGTCGAGCCGTACTGTTCCTGGTAACCGCCGCTGAGGTTGTGGCCGTAGAGGCCATAGCCGATGCGCGTACTCAACGCCCGGTTATCCACCTTGCCGGCCAGGCCTGCAGCGTCTTCACTGGCGCTGAAATAGCGGATATCGGTCTTGAACGTGCCCGGGCCCAACTTAAAGCTGTTTTTCAAGCCCAGGTAATGCTGTTGGTACAGGCTTTCCAGTTGCCCGAACTGGTAGGTCACAAAGGTCGTCGGCGTGAGTGCGTACTCGCCGCCGGCGTAGCGGAACTCATCGCTCTTGGCGCTGCTTTTGTAGGCGCCGTACTGGCTGGTAAGCCCCATATCCTCGTAGTGGGTTGAGTCGCGCTGCTTGACCTGGTCCAGTTGGCCGGCGGTCAGTGTCAGCTTGTCGATGTCCTTGGAGGTCACTGCGGTACCGCTGAAACTCTGCGGGAACAGGCGGCTCAGGTTCGGCTGCAGCGTCGGCAGGTCAGGCACCATGTAACCCACGCGCAACTCGCTTTTGGCCAGGCGCGCCTTGCCGGTGAGGCCCAGTTTTGAGTAGTTGTCATGGGCGCGGCGGGCGTAGCTGGGGGAGCCTGGCTCGGCCATGCTGGAACGTGCCAGCAGCCCGGTGCCGGAGTTGTCCGGGCTCGAATCGAGCTTGATGCCCAACATACCCACCGCGTCCAGGCCAAAACCCACGGTACCGTCGGTAAAGCCCGACTCGAGTTTGAGGATAAAACCCTGCGCCCATTCGGCACGTTTGTTCTGCCCGCTGGACTCGCGGTAGTCGCGGTTGAAGTAGTAGTTCTTCAACTCCAGCGCCGCTTTGCTGTCGGCGACGAAGCCGGCCTGGGCAAACAAGGGCATGAAACCGGCGCCCATGACGCTGGCACTAGCGACAACTTTGTTGATGCGGTTATTCATGTGTAGGTTCCTGGCAGACAGGTTGAGTGGGGTTGTTTTTGTTTTCTTCGGCCATGGCTTCGCCCGCTTCGCAAATCGTCGATTTGCGAAGGGCTGGGTTTAATGCCGTGGCCTGGGGTGCAGCAGTACCTAAATCACGCTGGCACGGAGGCGGTAGCTGCCGTCCGCACGTTTCTCCAAGGGGCTGGCCGCGGCGAGTAGCCGACGGGTGTAAGGGTGTTGTGGAGCGTCGAAAATCGTGTCACGCGGGCCCATTTCGACCACCTCGCCCTGGTTCATCACCGCCACACGGTGGGCGATGCGTTCCACCGCTGAGAGATCGTGGGAAATGAACAGGCAGGCAAAGCCGTATTGGCGTTGCAAGCGCTCGAACAGTTCGAGGATCTGCTTCTGGATGGTCATGTCCAGCGCCGAAATCGGCTCGTCGGCAATCACCAGCTTGGGCCGGCGCACCAACGCCCGGCCAATCGCCACGCGCTGGCGCTGACCACCGGAGAGTTGATGGGCAAAACGCTCGCGAAACTGTTCGGGCAGGCCCACGTCGACCAGGGTGTCGGTGACCCGCTGGCGCTTTTGCGCAGCCGTCAGGGCGGGTTCATGGCGCAGCGGTTCGGCGAGGATCTGGCCGACAGTCATGCGCGGGTCGAGGGACGAATACGGGTCCTGGAAGATCATCTGGCATTGCAGGCGATGTGCCCGGTTGGCGGCTTTGAGGATATCCACGCCTTGGAACAGGATCGCCCCGGCACAGGGGTTGACCAAGCCGACGACCGCACGCCCGAGGGTAGTCTTGCCCGAACCGCTGCCACCAACCAGGGCCAGGGTCTCGCCCGGCGCGATACTCAGGCTCACCGAGTGCACCACGCGCTTGGGCACGCTGCGCCCCCAGAAGCTGCGCGGCCCCGGGTGTTCGATACACACATCCCGGACCTGCAACAACGCGCTGTCGGCCGCCGGCACTGGCACCAGTTCCCCGCGCCGTGGCAGCGCTTCGAGCAATTGCCGGGTGTATTCGGCCTTGGGCGCAAAGAGGATGTCTTCGATACGGCCCTGCTCTACCGCCTTGCCCGAGCGCATCACCACCACTTTGTGGGCATAACGCGCCACCAGGGACAGGTCGTGGCTGATAAACAGAATCGCGGTGCCCTGCTCGCGAGTCAGTTCCAGCATCAACTCGATCACATCCAGTTGCGCCAGGCAATCCAGGGCCGTGGTGGGTTCGTCGGCAATCAGCAGCGCCGGGCGCAGCAGCATCACCGAGGCCAGCATGATGCGTTGGCGCATGCCACCGGAGAATTGGTGCGGGTAGGACACCAGGCACTTTTCGGCGTCCTTGATGCCGATGCGTTGCAGCATGGCGATGCAGCGCTCACGGATCGTCACCGCATCCAGCGTGGTATGCAGTTTGAGTGCCTCGCTCATCTGCCGGCCGATGCTCAGCGCGGGGTTGAGCGAGACCATCGGCTCCTGGAACACCATGCCGATCCGTGCGCCACGCACTTCACGCATGGCCTTGGCATTGCTGCTGTCCAGGGCCTGGCCCTGAAAGATGATGCGCCCACCGCACACCTGCATCGGTGCTGGCAGCAAGCCAATGGCAGCGCGCGCGGCCATGGTCTTGCCGCTGCCCGACTCGCCCACCAGTGCGACGATCTCGCCGGGGGCCATGGTGAAGCTGAAGTCATCGACGGCCAGCGGACCGTCCACGCCGACGCGAATCTGTAGATTTTCAACGGCCAACAAAGGCGCGGGTACGCTCATGCTCATTTCCTCATGCGCGGGTCGAGACGATCACGCAAGGCATCGCCGAACAGATTGATAGCAAGCAACGTCAGGCTGATAAAGATGCCCGGGAAGATCCCCAGCCACGGCGCGTTCGAGATATAGGTGCGGCTCGCCGAGAGCATGCTGCCCCAGGTCGCGGCCGGTGGTGGCACGCCAAGGCCGAGGAAGCTCAGCGCGCTCTCCGAGAGCAACGCCCAGCCGAACATGCTGGTGGCCAGCACACACAACGGCGCGAGGCAGTTGGGCGTGATGTGGCGGAACATGGTGTACAGCTCGGAGTTGCCGATCACCCGCGAGGCCTCGATAAACTCCAGCTCACGCAATGACAGCACACTGCCGCGCACCACCCGCACCACCGAAGGCGTGTAGGCAATGCCCAGGGCGAGCACGATGCCGTACTGGCTGGCCCCGACAATCGCCATGATGCCCAGGGCCATGAGGATGCCGGGGAACGCGAGCAGCGCATCGTTGAGCATCATCAGGATGCGGTCGGTCCAGCCGCGCAGGTAACCGGCGAGCATGCCGATCAGCGTGCCGCAGACCACCGCCACACTCACCGACAGCAGGCTGATCCACAGGCTGGTGCGCGCACCGATGATCAAGCGGCTGAACACATCCCGGCCAAATTCATCGGTGCCCAGCCAGTGCACGGCATTCGGTGCGTGCAGGCGCAAGAGCAGGTCGAGCTTGAGCGGGTCGTATGGCGTCCACACCACGCCGAGCAAGGCCAACAACACCAGGGCTGCGAGCAAGCCGCCGCCAATCAGCGCATTCAGCGGCGGGTAGCGTCGGCGTCGACGCGGCGGGATCGCCGCTACGCCGGGCAAGGCAGGCGTCTTCAAGTTCATAGCTTCACCCTTGGATCGAACAGCGGATACAGCAGATCCACCAACAGGTTGACCAACACATAGATGCAGGTGATCAGCAACAGACAGCCCTGCAACACCGGGTAGTCGCGGGAGAAGATCGCGTCGACCATCAGCCGGCCGATACCGGGCAAGGTGAACACGGTTTCCAGCACCGCAATGCCGCCGAGCAGGTTGCCGAGGATCAGGCCGATCAGGGTCCAGGTCGGTGCGAAGGCATTGCGCAGGGCGTGTTTCCACAGCACCGCGCCCTCCGACAAGCCCTTGGCCCGGGCATGGGCGATATATTCCAGGCGCAACACTTCAATGGTGCTGGCCCGTGCCATTCGGGCGATGGCGCCGAACTCAACCAGGGTCAGGGTCACGATTGGCAGCACCACATAAGTCAGCGCTTTCATCGGATCGCTGCCAAAGCCGACGTAGCCGATCACCGGCAGCCAGCCCAGCTGGATACCGAACACGTAGAGCAGCAACAAGCCCAACCAGAAGCTCGGCACCGACAGCAACAGCGTCGCCGTCATCACCAGACCCAGGTCCATCGCGCTGTTTTGCTTCCAGGCCGCGAGCAGACCCACCGGCACCGCCAGCAGGGTTGCCAGCAGGGTTGCCAACAGCACCGCCACCAGCACCACCGTGGCGCTGACGCTGAAGCGCTCCACCAGCAAATCCAAAACCGGCTGGCGGCTGCTGATGGACGCCCCGAGGTCGCCACTAAGCACCGACTTTATCCAGATCAGGTACTGGGTCACCACCGAGTGGTCCAGCCCCAGGCTGCTGCGCATATCGGCCAGGCTTTGCGGGTCGGCCATGTCGCCGAGCATCAGCAAGGCCGGGTCGCCGGGGATCAGGCGGATCAAGGCAAACACAATCACCGAGATCAGCAACAGGGTCGGCACCGCCATGCCGAGCCTGTGTGAGATGAATCGAAACATATCGCTACGCCTTACTTGGAAGTGTCGGCCAGCTTCACGCCCCACAGGCGCGGCTTGGCAACAGGCCAGGAACGATAACCCTCGACACGCTTACCCATGGCGCCGATGGCAGTGCCGTTGTAGATCACCACCATCGGTACATCCTTGAGCATCAGCGTGTGCAGTTGGTCGAACAGGGGCCGGCGCTTGGCGGGATCCACTTCGCGCTGGACCTCACGCAGGATCGCCAGGGCCTCGGGGTTGTCCCAGACTTTGCGCGGTTCCTTGTCCTTGTCGCCGATCACCGATTCGTAGCTTTGCGCCGCATCGAAACGTCCCGAATAGGAGAACGACATCATCTGGTAGCTACCGGTCTGGTAACGCTCCAACTGTGTGCCCCACTCCAGGGTTTCCATCTCGATGTTCAGCCCTGCCGCCTGGGTCATGGCCTGGCTGAGCAAACCCATGTCGAACATCTGCGGGTAGCGTTTGTTGACCAGCATGCGGATTTTTTCACCGCGGTAGCCGGCCTCCTTCAACAGGCGCCGGGCCTCGTCGAGGTTGTAGGTATAACCCTGGTGCGCGGTGCTGTCGTAGTACGGACTCGCAGTGGGAATGATTGAGTTGTTGGCCACCGACAAGCCGTCGGACAACGCCGCGACCATCTGCGAGTAATCCAGGGATAACGCCACCGCACGGCGGATGCGCACATCCTTGAGCAACGGGTCGCGGGTCTGGAAAAGCAGGCCGCTGATGGTCATGATAGGGCTGACCTGGACCTGCAGATTCTTCACCTGCTTGAGTTGCGCAGCGTCCATCGCCGTGACATCCGGCAGCAGGTCCACGCCACCCGACAGCAACGCGGCCTTGGCCGAGGCGGAATCGGGGATCACTTCAAACCGCACCTTGTCGACAAACGCCTGCTTGTTGCCGGTGTAGCCGTCCGCCGTGGCCTCGGCCCGTGAGCTGTAGTCCTTGAAACGCTCCAGCTCGACGTACTGGCCCTTCTGCCATTTGCCCAGGGTGAACGGCCCGGTGCCAATCGGTGCGTGCCAACTGCCATCGGCAGCCAGGGAGTCCGGGTGCAGGATGCCGCCGCCGGCACAATCCGGGCGCGCCATGGCGGCGAGGAACAAGCCGTTGGCCTGGTCCAGGGTGAACACCACGGTGTTTGCGTCGGGGGCGGCGACATCGATAATCTTGGCCGCACCGCGCCCATCGAACTCCGCCAGGCAACGCCACTGGGTCTTGGGGTCGAGGTAACGCTGCCAAGTCCATTGCACGTCCTTGGCGGCCAGCAACTGGCCATTCTGGAAGTGCACGCCGTCGCGCAGGGTAAAGGTGTAGCGCAGGCCATCCGGCGACACGGCGACCGCACTGGCGAGCATCGGCGCGACGCTGGTGTCTTCGCGGTACGCCACAAGGCCTTCGACGATATGCATCATTACCGCATCGGTATTGTCATCACGGTTGACGCCCGGGTCGGTGCTGCGGATATCACCGTTGAGGCCAACGCTGATGACCTTGTCTTGGGCGACGGCCATGGAAAACGTGCACGCCGATAACGCGACGGCCAGTGCCGTCTTTACGTAATTGTTCACGGGAGAAAGACTCCTTGAAGAAATGTCCCGGTCGTTGGCGTGGGCCAAGGCAGGACCGGCATCAGAATGAGTGAATCCTTGGTTATTGTTATACGGTCTGTTCTGAGTGCAGCTTGCAGCGGTGAATCAGCCCAGGCTGCGCTTGTGGCGCAACACCTTGGCGAAAAAATCCTGGGCCGCCGGCATGGCCTTGATGCCCTGGTGCGCGACGTTGGGCAGCAGGTCAAAGTGCACCTGCACACCGGCGGCCTCGAAGCTGGCCTTCAAGGTAGCCAGACGTTCCGGTCGCGTACGCCCGGCAGCGTTGGCACCGGCCATGTAGTGCTTGCCGCCTTCACGGTGGGTAATCTCCCAGGTTTCGAGGTCTGAATCCCCCACCACCATATGCACGGGCAATCGCCGCAAAGCTGGCAGGTTCAACGGTTTACCAAAGCGTGTGGCAAAGTCCCGCACGCCGACCCACCAGTCCTGATCGGCATCGAGCAGGGTCACCGAACCCGGTGCGCCGATGGACGCCGCCCAGAGTTTTTCGGGATGCAGGTAGCAGAAGCGATGGGTGAATTGCCCACCACCGGAATAGCCGAACAGTGCAAAGGTATCGAAGCTGCGACCGTAGCGCTTGCCAACGCTGGCGATCATGTCGAGCAACACTTGGTCGTAACGGATATCGCCTTCGACCATCTGCTTGTAGCCATCACCATTGCCGTCGCCCAACACGCCGACCGGGAACAGCGGCGACAGGATCACACAATCGTTCCAGCGGCCAAATTCCGCGAAACCATTGCGATAAATCTCCATTGCGCGGGTCGAGCCGTGCAGCGAAACCACCAGGTCTACCGGCCGGGTGCGGTCCTCGATGCTTTCAGGCACGTAAAGGGTGTAGGCAAACCGGCTGTCCTCATAGTGGGAGTACACGGTGGTGGCGCCGAGGTGATACACGTTTTTTGCCGCACGTAATGCTGCGCTTTCAGGGCTGATATCTGGATTGCTCATTTGGAAAGTTCGCCGAGTCAGTTCGGACTTGAGTATTGGTCGAGCACTATAAAAAGAAAAACTAATTTAACTTTAACCAGAGTAAACAAAAGCTTTACTATGCCGACGTACCCATGAGCGCGGGCCTACCCATGAGCAACATTCGTTTCTTCAAGACGTTTATCGCCGTCGCCGAGTACGGCAGTTTTGCCGCCGCCGCCGACCGTGTGGCCCTCACCAACGCCGCCGTCGGCCAGCAAATGCGCGCCCTCGAAGAAGAGATGCGCCGGCCGCTGTTCGACCGTAGCCAGCGGCAGATCAAGCTGAGCCGCGATGGCGTGTTGTTGCTGCCCAAGGCCAAGCGCCTGTTGGCGGACTACGAGCAAATGATTGCAGAGGCGCCCGATGGCATGGCCATGGAAGGGGAAGTGTCCATCGGCGGCATTACCTCCGGCATGGGCCTGCTCGCCAATTGCCTGGTGCAACTGAAAAAGCTGCACCCGCGCATATCGGTCAACCTGATGACCGCCCGCTCCGACGAAGTGGTCAACCTGGTACACGCTGCCAAGCTCGACGCGGCATTGCTGATCGAGACCGCGCGGCAGAACTTCGATGGATTGAGCTGGACCCTACTCTACAACGAGCCCATCGTCATGCTCGCCAATACTGCGCAAACCGCAGGCATCAATGACGCTGTGGAACTGCTCAGGACCCAGCCGTTCATTCGCTATGACCGTTCCACCGCCGTGGGCCGCAAGGTGCAGTCGATCATCAAGAGTGAATCGGTCGAACCGCTGGAAATCCTCGAGCTGAACTCGATCATCGGCATCGCAGACCTGGTACGCCAGCAAGTCGGAGTTGCTATTGTGCCGCTGCTGAAAAATTTCGACTGGCACAAAGACCCAAGCCTGCGTGTACTGCCATTGCCGGGAGACTTGGCGGTGCGCCGAGTGGGGATCTTGGAGCAAGGCACCAAAAGTGCAATTACCGGGGAAATTCGCAAGCTGCTGATGTCGGCTGTGGCAACGTAATCATCCCCTTTTGCCTGTAGTACACAGCCCCTGAAATCGCAGACAAAGAAAAGCCCGCGATGGGGCACGGGCTAAGAAGTTTTCACCAGGAGCTGGAGTAACCATAAACACATGAATGTGAAGAGGGTGTGAAAGGTTGTACTCAGTACGCCACGACGATCGCTCGCGCCAACTGCATGTCAGACATTAGCGGCGGGTTATAGGTCGAGCGATAGTAGCGAGAAGCTTGCTCAAACTGCGCGCCGCGGATCTCACCATCAGAGCCTATGAATGCGAGCGCATCGTTCTTGGCTTTTTTCATCAACGAGGGACCATACATTGTGAATGCTGTTGTTCCGCCGAGGATCATGGTCGGAAACAGCGTCGTGACGGTCAGCGCCCGCTCTACTGGATTTTCGACATACCACGCCATTACGTCAGCACTGATCGACACCGTGATGATGGCTGCCAACGTCTTCCATAAATCCATGCTTCGATGCTTCCACTGCGATACGAGCGGGCAAGATAGCAAAATAGAGGGCTAGCGCAAGCGATGAGAGTGAGCAATGCGGGTGCACTGACCACTCCCCAATAAAGCTATAAAAATCACACTGACGGTTCGCTGCCAAGACGCCAGGACGAACGCCCGGTCGCTGATGGACCCGACGTGATCGGCTTTCAACTTCAATCCGCACTCGCACCAAGGGTTACGCAATAGTCATGTATGCCTCCTGCCTTGGCCTGATTGGGTAATTTCAGCCAATCAATGACTTCTATGTCGAGGCCCCTTATGTCACTTACTCACACCGCCTGCGTCATCCTGTATTTCCTGTTGCTCGGCACTGTCTGGCCCAGCCACGCCAGAGACCTGGCTGAGGGACTTACTGAACAGTCACCTTCCGTGGCACTTGAAAATAAAAACCAACGGTATCCGCAGTGGACCGGCATCGGTTCACTGAAAAACGCCTTAGGCCAGACCTGCAATGCCGTTCTGCTCGACACGCGCAACCGCCAGGGTAAGGCCGTCGGCCCGGCTTATGTGCTGACCGCCGGGCATTGTGTGTTCTACAGCTACGGTACGGCGCGCGTGCGCCAGGCATTTACCGCCGAGGTGACCTTCAATTACTTTCATGACACGCCCGAACAGCGTGTCACCTACACAGTCAAGACAGCACATTGGAGCAGCATGGCGGGCACTGACCTGGCCGTGCTCGAACTGGATACATCACTGGGCGTGCTGGTGGCCGGCGCGATCATGCCACTCAAGCTGGCCTCCCAACGGCAGACGTCGGATCGAGAAGTGATTAACGTGGGAGCGCCGACCGGATTCCTGAAAAAAGGCCTGCGCATGAGTGCCTGCGTAGAGTCGACCCTCAACAGTTTTGCCGAACATCCCGGCGTGTTCCCCAGCGCCTTGCGCAACCGCTGCAACGGCCTGCGTCCAGGCAGCTCCGGCAGTCCGATGCTGGACCGTAACACCAATGAAATCACCAGCATCATCAGCAAAGTCGCGTCTGCCATTCAGAAGGACATTCTCAATAGCTGCCAGAACAACTCGGCGTGCGAAGCTGCCAAATTCAACTACAGCTACCCCGCCAACGACTTGTACTACTGCTTTGTAGACGGCGTTTTCCGTAACGACACCCCGACCTGCCAGCTCAAGGCCGTTGAAATCACGCTGGACGAACCGTGGAACCTGAAACCCTATGTGCATTTACAACGTGACGCCGCCGACAAAATTATTCGTCCGACCTGGAACCTGAGGTTTTCAATCCAGGAACCGTTCTATCGATTCAAAGCCGTGAATGACATCAGCGATTGCGCACGCACGCACGGTTACCAAGTGGCTGCCGCCTCTGATGAAGCCTACATCAATCAGCCCATCGGCCCAGAGCTGGGGCCGCATGTGCTGTGCATACTCGGGGTGCAAAAGGCCGAGCAGCCGCTGACCGAAGCGCTGCTGCGCAATGCGTTCACCCATTCGGTATTCCTGACCAACCCGGCACCGGCACCGCAGCTCAAGCACCGCTATCACGTCGCCTGGGAAACCCAGCACAACGGTTTCAGCCAGCATTACTACTACAGCGTGAACGCGGCGGTCAGCACCACATGTGGCGATATTGACGACGATCGCTACACCCTGGCCATGGACGGCATTTTCATTGACATAGCAGAGTTGCCGATCACGTTATGCAGCTATGCACGCAACAACGCTGGCCAACCGTCGGCCATTCGCACAGATGTGATCAGAGGAGCAACGGTTCGCTCGCAGCGTCATGCCAGGTGATGCGGCAATCTCTGATCTTGCTAACCAGGGTGACTACCATCCGGATTCGACCATGCACTCACTGTGGCACGCCCGCCCTGGCGATCAACTCACGCAGTCGGGAATCTTTAGGCTCAAACACATCAAGGAGCCCGATCGCCTTTAGAGCCAGCCCTTTCAAGGTCTTTTCGTTTTGGCAGCCTTAAGTACCCTGTCCGTTGAAACATGCGCATTCACCGCGGTGCCTTTAACCCATGTTTTGGGCTTGGGTACCTTGGGGCCACGGGGGCTTTTCGCAACTTGTTTAGGTTGGATATTTTTGGCAAGCGCCAATAAGTGCTGAGCCAGTTTTTCCAACGGAATGACAGGAAGATGTTCCGAGGGCAGCGCAATCTGCATTCCCTCATATCCACTCCTGACCTGAACCGCTAAATGGTAAATCGAGACTTCCCATCCTTCAGGCTGGGTATCCCGATGAGCTTGTTCAACACTGCGTTTGAGAACAGCCAGGACGTTGTAAGCCAATACCGCCGTTGCGAACCCGAGTAAGGCAGCCTTTGGGCTGCCAAGGGTTTCGATCTCACTTTCCAGGATCGCTTCCAGTCGCTGGAACATACCTTCAATGCTCCAGCGGCGGCGATACAGTTCGGCGATCTGTTGTGCACTGACGCTCTCAGGCAGGTTGCTCCAGAACATCAAGCTGCTGTCGCCGGAGTCCGTTGGCGAATGAAGCGTCAGTTCGACACGCCGACATTGGTAACCGCCTTTGACCTGGATGATCTGCTCACGCACAGTGCCAGTTTCCACAGGTACTGGCTCTTGCCACTCACCCTCTTGAATCAAACGTGGATGCTTGGCTTGCTGACGAATGACAAAGCAAGTTTGGACTTGCTCACAAGCCTCCATAACCGGGAGCGTGCAATAAAGCCGGTCAGCCAGCCACACTTGGCCGGGCTCGGCATTGGCCAATAAAGGCAGCACACAAACGCGCTCGCTTGCGTAGGCATCCTCACACGCCTGAAGGTCGACGACCTGATCCAGATCGGGATCGTATGCAACAACCGAAAAACCGGGACGAGCGGCGCCGCGCTCGTTGCGTAAAGCTCCCAGACGTTTCTCAGTGGATGCCAGGTGATTACCATCCACTACCCGAACCTGCCAGCCCGGCAGCATCGCCGTGCAGCCCAGTTCCCGGATGGTTGGAGCCAGGCGCTGTGCACAGCCCGTAATCAGGGCGCGCAACAGAGCAGGCTCGGTACGACTGATCTTGTCGTAGAGCGCCGCCAGGCTAACAGGAAGGTCTTCCAGTTGTCGCGCGGCGGCGTGCAGAGATGGCTTAAAACCCAATGAAACAAGGGACATTAGCTTGATGATGGTCGAGAACAATAGCTCACGAGAATACTGCCGTTGCCGGTGTTCTTCGAAAACCTGATCAATCCACTCGGGGGCAATAGCCTGCTGCAGCGCCAGTTTGGCCATGACACTGGCAGGTGCTTTTTTCTCGAAACGCGCTAGAACTTCCGCCCACATCGTTTAGGTATCCCCTGAATGAAATTTCAGGGGGATTTTACAGAAGACCTTGAAAGGGCTGGCCTTTAGAGCGGGTAAAGATTGAATAATCTCGCGCTCGGCTAGCAGTTGATCATCCATGCTCGCGTCCGAATCACTCCAAACCCGTACGTTTGCCAAAAAGGCGCCCACCGTCCCTTTACGTACGGTCACGCCTTCAAATGTTGCTTCGTTTGTGTCGTCGGCGAGAATGTCTTCGGCACGCATATCAGTCTCCGCAGCTGGGTTGCTTTAACTTCTCGGCCTTTTCGATAAGCCTCATGCCGACAATAGCGTAATTATTTTGCGCTGGCATTTAAATGCAAACCGAGCCCCGACAGCGACTTGTACGTCGATCTATCCAGCTTCTAACGCTGAAAAGCCAATGGCCTATTAGGCAAACCCGGCGCTTGGCCGGGTCCGTTGATCTAAATGCTCAGTTATCAGGATGCTCACTGGCTACTGAGTCGGCAGCGTCCACGTCCGACATATCTTCCTCGAGGGGTGCCTCATCGTCCGGTGGCAACGGGACATGCTCCTCATCGCGCTTTGGATCATGACCGGTCTCGTTGTCCGTGCCGCGCGTTACTGCCTGCTGTGAAATATTGCCTGGGGCGTTCTCGTTGATTTCCATGCTGTCTCTCCGCTGTAAAAGCACGACAAATACGCACTTAAACCATTGGACTTGGCCTGTAGCTGCGAGTGCCGGGCATTGGACGAACGGAGGATCGGAAGGCTGTGTTGGGGCGTAAGGGTGGTAGCTGCTTCGCTTAAGCACTCCTACAACCCATCCAGCGGTCATCTCCTAAGGAATTTGAAGGCAAGAAACGGATAGCGAGCCTGCGAGGGTGCCTGTCTTATGCGCAGACACAAACGACAGGAGCCACACATGACTTTTCGTATTTCCGGCCTTTCTCCAGAGCCGTTCAAGGCGCTTTTTGGGCTATCTGACCCCGAGCTGGACTCGCTTAATATCAAGCGCTACCGCGTGGACATCAGGCCAGGATTCCCTAACAAGCACCAGTCAATGTGGTAATCGGCATCGTGTTTTTGACACAATGCCTGCATCACGGCCGGAATGCCCACCAGCGAGTTCAGACCAATGATAAGTTTTGCGCCAGATTTGAGAAATAAAGGCACTTCATCAAAGAAGCGCTTGAGCGTGCGATCACCATAAAACATCGCCTCAATGGCCAGCCCCTGGGCAGACTCCGAGTGTTGCAGTGCCTGTAGAAACTCTGTCGACGGGGTCTGCCAGCCTGGCGGGTTGAACAGAATCACATCAAAGGCGTCGGTGGTGGGGTCCATGCCATCAAACAGATCACTGAGGATAAACCGGACATCCTCAGTGCCAAGATTGGCGACCTCATTGATCTTCGCCACGTCGATAGCCTGGGCTGAAATGTCCGTGGCAGTGACCGACTTCATGCCCAGGCGGCGCAAAAGCAGCGAGTGCACTCCACTGCCCGTTCCTATATCGAGAAAGCGAGCATCGGCGTATTGCCTTCCGAAGCGCCTTGTCAATAATGAACCGAATGCTTTTCCGGCTGCGCTGACCTTGAACACTTCAGGGTGATCCAAAAGCGTGAGTGACTGACCCAAACCAAAATAGAGGGAATAACTGACATCCTCCTTCGGCTGAGGATCGATGTTCGGAGAGTCTGATTGCAAGTTTACCTGAGCACTCATCGGGCTATCCTTTTCTGGTTATTGTCCCAGCTCTACCGAGCGACGCGCCGCCGCCTGTAGGGCTGCCTTGACGATACCCTTGAGATCCGCATCAATGAACGTATCGATGGCACGCTCCGTTGTACCGCCTTTGGTCTGTACATCCTTACAGACTTGCCACGCGGGCTTGCCGGTTTCACGTATCAACCGGGCAGTGCCGTGCAGTAACTGAGTGGCAATCAGCGCAGCCTGTTGGGCATCGAAACCTTCGTCATGAGCATACTCCTGCAAGGCGTCGGCAAAAAAAGCAACCAACGCTGGGCCGCCACCGCCCAGGGCCGTACCTGAATCAATCTGCGTTTCGTCCTCAACACGAATCACAACGCCGATTGCACCGAACACCTGCTGTGCAGCAGATGTCAGCTCAGGACTGGCTGACTTCGGGGCGTAATACAGCGTCACGCCTTCCCCCACCTGCGACGGTGTGTTGGGAATCGAACGCACGACGTTGCAATGTCCCAACTCACGGGTCAGCGTATTCAAAGTAATGCCTGCCATGACGGAAATAACCGGGCCGCGATGCCGTTTGAGTCGTTCGTTCTGCATCAACGCCTGCGCGAACCGCTGCGGAGGAACTGCCAGAACAATAATGTCGTCATCCTCAATCGTTTCGAGGCGGGTACTGACTTGGAAACCATCACTGGAATACCGGGCGCTACGTTCGGCATCAACCTCGATGACACGAAGACTATCAGTACCCTTCAGTTGTTGGCGAAGGCCGTAAAGAATGGCTCCCCCCATGTGCCCTGCGCCCAACATATGTATAGTTCTCATAAACAGTCCTTTATGTATGAAACAAGCCTGAGCAAACTCGATACGACACAATTACATCAATGAAACGATTCAGGCACTCCCCTGCACAGCGCATAAATTTCCTGCAACTCAAAGGGCAAAACTTGTTGCTCAAGGGCACCAGACAACACACTCAACTTCCATTGATTGACGAGCGCATCCCCTTCGGCTCCCGCTTCAAGGCAGGATGCCCCTAACGCCTCAAGTTCCCGATAACAGGCACTGAATACATCCGCCATAGCGTCCAACTCGAAATCCAACTTTCCAGTCACCTGATTAATGGAGAGGGCCCCGGCGTCGCGCAACCTCACCCACAGGTAAACCCCGCCCCAAGCATCATTGTCAGTGTTCAAGTCACCGTGCTGTACGCTGACGCTATATCCCTTGCGGGCATACCAGAAAATACGATTCAAAAAGATGAACAGCACAAGCTCCGGGAATTCCTTGGCATTTTCAACAAGCTGTAGATCAGCCCAGAGCTCTCCAACAATCGCTAGGTTCATGCCACTGATGCACAACGATTTGTCTTTTGAAGGAATCACTCGCCACACGCCAACCCGATGACACATTTCATGCAACAGGGAGTACAGGCAAACAACCTCTTCTAATCGTTTGGAAAGCCGTTCTTCAACTAACGCCTTTGCATTTTTCGAACCGATAATTTCCAATGCCGGAATATGTATTTCATTGAAAATCCTGGTGGACACCGCTACCAGTTCGAAGCCGAATATATGTTGTTCTTCTTCGCTGCGAAGTCCGGCCCCGAACGGAAAATAGAGAAACACATTATTCAACAATGCAGCATTGTAATCGGAGTCGACGATCTGTACTGGAAAGTGCTGTGGCCATTGCACCCTTTCGCCCAAGCGACAACGGTGGGAGAGGCGAGAAAGCAGCATGTCTGCAGAAACGCGGGAGGCCACCCAGTCCTGCATGCGAACCTCCAGATCCAGCCTCCTGACCAACGTGGCTCGCAAATAAACCTCTCGGTCTTTGGTAAAACTGTATTTACCCTCCAATAAGACAGGCTCTACGGCACAGACCTTCCTCCCCAATTCGGCGAGGTCCTCCAATGAGCGTACTTGACTCACTCTGCGCACCCCTGCGGCTCGGTAATAGAGGTAAAGATGCTACCCGCGGCACTCAGTACCGTGATGGCGTGATCGAGCGACTTTTCTTTTACAAAAAAGTAGTCACCGGCAAAAGAGGAAATCGTCAGCATACTGATACCTGCGCCGGCTAAAGTATTACTGACAAAGGCTATCAAACCCACGACATCCGCTGGATGTTCGCTGACCACTTCAAGGCAACGCCAGGCAAGACTGGCCTGCTCGACTACACAACCCGCGAGTTGAATATTGCTCGTGCAAATCAGAGTGGTTTCATTCAGTGCAATCGATAACGATACAAAATCCGTGCCCACTGATAAGCAAGCAGCCTCTGGAACACCTTTCAACTTATATATCGAATACGCAGGTGCGTGCACTCTGAACACCAACTCAAAATTGACCATACCCATTTACCATTCCGTTAAAATATTCCGACCAAACAACCGCCCACAACCCTTCAATTCAAAACTTAATTAGACTGACGTCAACGCACAACTCACTCATCCTGAAGGCACGCAAATAATATTGTCAAGCCATATCAAAAACGAATACCTTACAGAAAATCGGATATTTTTCTTCTCTGCAGTTTTGATATAGCTTTGGCACAAAGTAGGCGGTGCGTTTCTTATACCTACCTCAGTCCGCAAACTTTTCACTTAGCCTGCATCACTTTGAAGATGCCTATTACAGCACCGCTGTATAAGTCTTCATAACGACTGGGCGCTGCAAAATTTGACAGCATCACATGGATTTGAATAGATAGAGGCCCAGGGTATGTTTAACGAATGCTTACATGACTTTCTGACTGCGCGAGCAACGCTGGCTCCCGACGCTACAGCGGCGATGTTCAATGACTTACCAATAAGCAATGCGCAACTGGAACAACGGGCTGACCAGGTTGCACGCAGCTTGATCGCCGAGGGCATCCCCACCGGTAGCAGAGTTGCGATCCAGGTTCCGCGATCATTGGACATGCTGGCGGGGGTCATTGGCATCCTCAAGGCCGGCTGCACATGCGTCCCCATCGACCCGGAAGATACGGACGAGCGCCGAGCTGCGATCTTGAACCATTCCGACGCTCAGGCGTTGGTGACAGACCGGGCAAGCGAGCACTTTGTCGGTTCATGGGCTGGAGTCAGGCTGACCCTGATTCGACTCATTGACACGCTGCACGCCCACGACCTGCAGAACCTGCCTGCCGTCGACGCCGATAGCCTAGCCTTCTTGTTTTACACCTCGGGTTCCACCGGGCAACCTAAAGGGGTCATGCTATCCCATCGCGCCTTGGTCAGCGGACAGCGCTGGTTGCAAACGCGATTCCCTCTAAGCAAAAAAGACCGACAGTTACTGCGCACCACCTTGAGCGTCACCAACCTTGTCCGGGAAATTTTCTGGCCTCTGCTGTCAGGCTGCGTGATCGTTGTACTGCCGCCCGGCGAGCATAGAAGCCCGTCGAAACTGGTCGATGCCATCAATCAGAGCCGGATCTCGGTATTCCTGGCGGTGCCAGCCCTGTTGGCCGGGATGATTGAAGAACCTGAGTTCAAACAGAACCGGACGCTACGCTATGTGTTCAGTAGCAGCGATGTAATGCCTGGCGATCTTCCCTCAAGATTTTTCGCCTGTGATATTCCCGCCCGATTGTTCAACCTGTACGGCCTGACAGAAGCGCTTTATAGCTGCCATTGGGAGTGCCACCCTGAACAAGAATATGCCGGCTTCGTGCCGGTGGGTTTCCCTGCGGAATTGACGCCTATCATTGTCGATGAGTCGCTGCGCAAAGTCACCGACGCACAACCTGGCGAACTGCTCATCACCGGCACCGGTATTGCCGACGGCTACTTCAAGCAGCCCGAGCTTACCCGCGAACGCTTTATCGATACCCCATACGGAATGGCGTTCCGAACAGGGGACATCGCAAAACAAGATGCTGATGGCCGCATCGACCTTTTGGGACGGATAGACGACCAGTTGAAAGTGGCCGGACATCGCGTAGAGCCCGGAGAGATCGAGGCGCACCTGAATCGTTGCCCAGGGGTAAAGGAAGCTGTGGTAGTGGGCATTCGGGCGCCGAGTGGCAACACCCGTCTTTCGGCATATCTAACATTCGAACCCGGCGTAGAACTGAGCGCGGCGGCTATTCGTACCAGCTTGGCTGATCGCCTCCCCGACTACATGGTACCGGCCAGGTTCCTGGTGGTAGAGGCCATTCCCTATACCGATAACGGCAAAGTCGATCGCAAGACACTACGTGAGTCACACTCTTGGGAACTTGAGTTGTCGGAAGACAAGACTCGCCCCACTACTGAGACCCAGGCCCGGATCCGACTCTCTCTCAAATGATCAAACATTTATGTTGGGGCTTGCGGCGCTGGCGGCACCCTTCCTGGTCTCCTCTAGCGCCCTTGTCATACCGACCTACTTTATTTTCATGTTCATCTTCGAAGTTGTTTTCATGCGTGCTTACAATGACCTGCTGACCGAAACACCCGTACAAGAGATCAGCGTCGTCATGGTGACCTTCCATTCGATTGCGCCTTTGGGCATGGCTGTTGTGGCGGTGGCAGGTGGGTACGCAATTGATCATGTCAGCGCGCTCCCCGTAATCGCCAGTCTCATTATCGTTGCTTTGTTTACTTTATGTTCGGCCCGCTGGTTTTCAACCCGTCCGGCCAGCGCTGCTCAGTAACCGCACACTCGTTAAGGATTATCATGACAAAAGATCTACTCGATTCAATCATCCCGGCGATCCACTCAGTTGGCACGCCGCTCTGGTTATACGACGCGCCAATCATCCGTCGGCAGATCAGAAAACTGAAGTCCTTCGATTTCATACGTTATGCGCAGAAGGCTTGCTCCAATATTCACATCCTGTCGCTGATGCGCGAAGAAGGCGTGTTGATCGACTCCGTGTCGCTGGGAGAGGTCGAGCGTGCCCTGAGCGCGGGCTATTGCGTTGACGGCCCCCACTCACCCATCGTTTTCACCGCAGACTTGATTGACGCAGGCACCCTAGCCCGCCTGGTTGAACTGAAGATCCCGGTCAACGCAGGCTCCCCGCAGATGCTTGAACAGTTGGGAGCCCTGAGCCCTGGGCATGAGGTATGGTTGCGGATCAATCCGGGGTTCGGTCATGGCCACACGCGCAAGACGAATACGGGTGGAGAGCACAGTAAACACGGAATATGGCACACCGAAATCCAAAGCAGCATCGAGTTGATTCACCATCATGGGCTGAAACTGGTGGGCCTTCACATGCACATCGGTTCGGGAGCCGACTATGAGCATCTGGCGCGTGTCTGCGACGCTATGGTGAACGAGGTCAAGCTCCTGGGGGTCGATATTGAAGCGATATCCGCGGGCGGCGGGCTGTCGATTCCATACACTGACCGTGAGGAGGAAATTGACCCCGAGCATTATTTTCAGCTCTGGCACTCAGCACGTCAGAAGATAGAAGAATTCCTGGGACACCCAGTCAGCCTGGAAATCGAGCCTGGCCGCTATCTGGCTGCGCAAGCCGGAATCTTGGTCGCAGAAGTGCGGGCTTACAAACCCATGGGCCAGAACTTCTTCGTTCTCGTGGACGCCGGTTTCAACGATCTGATTCGTCCGGCCATGTATGGCTCAATCCATCGTGTGAGTGTTATGAGCCCAACAGGGCAAATAAAGAGCGAAGGCCTACGGCCGACAGTGATTGCCGGTCCCCTTTGTGAGTCAGGCGATGTGTTTACTCAGAAGGAAGGTGGGGAAGTCATTTCCTACCTCCTGCCCGAGGTAGAGATTGGTGACCTGCTGATCTTTCATGATTGTGGGGCTTATGGTGCAAGCATGTCGTCAAACTACAATACGCGTCCGTTGCTCCCGGAGGTATTGAAAGATGGAGACCAACTGAAAGTGATCAGAAACCGCCAAAGTTATGCCGACCTTCTGAAGCTGGAGCTAGAAGCCGGACAATTACTGCACGCGCTGTAACTCATGCTGTGGTTCCTACTCAGCAATTGAATAGGAGCCATTTTTTCCACTTCAGTTCGCTAACTTGATACCTGTGGCGGCCGAAATCATATTGATCGTCGCCTTGGCTTGATCCAGAGCAGTCGAGTAGTGTTCAGCAACGATATGAATATAACCCAGAGAGGAGTCATTACCGGTCATCGGTAATATCGTCTGCCCTTTGTGAATAGCAATTGAGTGTTCCCTGACCCACGGAAAGTGCTCTTTAATGTAACCCGCATCAACAGTAGCCTGTGCAACCGTTTTCTCCATGGGTGCGAGGCGCCGAGAAGTAGAGAACAGCCTAGATTTTGTCTGAACATCTACAACCTTCCCTAGATAGGTATCCAGCAAAATATCAAAAGCACTCAGCGATGTGGATTTCTGAAAGAGCGTCGACAAAGCGCCCCCCATAAAACGCGGGTTCACCTCAACCAAATCAACGCCCCCCTCGTTGACAATGACCTCGATGTGAAAAATACCGACATCAAGTTTCAGGCAATCGACTACTTTTTCACAGTATTCAAAAATCGCACTCTCATCAGGATAGTGGCCACGCGGGGCCATGGTTGACTCAATCTCCAATAACTCATTGTGCTTTGCACGATCGCGCTTAGTCAGCATTAATGGATAAAAACCGTGCTCATTTTTCGCCACTTCCGCAGAGTACATTTGCCCGCAGATATATTCCTCAACGGTGTACTCGTCTGAAATAAAGGTGCGAAAAGCGCTGTCTATGTCGTTACGCGTCGACACATATTCATCCATGAATTTTCGTAGGTCTTGCGGTGTCTCAAGGTGCGCCGTCAGATATTTGGCAAATCCAGACACGGGTTTGACGATACAGGGATAACCTATAAAGCTCACCGCCGCCGGCAGCTCGCCGAGCGTTCGACATGTGCGATATCCACATTGAGTCAACCTTTCGGCTTTAAGGAGTTCCCGGGCCAGGCCCTTATTCTTGGCATTGGCCACACCTAGATGGGATGTGCCTTTAAGGTTCGCACCCTTGGCTGCCGCAGCAACCAGTTCAACAATATCGTCAAGGGGGGTAAAGACGGCTGATATTGGATATTTTTTGCTGATGAGCCTCATGACCTCTTCAATTTTTTTTGCATCAAGAGGCGACTCGATATCGTAAGTCTCTACAGCATTTTCACTAAAGAAGTCATTCGTTAACGACGTGTGATTACGTGTCAGCTCAGACCTGACAAAGATAACGCCGACTCCTCTTTTATTAGCGGCGATGATGATTGCCGAAGTGACATCCGTGCAGTCAACCATCAGTACGTAGTCCATATCTAACTCCCTGTTTTTTAATTGAGCGGAACACGTGTTCCTTTGAAATGACTCTAGCGATTCCTAGCGATAGAAACGCTATTTTTATAATTGAACATTCATCCAATAAAAACCCGACTGGGTTCATCGTAAATTTCGACCAATCATAGCAATCCGTAGCAACCGCGTCACCACCTGGTGCTTGGCACTCGCCTGTTTGCCCTGCGGTGACTATTCACCTCCCTGCGTACTAAAATTGTGTCCATTAGTTTATAACTAGCATGCGCAGGTGTATCATCACTCGGCGATCATGGATTTCAGCCGGTAGGCGCGTTGCCCCCCGCCTCAAATGGGTGGATGACTCGCAGTCCGAAAGTTAGAGACTTCGGCGCCTCAATAATAAAAAATTATTCTGTGAAATTTCTTAAAATTAAAACGTGCTGCCAATCAATCAGGGACTGACCATGAAGGTTTCAATAAGACACGTTGAAATATTTAAAGCGGTTATGGCGTCCGGGAGCATTACCGGAGCCGCTGACGCGCTAGGCACCTCACAACCGACTGTTAGCCGCGACTTATCCAGCTTCGAAAGCTGCATAGGCATGCAATTATTCGAAAGATCCAAAGGTCGACTGAAAGCGACCAGACAGGGTCTAGCCCTTTACAACGAAATAACTAAAACTTATGATGGCTTATTAAAAATCGGCCTAGCGGCCGCAGAAATAAAACAAGGCTTATTTGAAAAAATAACCATTGCAAGCTTGCCCATTCTGTCGCAAACATTACTCCCTGGTTCGATTTCAAAGTTCCTCTTAAATTATCCTGAATTGAACATTAGCCTAACCACACATGACTCTCCCGTATTAGAAGAAAGTCTATCATCGCAGTCCTATGATCTCGGTTTGATCGAAGGTTCCACAGCCCCCATGGGGACAATCGCTGAGCCTTTACTGAGGCTTGATGAGGTTTGCATACTGCCTCCTCATCACCCTCTGTGTCACCAAACGGTAATCGACCCAGCCTCCCTGGCGAACCACACCTTCGTCCATCTCGCACCCAACGATCCTTATCGGCATCAATTAGACAACCTGTTCAGCACACAGGGCATCAATCGTCGGCAAATCCTCGAAGTCGACAATTCGGCAACTATTTGCCAGATGGTTTTACATGGGGTGGGCGTATCAATCATCAACCCTCTTGCGGCGAACGCTTATGCAAGCCAAGGCCTCCAAGTTCGAAGGCTTTCAACTTCCATTCCTTTTACAGTAAGCATTGTCAGACCCATCCAGCGAAGTAAATCACACATCATTGAGTCCTTCATAGACTGTATTCGCATTACCGGCAATGATCTAGCCTTTCCAAGGCAGGAGCCTCAGTTAATAACCAACTAGTTGGGGTCACTTAAATAAAATCTCCTTCTGACTGGCTGTACTTGCTCAATCAGCCAGCAGTCGGAGATTGCCCGTCATTATCGGAACATCACCCTCGTTCCCGAAGAGTTTTCCGAACTCCGCCGTCGCGTCACATCAACATGATAGCAGGCGCACACGAGTCACTTTGTTAGCCGCCTAAAGGTATTCACATGTCGAAATATCACACTTGGTGAGTGTCTTCATTGCGTTCAGTAACTCGCTGGTATCAGGGTTTCAAGAACTGAGTCTATAGGGGCTACAGCACCGGCCAGAGTGCTCGAGCAAGTGGTTAACCTCTCATCGGTGAGCCGACCACGCTGCTGCCAAGTAACGGATGAACCAAAGATATATCGAAGAGCTCCGCGACAAGTGCCTTTCAAATGAGAGCCTTCGTTGGCGTCAACATACATGGCGTCTGCGTACGCAACTGCCCCTTACGCAGACATCGAGCCCCTCTGGGTTTCACCCTCAAGTACTGCGTATTCTCATCCTTGGCCAGGTAGTGCATTGCTTTGTGCACCTTGCTGCGCCTGCGAGCGTCACCCTGACAGGTGATCCCTATGCCTAGATCACCCGCGGAACCCAAAGAACGTGAAATCGAAAAAGCGTACGAAACAGTGCGCAAGAGTGCTTTAGCACGGACTGCAAAACTAACGCACCTATCGCAAAAGCAGCTGGCTGCAATCATTACGCGACCAAGCAACGAACAGATCACAATTAGTGTGGCCAATATCTTGGGGGTGACCCGGCACAACCTTCCGCACCAGAAGTCGGACCTTCCAACTCTCTAGAGCTAGCCGCCCAGGAAGTCGAGGCTCACAGGGCCATGACCCCTACCCCAGTACGACCAGAAGCCCAATTAGAAGAGGAACGCTCCATTGAGCATGATCAGGATTACCCTCCTGACACGTCGAGCCTAGACGATGCCGTGGAGCTTCCCGGAGAACCAGGCGCTTGAGCCGCCGGAGCTTCGGCGTCCGAGTAATTCCGTTGCTGGCGCGACGTTCCAAAAGCGCAAGCAACCTCCGCTCGCTATGTTGAAGCTGCTTCCGCAACCTGGCGCTGCGTCCGAACTCGAGGGGCTCATCTCATTGGATATCAGTGAGGTCGATGATTGAATGTCACATCGCGCTGGACGCTCAGCCCCCCACCCTAATTATCAGCACCTCTTCAAGTTTTCACACGACAGAAATATAGGATTCTGAGTGGGGCAAAAAGTGGGGGCAAATTTCCACTTCACGTAAAACCGACAGCCATAAAAAAATCCAATCACCGCTAAGTGATTGGATTCTTTAAGAATATATGGTCGGGACGGAGTGATTCGAACACTCGACCCCTAGCACCCCATGCTAGTGCGCTACCGGACTGCGCTACGCCCCGACTAGGCGTGTTACTGGGTTCGCTTCTTAACGAAGCGAATCGGAATATACCGCAAGCTTTTGAAATGTGGAAGTATTTTTAAAGCTTGAATCATTTTTTCAGCACCACCAGCACATCTTCCAGTTCGGAGATCATCTGGCGGATCAGTTGCTTGTACTGGGTGGTGTCGTCTTTGGCTTCATCACCGGACATACGCTGGCGTGCGCCGCTGATGGTGAACCCCTGGTCGTACAGCAACGCGCGGATCTGTCGGATCATCAGCACATCCTGGCGCTGATAATACCGACGGTTCCCGGTGCGTTTGACGGGGTTGAGTTGAGGAAACTCCTGCTCCCAATAGCGCAGCACGTGCGGCTTTACCGCACACAGCTCGCTGACTTCACCAATGGTGAAGTAGCGTTTGCCTGGGATGACGGGTAGCTCGTCGTTATGACTTGGTTCCAGCATAAGCCTCAACTCGGGCCTTTAACTTCTGCCCTGGACGAAAGGTGACCACACGGCGAGCCGTGATCGGGATTTCTTCTCCCGTTTTTGGATTGCGGCCAGGCCGCTGGCGTTTGTCCCGCAGGTCAAAATTGCCGAAACCGGACAACTTGACCTGTTCGTTGTCTTCCAGAGCGTGGCGGATCTCTTCAAAAAACAGCTCGACCAATTCCTTGGCCTCGCGCTTGTTCAGACCCAACTCTTCGTACAGACGTTCCGCCATCTCAGCTTTCGTCAAAGCCCCCATACGTCACTTCCTTAACGTGGCGTTCAACCTTTGTTCGAGCGAGGTGAGGATATTTTGCGTCGTGGTATTCACCTCATCGTCATTAAGAGTGCGCGATGGATGCTGCCAGGTCAAGCCAACGGCAAGGCTTTTTCTATGCGGATCAATGCCTTTACCCTGATAGACGTCAAATAGCCTGAGGTCTGTCAGCCATTCCCCTGCATTTTCACGGATTACATCCAGAACGGCAGTGGCGGCGACGTCACGGTCGGCGATCAGCGCCAGGTCACGACGCACTTCAGGGAAGCGCGACAACTCGCTGAATTTAGGCATCTTGCCCGTGGCAACTTCAGCCAGGACCAGCTCAAAAACGAAGACTGGGCGATCCAGCCCCAGGGTTTTCGACAGTTCCGGGTGAATAGCACCGATGAAGCCCACCAGGCGACCTTCGCGCTCGATACGCGCAGTCTGGCCCGGATGCAATGCTGGGTGGCTGCCCGGCACAAAGGTGAAGGCATCCAGCGCACCGGCAAAGCCCAGCACCGCTTCCACGTCAGCCTTGACGTCGAAGAAGTCTACGACGTCGCGGCCCTGCGCCCAGCCTTCCGGCAGGCGGCTACCGCAGACGACGCCGGCCAGCATCGGTTCCTGCTTAAGACCATCGAGCTGACCCACGAAACGCAGGCCGCTTTCGAACAGGCGCACGCGGTCTTGCTGGCGGTTCAAGTTGTGGGAAAGCGCTTTCACCAGACCCGGCCACAGCGACGAACGCATGGCGGCCATGTCGTTGGAGATCGGGTTAGCCAGCAACAGTGGCTCAACACCGGGGTTGAACAGCTCGAACTGCTTTGGATCGATGAAGCTGTAAGTCACAGCTTCCTGATAGCCACGGGCTACCAGCAGGCGACGCAACTCTGGCAGGTGCGCACGCGCCTCGGTCTTCGGCTGTGGCGCCAGGCGCGCTTGCGGGTAACGAACCGGCAGGCGGTTGTAGCCGTACAGCCGCGCCAGCTCTTCGATCAGGTCGACTTCCAGGCTGATATCGAAGCGATGACTTGGTACTTCAACTTGCCACTGCCCTTCCCCACTCGAGGAAATACCCAGGCCGAGGGCCGACAGCAGTTGCTCGATTTCAGTCGGTTCGATCACCAGGCCAAGCATTTGCTCGACGCTTTTGGCGCGCAGGGTGATAGGCGCAATCGACGGCAGGTACTGTTGATTGACGGTTTCGGTGATCGGGCCGGCTTCGCCACCAGTGATGTCCAGCAGCAGGCCAGTGGCGCGCTCCATGGCTTCACGGGCAAGCTTCCAGTCCACGCCACGCTCGTAGCGGTGCGACGCATCGGTGTGCAGGCCGTAGGAACGCGCCTTGCCAGCAATAGCGATCTGGTCGAAGAATGCGCTTTCAAGGAACACGTCACGGGTGGTCGCTGACACGCCGCTGTGCTCGCCGCCCATTACGCCGGCAATCGCCAAGGCGCGGGAGTGGTCGGCGATGACCAGGGTGTCGGCACGCAGGCTGACTTCCTGACCATCCAGGAGCACCAGCTTCTCGCCTTCTTCGGCCATGCGCACGCGGATGCCGCCATTGATTTCGGCGAGATCAAAAGCGTGCAGCGGCTGGCCCAGCTCCAGCATCACATAGTTGGTGATGTCGACAGCGGCGTCGATACTGCGCACGTCTGCGCGACGCAAACGTTCCACCATCCACAGCGGGGTTGGCTTGGACAGGTCGACGTTACGGATCACACGCCCCAGGTAACGCGGGCAGGCGTTTGGCGCCAGCACGTCAATCGAGCGTACTTCGTCGTGCACTGCCGGCACGGCAGCGACGACTGGACGGGTGACAGGCGTGTTGTACAGCGCGCCCACTTCACGGGCCAGGCCCGCCAGGGACAGGCAATCGCCGCGGTTCGGGGTCAGGTCGACCTCGATGCTGGCGTCTTCCAATTCCAGATAGACACGGATGTCCTGGCCCACTGGCGCGTCGGCCGGCAGTTCCATCAGGCCATCGTTGCCCTCTCCCACCTGCAACTCGGCCTGGGAACACAGCATGCCGTTGGACTCAACACCACGCAGCTTGGCCTTCTTGATCTTGAAGTCGCCCGGCAGTTGGGCGCCGATCATGGCGAACGGGATCTTCAGGCCCGGACGCACGTTAGGCGCTCCGCACACGACCTGGAAGGTTTCCGCGCCATTGCTGACCTGGCACACACGCAACTTGTCGGCATCGGGATGCTGCTCGGTGCTCAACACCTCGCCCACCACTACACCGCTGAAAACACCGGCGGCCGGCGTAACGCTATCGACCTCAAGACCGGCCATCGACAGACGCGCAACCAGCTCGTCACGACTTACCTGCGGGCTTACCCAGCCACGCAGCCATTGTTCACTGAATTTCATCCTGCTCTCCTAAAGATTCGTTACGACTAGCGAAATTGCGCGAGGAACCGCAAGTCGTTGTCGAAGAACAGACGCAAGTCGTTCACGCCGTAACGCAGCATGGCCAGACGCTCGACACCCATGCCGAAGGCAAAGCCCGAGAACTCTTCCGGATCAATCCCGGACATGCGCAGCACGTTGGGGTGGACCATGCCGCAACCCATGACTTCCAGCCAACCGGTCTGCTTGCAGACGCGGCAGCCTTTACCGCTGCACATCACGCATTCCATGTCGACTTCAGCCGATGGCTCGGTGAACGGGAAGAACGAAGGACGGAAACGCACCGCCAATTCTTTCTCGAAGAACACCCGCAGGAATTCTTCGATGGTGCCCTTGAGGTCGGCGAAGTTGATGTCGCGATCCACCAGCAGGCCTTCGACCTGATGGAACATCGGCGAGTGGGTGATATCCGAGTCGCTGCGGTACACACGGCCTGGGCAGACGATGCGGATCGGCGGCTTGTTCGCTTCCATGGTGCGGACCTGTACCGGCGAGGTATGGGTGCGCAACAGCATGTTCGCATTGAAATAGAAGGTGTCGTGCATCGACCGGGCCGGGTGATGGCCTGGGATGTTGAGCGCCTCGAAGTTGTGATAGTCGTCTTCGACCTCAGGGCCTTCGGCAATGCCGTAGCCGATGTGAGTGAAGAACTGTTCGATACGTTCCAGAGTCCGGGTGATCGGATGCAGACCGCCCGAGGCCTGGCCACGGCCAGGCAAGGTAACGTCAATGGACTCGGCGGCGAGCTTGGCCGCAAGATCGGCCTCCTCGAGCGACGCCTTGCGCGCATTGAGAACCTCTGTGACACGCTCCTTGGCGACGTTGATCAGCGCACCGACTTGCGGGCGCTCTTCAGCTGGCAAATTCCCCAGGGTCTTCATCACCTGAGTCAATTCACCTTTCTTGCCAAGGTAGTGAACCCGGATTTGCTCCAGGGCGTTTACATCTTCAGCGCTTTGCACAGCCTCGAGGGCTTGGGCGACGAGCGCGTCCAGGTTTTCCATGTACAGACTCCAGATACAAAATAGGGGAAGAGCTTGAAGGCTCTTCCCCTATTTATGACGTTTAACACCTTGGGCTACAGGAGTAGCCCAGGGTGACTGTCGGGGGTACTTAAGCCAAGGTGGCTTTAGCTTTCTCGACAATCGCAGCAAACGCCGCTTTTTCGTTCACTGCCAGATCAGCCAGAACCTTACGGTCGATCTCGATGGACGCTTTTTTCAGGCCAGCGATGAAACGGCTGTAGGACAGACCGTTAACACGTGCACCAGCGTTGATACGAGCGATCCACAGAGCGCGGAACTGACGTTTTTTCTGACGACGGTCACGGTAGGCGTATTGGCCTGCCTTGATTACCGCTTGCTTGGCAACACGGAATACGCGTGAGCGTGCGCCGTAGTAGCCTTTAGCAAGTTTCAGAATTTTTTTGTGACGTTTACGGGCAATGACGCCACGCTTTACACGAGCCATGAGTTACTTCCTCTATTCTTGATCCAAAAATTAACGAAGGCGCAGCATGCGCTCGACTTTTGCCACGTCAGACGGATGCAGCAAGCTGCTACCGCGCAGTTGACGCTTACGCTTGGTCGACATTTTGGTCAGGATGTGGCTCTTGAAAGCGTGCTTGTGCTTGATACCGTTAGCAGTTTTCAGAAACCGCTTAGCAGCACCACTTTTAGTCTTCATCTTTGGCATGTTCGGATACTCCGCATTCAGTTGATAAACATAATCAGAAGGCCTGCCGTGCCCTGTTGATTACTTCTTCTTTTTCGGGGCGATGACCATGATCAGCTGGCGTCCTTCCATCTTAGGATGCTGTTCGACCGAACCGTACTCGAGCAGGTCAGCTTCAACCCGCTTGAGGAGTTCCATCCCCAGCTCCTGGTGGGCCATCTCACGGCCGCGGAATCGCAAGGATACCTTGGCCCTGTCCCCATCACTCAGGAAACGTACCAGGTTGCGCAGTTTTACCTGGTAATCCCCTTCCTCCGTCCCTGGACGAAACTTGATTTCTTTAACCTGGATCTGCTTCTGGTTTTTCTTGGCTGCGGCAATCTGCTTCTTCTTCTCGAAGATCGATTTGCCGTAGTCCATCAGCTTGCAGACAGGCGGTACAGCATCGGCGGAAATTTCCACCAAATCGAGCTTGGCTTCTTCAGCCTTAAGAAGCGCGTCTTCAATTGACACAATCCCAAGCTGCTCACCCTCAGCCCCAATTAACCGAACCTCGCGTGCCGAGATATTCTCGTTGATCGGGGCTTTCGGTGCAGCTCGTTTATCTTGTCTCATTTCACGCTTAATAGTAATTACTCCGAATCTGGGCGACCACGCCGGGAAACCGCTTGCGCGAGGAACTCAGCGAACTGGGCGACGGGCATCGAGCCCAGGTCAGCACCTTCACGAGTACGCACAGCGACAGTCTGCATCTCGACTTCCCGATCTCCGATAACCAAAAGATAGGGAACCTTGAGCAAAGTATGCTCGCGGATTTTAAAGCCGATCTTTTCATTTCTCAAGTCGGACTTGGCACGAAATCCGCTTTCATTGAGAGTTTTTTCAACTTCAGCGGCAAAATCTGCCTGTTTATCAGTGATATTCATGATCACTGCCTGGGTTGGAGCCAACCACGCAGGGAACGCGCCCTCGTAGTGCTCGATCAGGATGCCGACGAACCGCTCGAACGAGCCGAGGATCGCCCGGTGCAGCATGACCGGGTGCTTACGGCTGTTGTCTTCGGAGACATATTCGGCTCCCAGACGGATCGGCAGGTTAAAATCGAGCTGCAGGGTACCACACTGCCAGACGCGGCCAAGGCAATCTTTCAGCGAGAACTCGATCTTCGGACCGTAGAATGCGCCCTCCCCCGGCTGCAGGTCGTACGCAAGCCCCGCACTGTCCAGCGCTGCGGCCAGTGCCGCTTCGGCGCGATCCCACAGTTCGTCGGAGCCGACGCGTTTTTCCGGACGAGTGGACAGCTTCATCTCGACTTCGGTAAAGCCGAAATCGCGATAGACATCCATGGTCAGCTTGATGAACGCGGCGGATTCGGCCTGCATCTGCTCTTCGGTGCAGAAGATGTGGGCATCGTCCTGGGTAAAGCCACGCACGCGCATGATGCCGTGCAGCGCACCCGAGGGCTCGTTACGATGGCAGGCACCGAACTCGGCCAGGCGCATCGGCAACTCACGGTAGCTCTTCAAGCCCTGGTTGAACACCTGCACGTGGCATGGGCAGTTCATTGGCTTGATGGCGTAGTCGCGGTTTTCCGACTGGGTGGTGAACATGTTGTCGGCGTAGTTGGCCCAGTGCCCGGATTTCTCCCACAGGCTGCGATCAACGACCTGGGGCGTCTTGATCTCCAGGTAACCGTTTTCGCGCTGAACCTTGCGCATGTACTGCTCGAGTACCTGGTACAGGGTCCAGCCGTTCGGGTGCCAGAACACCATGCCCGGCGCTTCTTCCTGGAGGTGGAACAGATTCAAGCGCTTGCCGATCTTGCGGTGGTCGCGCTTTTCGGCTTCTTCGATGCGCTGGATATAGGCGGCCAGCTGCTTCTTGTCTGCCCAGGCCGTGCCGTAGATCCGTTGCAGTTGTTCGTTTTTTGCATCGCCGCGCCAGTAGGCACCGGACAGCTTGGTCAGCTTGAACGATTTCAGGAAGCGCGTATTCGGCACGTGTGGGCCGCGGCACATGTCGACGTATTCTTCGTGGTAGTACAGGCCCATGGCCTGCTCGTCCGGCATGTCTTCGACCAGGCGCAGCTTGTAGTCTTCGCCACGCGCGGTGAACACGTCGATCACTTCGGCACGCGGGGTGACCTTCTTGATGACGTCATAGTCTTTTTCGATCAGCGCGTGCATGCGCTGCTCGATGGCCGCCAGGTCGTCCGGGGTGAAGGGACGCTCGTAGGCGATATCGTAATAGAAGCCTTCTTCGATAACCGGGCCAATCACCATCTTGGCGGTCGGATACAGCTGCTTCACCGCATGACCAATCAAGTGTGCACAAGAGTGGCGAATGATCTCCAGCCCCTCTTGGTCCTTGGGCGTGATGATTTGCAGGCTGGCGTCGCTGGTGATCAGGTCGCTGGCATCAACCAGCTTGCCGTCGACCTTGCCGGCCACGGTGGCCTTGGCCAGGCCGGCACCAATGGATGCGGCGACCTCGGCGACGGAAACCGCATGATCGAATGAACGTTGACTGCCATCGGGAAGAGTAATAGTTGGCATGGCGCCTCCTCTCCTAGTGGTGACCCCTACCAAAGGTCACGTGGGTTGGGATGAGCCAGTACAAGATCCAACACCAGGCCGTTCAATGAAGAACGCCTGCCTTACAGCGGCAGGAGCCTTTCGGCCAACCGATAATCGAACCAGAGTGACTGGAGTGAACAAAAAGGACCTGGCAAGGCGGCAAATGGCGCGCCGGGAAATAGCCAGGCGAGGATGCTAGCACAGATGAACGGTCGTCGCGCCGGCGAAGCTTTGTGTAAACAGCATTTCGAGGCTTTATAGCTGCAAAAGTGAACTTGAGCTGTACGCCGGGCCTCAAACCCACTGAGAATCGCCGTTCGTCCTCGACCCAAAGGAGCATCCCATGATGCGTTTCACCTCTACCCTCGCTGTCGCCGCTACCCTGAGCCTCCTTTCCCTCGGCGCACAGGCCGCAGCCCCCTCCAACTGGCCAGCTGGTGCCCGTGACAGCTTTGTGAGCGACTGCAGCGCCACCGCCAGTCGGAACGTAGACGTCAAGACTGCCAAAGCCCACTGCGAGTGTGGCGCCGACAAGATCAATGCCGAATTGAGCTCTGCCGAGATCAAGGAACTCATGACCAACCAGAACGCCAGCCCGGAGCTTAAAAACAAAGCAGTCACGGCTATTTCGTCCTGCAAAGTCGTGAAGAAAAAGTAAGATTGACCACTGATCAGACGGCCATTTCACTGAAAAAACGGCCTCAAAACTGCTATTTCGCACAAAATATGCAGGTTTTACGGCTTTTTTTAACAGCTGATATTTCACCGCAAAGCCCCGTAGATCGGGGCTTTCAGCCGGTCCAAGGATCAAACGCAACGCGATTGATTGGCAAACAATGCCTTGGGGGGGCTCCCAAGTCGAACATTTCGACTATGATAGCCCAGTGTGCCCAGTTGGCCTGAGCAGCACAGCACTACTGAAAATATATGTTTCTTGGAGATACACCATGTCTAATCGCCAAACCGGCACCGTTAAATGGTTCAACGATGAAAAAGGCTTCGGCTTCATCACTCCTCAAGGTGGCGGTGACGACCTGTTCGTACACTTCAAAGCTATCGAAAGCGACGGTTTCAAAAGCCTGAAAGAAGGCCAGACTGTTTCCTTCGTGGCTGAGAAAGGCCAAAAGGGTATGCAAGCTGCACAGGTTCGCGGCGAGTAATTCCCCGCTGAGCTAAAAAAACCCCGTCCATGTGGCGGGGTTTTTTATGGGCGATGCAAAAGCCGCAGGGCGATCAGCCGCAATTGACCCGAGTGATTACCAGGTTGTTATCGGTATTCAGGTTCAAGCGGTCGGAGCGATACTCCAGCGTGATCATATCGTTGGGCTTGAGAATGCGTGCATTCTGCGCACCGGCACGCGTACGGGCCTGCTCCAGCAACTGGGGCGAGGCCTTCTGGCCGATTGCAAACTCGGCGGCCTTCGACTCACAGCGGCTATGACCGGCATCGGTCGCGGTGGCGTCTTTGCCTGGCTCAGAGGCACCCGGGGTGCTGCAACCCGCCAACGCGAGTGCTGCCAACAAAGTACCGAATGATGCGAGCTTCCAAGGCATGAAGCCTCCTATGATAAAAAATGGACAGAGATCGTGCGACAGCAGTCAAAGCGATTGGTTTCAAGACGTTAACCGCCTGCGCGCAAGTCTGCCTCACTCACAGCAGTCAAGCGCCCTGTCAATCGTGACTAGATATGAACGCACTTAGTAGATATCAATGTAGTCAGAAGAAGGTGTAGGCCAATTCTGCTTCAGCGCGTTAAAAATCTGCATGACCCAGACTTCGTCGCTTGCCGCGACGATGCCGACATACCCGGAGCCCTTTGACCAGGTCTCCAGGCGAAAGAGCAGGCCGTCGATGTCAACGCCTCCCACGATCCCTGAAGAAATATAGGCAATACCCTCCTTGGTCACCCGCAGTTGGGTATGTTCATCGTCACTGGCGCTGGCAAGCAGTTCGCGCACGGTCGCCTGGGTCAGCTCCTCAGGGTTGTTCAAATTGATCTGCACGCGTTGTTTCCCGGCTATTGGACAGGCTGGCAGTGTCGCACACCCCTTCCTTCATGCCTAAGTAGCAGTGCCAAATGCCGCGTAAAATGCTTAACTGCGCCCGCTGGAACCGCATTCCAGCGCATTGCCCAGTACTTTCAGCCCGTGAGACGTCCATGACCACCGTAACGATCCAAGCCGACATCAAAGCCAAATGGCCCCAAGGGCAAAGCTCCTACAGCCCCGCAAGCCCGGAAGAAATGGCGATCATCGGTATCGACCTGCTGGTCAAGGAGCTGGGCACCCAAGCCGCACAAGCCTTCATCGGCCAGGTATTCGAGAAATACCCGGCCGACCACATGGGTGCACAAGCGCACAAATAAGAACCGGCCAGCGGACGCTGACCGGTAAACGCCTTACTTCAGACGCGCCAGACGCTCGGTCAGCAGATCGAAGAAGCCTTGGGCGTCGCCGTTCTCCACCCAGAACACATTTTTCTCCTGCTTGAGTCCGTCATACCAATCGACGATGGTCTGGCCGAAAGTCGGACCTTCGCGGCTGTCTACGACCATATTGGCCTGACGACCGCTGAACAGCGAAGGCTTGAGCAGGTAGGCAACCACGGTCGCATCGTGGACCGGACCGCCCGGAATGCCGTAGTGCTCCATGTCACCCTTGACGTACTCATTCAGAATGCTGCTGACGACCTTGCTCGCGTTGTTGTTAAGGTCCGCAATTTTTTTCAGGCGCGCATCGCTGGTGAGGACTTTATGGGTCACATCCAACGGCAAGTAAGTCAACTTCACACCGCTTTTGAGCACGATCTCAGCCGCGACTGGATCGGCGAACAGGTTGAACTCGGCCACCGGTGTGATATTGCCGCCATTGAAGTGCGCACCGCCCATCACCACCACTTCCTTGATGCCTTGGGTGATTTCCGGCGCCTGAGTCAGCGCCAGCGCCAGGTTGGTCTGCGGCCCGAGCATGGCGATGGTAATGCTGTGCGGCTTGGCGCTGCCCAGGGTCTTGATCAGGTAGTCAACGGCATTGCCTTCGGCCAGGCCTTTTTTCGGTTCGTGCACGGTGACGCCGGAAATGCCTTCCTTGCCATGGATGTTCTCGGCATAGATCGGCTTGCGCAACAGCGGCGCGGGTGCCCCGGCATACACCGGGATATCCTCGCGCCCTGCCCACTCGCGCGCCAGGCGTGCATTGCGGGAGGTCTTGTCCAGGCGCACGTTACCGGCGACGGTGGTCAGCGCACGAATGCTCAATTCCTCTGGCGAAGCCATGGCAAACAACAGCGCCACCACATCATCGGCGCCCGGATCAGTGTCGATGATCAGGTCGATTTTTTCCGCCGCCTGGGCGCTTGCTGCTGTGAGCGCGGACAAAAGCAGGACACTCCGGAACAGGTTTTTCAGGGTAGCTAGACCACGTTGCATAAAGCACTCCTTGTCATAGGGGGGACGCTAGAACGTTACGCCGGACACCAGCGCGATATTGCAGTAAGGCTGGCATTCGCCGGTGCGCACAACCGCGCGGGCGTTGCGACTCAGTTGTTTGAACTGATCATGGCTGAGCAGGCGTCGTTCACCCAACGCAGCCTGCTCTGTGAGTGTATTGAGTTCGGTCAGAGCCGGCGGTTGCTTAAGCAGGATTTCTTCGGCCAGCACGTGGCTTTCAACCTGCATTTCGCTCAGCACAATGCGTAATGTGCTGATGAAATCCGGAATGCCCTGGGTCAGCGCCAGGTCGATCAGCTCCACACCGGGAGGTACCGGCAGGCCGGCATCGCCGATGACCAGGATGTCACCATGGCCCAGGGACGCGATTACGCGTGACAAGGCAATATTGAGCAGTGGGGTCTTTTTCATGAGGGCACAAAACCTTGTACGTCCTGCAGCGTAGGAATGGAAGGCTGAGCGCCGTTACGGGTGACTGACAACGCTGCCGCGACCTGGCCAAAACGGATGGCCTCGGGCTCGCTCTTGCCAGCAGCCAACGCAGCGGCAAAGCCACCGACGAAGGTGTCGCCGGCGGCCGTGGTGTCCACCGCCTTGACCTTCGGCGCGACCAGATGCTCGAAGCTTTTACCATCGGTGAACAGCGCGCCCTGGGCGCCCAGGGTGATGATGACTTTACCCGCCCCCGCCTTGATCAGCGCCATCGCGGCGACCTTGGCGCTGTCGAGCGAGTCGACCGCTACACCGCTCAGGGCGCTGGCCTCACTTTCATTAGGGATCAGGTAGTCGATCGAGGCATACCACTGCGCGGGCAGGGGTCCGCTTGCCGGGGCCGGATTGAGGATGACCGTCTTGCCCAACTCACGACCGCGCTTGAGCGTATAGCCTACGGTGTCCATCGGCACTTCAAGCTGGCAGATGATCACCTCTGCGGCCTGCAGCACAGCGTCGCAGGTTTTCAGCGACTCGGGCGTCAGCTCACCGTTGCTACCCGCCACAATGACAATTGCGTTCTGGCTGCTGTCATCCACCACGATCAACGCCACACCACTGGAACCTTCTACGGTGCTGACCGCTTGGCAATCGATGCCTTCCGCCACCAACGCCTCGCGCAATTGACTGCCGTAGGCGTCAGTACCGATGCAACCAATCATCGCAACATCGGCCCCCAGGCGCGCCGACGCGACGGCCTGGTTGGCGCCCTTGCCTCCGGGAACGGTGGAAAAACTTTGGCCGACCAGGGTTTCACCGGCACGCGGCAAGCGACTGGCGCGGGTGACCAGGTCCATGTTCAAGCTGCCTACTATCACTACTTTTGCTGGCATACATCAGTACTCATCAATTCGGTTCAGCGGTATTGGGCGAATACACCGCCCAGTGGCGCCGTTGACTCACGCAAAACAATACTCGGCGTCACGATACGTTGCTCGATCGGCAGTTGGGGTGTTGCTATACGGTTGAGCAGTAATTCGGCGGCCATCTCGCCCAGTTGCAGGATCGACTGCCCGACCGTGGTCAGCGCCGGGTAGACGTAGCGCCCCATCTGAATGTCATCGAAGCCGATCACCGACAACTCGCCTGGCACGCGGATATTACGTTCAGCGGCGGCGCGCAGCACTCCAAAACCGATCATGTCGTTGCTGGCGAAGATCGCACTGGGCGGGTTCTCCGATAGCATCTGCACCGCCGCGGCGTAACCTCCGGTGCTGGTAAAATCGCTTTCCAGGATACGATTGGCCAGCACCTCGACGCCGGCCTCACGCAATGCACGCTGGTAGCCTGCAAGCCGCATCTGCGCCACGCGGGTATGCCCCGGGCCGCCGATACAGGCAATGTCCCGATGCCCCAACTCCAGCAAGTGCCGTGTCGCGAGGTAAGCGCCCTCTTCGTGATCAATGCGCACCAGATCGACATCGATGCCATCCAGCGCCCGGTCGACAATCACCATGGGCGTGCGCACCGCACTCAAGCCAGCGGCAAGGCCACTGTCATCACCACCTACCGACGTCACGATCAAGCCGTCGACACGCTTTTCCAGCAGTACGCGCAAGTAACTGCGCTGCTTTTCAGCGTCGTCATCGGAGTTGCAGAGGATCACGCAGTAGCCATTACGCTCGCAGTAATCCTCGATGCCGCGGGCCAGCTCCGCAAAATACGGGTTGAGGCTGTTGGGCACCAGCAAGCCGATGGTGGCCGTGGTCTTGGCCTTGAGCGAACGTGCTACGGCGCTGGGCACGTAGTCCAGTTGCTTGATCGCCGCCTCGACCTTGATGCGTACCGGCTCGCTGACCGGGCGCGTCTTGTTCACCACATGGGACACCGTGGTGTAGGAAATACCTGCAAGCGCTGCCACATCCTTGATCGTTGCCATGGTTCAGCCCCGCCGACTGGCGCGCTGGCTGCGGTAAGTATCGAGGACGACGGCGATCACGATCACTGCACCGGTAATGATGCGTTTCGTGGGCTCCGTTGCGCCGATCTGCGCCAGGCCGGCAGCCAATACCGAAATGATCAACACACCGAAGAACGTACTGATGACCGAACCGCGCCCGCCCATCAGGCTGGTGCCGCCAATCACCACGGCGGCGATCACTTGCAGTTCCAGGCCCGAACCGGCATTCGGGTCCGCCGCCTCCAGACGCGAAATTTGGAACAGGGCAGCCACACCGGCCAACAGGCCCATCAGGCTGAATACCAGGATCTTGTAGGGCTTGGGATTGATGCCAGCCAGGCGCACCGCCTCTTCGTTGGTGCCGATACCGATCAGGTAACGCCCGAATACAGTACGGGTCAGAACCAGCTGGGCCGCAATGATCACCAGCAGCGCAATGATGAACGACGGTGAAATGCCAAAGGCAATCGGGTTGGACAGCCAGGCAAACGAGTCACCGATATAGGCGGTGCGCGAGCCGGTCATCTGGTAGGCCACGCCGCGAGCCATCTCCAGCACACCCAGGGACACGATAAATGACGGAATGCGCCAGGCCACGGTGATAGAGCCGGTGATAGTACCGGCCAATGCGGCGCAGCCCATGCCCAGCAGGGCGGCCGGCAGCACGCTCCAGCCCCAGCCAAGAATCGCCACGCTGACCGCCGACGCCGCCAATGCCAGTACGGAACCTACCGACAGATCGATGCCGCCGATGATCAGGATGAAGGTCATGCCTACCGCCAGCACCATCAGGTCCGGAATCTGGTTGGCCAGGGTACTGAAGGTGTCATAGGACAAGAAGTGGTCGCTGAGCACCGAGAACAGCGCAATCATCGCCAGCAAAGCGCCCGCCAGACCCAGGTAAGTACCCAGGCCATAGAAGTTGCCGCCAGTCTTACCGGGGGAAATGCTTGTTTTCATGGGGTATTCCTAGGCGCTGCTTCGTTGAGCAGCGCATCACGTTTCTGATAGCCGGCAAAGGCGGCGGCGAGCAATTCGTCCTGGGTCCAGCTGTCACGCTCGAAGGTCTGGATCAGGCGCCCGGCGGACAACACACCGATGCGGTCACAGATCAGCATCAGTTCGCGCAGGTCACTGGACACCACCACCAACGCCTTACCCTGGCGCGTCAGTTCGCCGAGCAAGGCATAAATGTCGAACTTGGCGCCGACGTCGATACCTCGGGTCGGCTCATCGAACAGCATCACCGAACAATCGCGCTCCAGCCAACGGCCGATCACCACCTTCTGCTGGTTGCCCCCCGACAGCTCGGAGACCAATTGCGCCGGGCTGGAACTGCGGATCCGCATGGCGTCGATCTGGCGCTTGGCCAAGGCCGTTTCATCGCGGCTATTGACCAGGCCGCCACCGGAGATTTCCGGCATGTTACCCAGGGCGATATTGGCGCTGATGGACTGGGTCAGCAGCAGGCCCTCGCCTTTGCGGTCTTCGGTGATCAGGGCAATGCCGTGACCGACCGCGTCCACCGGCGAGCGGATACTCACCACCTTGGCCGGCGAGCCCAGGGCCACGGTGCCGCTGTCGGCCAGGTCGGCGCCGAAGATCAGGCGGAGCAATTCGGTGCGACCGGCGCCGATCAAGCCGGAGATGCCATAGATCTCGCCAGCTCGCACTGCAAATGAGACGTCGCGAACCTTGTCCGAGCGGCTCAGGCCGGTCACGGTCAAGGCCGGGGCACCGATCGTACGTGGACCCAGGTCGATGTGTTCGCCCAACTCGCGACCGACCATCAAGGTCACCAGCTGCTCGCTGTTGTAATTGGCCATCGGCTCGACGCAGACCAGCTTGCCGTCGCGCAATACTGCAATGCGCTGGGCGACACGGGCCAGCTCTTCCAGCCGGTGCGAAATATAAATGATCGCCACGCCCCGGGCCTGCAGGCGGGTGATTTGTTCAAACAGCATCTCGACTTCACGGGCGGTCAGCATGGCCGTGGGTTCGTCGAGGATCAGCACATGACAGTCGCCAATCAGGTTACGGGCAATCTCGACCATTTGCTGATGACCAATGCCCAGGCTGCCAACCAGCGTATCCGGGTCGATCGCGTCCAGGCCGACCTGGGCCATGGCTTCGATCGCAGCCTTGCGCAGTTGTTTGCGGCTGATCCAGCCACAGCTGCTCGGCAGATTATCCAGGAACAGGTTTTCAGCCACCGTCAGCGTCGGCAGCAGGTTGAGTTCCTGCATGACCATGCGTACGCCCAGCGCTTCGGCCTGGGTGCGACTGCCAGGAAGGTAATCCTGGCCATTGAACTGCATGTGCCCGGTGGTCGGCGTGACCAGGCCGCCAATGATCTTCGACAAGGTACTTTTGCCTGCGCCGTTCTCACCGGTCAGCGCCAGCACTTCCCCGCGATTGAGCGTCAGGGTGATGTCGGACAGAACCGGCTGGGCATAGGTCTTACCGATACCGCTGACCGAGAGGACAGCGTTCGGGGCGGAAGATGACATAGGAAAATCTCCAGGCGCCCGCTCAGGACGAGCGAGCGCTGTTGGGTACTGCCAGGATTACTTCTTGAGGACGAGTTCGACCGGGGTTTCGATCACGCCATCTTTGGCATCGACCTTTTCACCCTTGACCAGCTTCAGCGCGTTCTGGATACCGAACACCGCTTGCTGGGCGGCGGCCTGGTCGGCAGTCGCGAGCACACGCCCGTCCTGCAGCATCGGCTTGATGGCTTCAATGTTGTCGTAGCCTACGACCAGCACCTTGCCGGCCTTGCCCGCGGCACGTACGGCAGAAACAGCGCCCAGGGCCATGTTGTCGTTACCGGCCAACAGGGCCTTGAGGTCGGGGTGTTCGCTCAGCATCGCCGACGCAACTTTCTGGCCCTGGTCGATTTCCCAATTACCGGATTGGGTGGAAACGATCTTCATGCCTGCGGCGTCCATCGCATCCTTGTAGCCTGCGGTACGCTGCTGGGCGTTGGTGGTGGTCGGTACGCCTTCGATGATGCCAACCTTGTCACCCGCAGAGAGCTGCTTGGCCAGGTAGTCGCCCACCAGCTTGGAGCCTTTGCGGTTGTCCGGGCCTACGAAAGGAATATCGAGGTTTTTGCTTTTGAGTACGTCAGGGTCAAGGCGGTTGTCGATGTTGACGACCTTGATGCCAGCGTCAGAGGCTTTTTTCAGCACGTTGGCCAGCGCTTTGGAATCGGCGGGCGCGATCACAATGGCATTGACCTTGGAATTGATCATTTCATTGACGATGGCAATCTGTGCGCTGGTGTCGGTTTCGTTCTTGATACCGTTGGTAATCATGTCGAAATCGGCGGCGTGATCTTTCTGATAAGCCTTCGCACCCTCTTGCATCGTGACGAAGAATTCATTGGCAAGGGATTTCATCACCAGGCCGACCTTGGGTTTGGCGGCGGCGTCTTCAGCAAATGCAGAGGAGAGAGGTAAAGCGGCGGATGCGGCAGCAAGCACAGCGACAGCAAGAAGACGTCCAGCAAATGGCAGCTTCATGGGTTCACTCCGATCTTATGATTATTGTGAGCAACGCTTGCACCGAAGACCCTTCGGTAGCCTCCCACCTGGGTGGCCGATACGAGCTGTCACGGTACTCGAGGAGTGTGCCGTGAAACATCTCGCAAACGTTTGCGTTAACAAACTATGAGAACCTTGTCGGGATTTGTCAACGGTAGAAAACAAGCCTTTCATCCAGCTCTCCAGCACTGGCGACTTCACCGGAGCCACTGATACGTTTAAGCAAAGCCCTTTACCGCATAACCCCTGAAACGACAGATGATGCCTGCCGAAGCCGTGCGAGTTGCCAAGATAATCCATACAGCTTTCGGACAACCGAACACCACAGCCCTGCATCGTTCGGAAAGCCGGACGAAGCGTCGCGCCAGCAATCTTAAATGCCGACAAAATTTGTTCTAAATCAAAACGTTAAATTAAAGCAGCAGGCACCATCAGTCTGGTACGAATCCTGCTCTTTCCCAGCACCCTGCGGCGCTCAGAACCGCCCGGGTGTTCTAGATGAACCTGCTACAGCACTCATCAAAAACCAGAGAGAAAAATAATGACATCTGCACTGAAGAACTTTGTCCCGGGCGCCCTCGCGCTCCTGCTGCTGTTCCCCCTTGCCGCCCAGGCAAAAGAAGTTGAAACCAAGACTAAATTGTCCAACGTGGTCATCCTGGCCACAGGCGGCACCATCGCCGGCGCCGGCGCCAGTGCCGCCAATAGCGCTACCTACCAGGCCGCCAAGGTCGGCATCGAACAACTGATTGCCGGCGTTCCTGAGCTTGGCCAGATCGCCAATGTACGCGGCGAGCAGGTGATGCAAATTGCCTCGGAAAGCATCAACAACGAAAACCTGCTGCAACTGGGCCGTCGCGTCGCCGAACTGGCCGACAGCAAGGACGTGGATGGTATCGTGATCACCCACGGCACCGACACCCTTGAAGAAACCGCCTACTTCCTGAACCTGGTGGAGAAAACCGACAAGCCTATCGTGGTGGTCGGCTCCATGCGCCCAGGCACCGCCATGTCGGCGGACGGCATGCTCAACCTGTACAACGCGGTTGCCGTCGCCGGCAGCAAGGATGCACGGGGCAAAGGCGTACTGGTCACCATGAACGACGAGATCCAATCGGGTCGCGACGTGAGCAAGATGATCAACATCAAGACCGAGGCATTCAAGAGCCCGTGGGGTCCGCTGGGCATGGTTGTTGAAGGCAAATCCTATTGGTTCCGCCTGCCGGCCAAGCGTCACACCATGGATTCCGAATTCGATATCAAGACCATCAAGAGCCTGCCCGATGTCGAAATTGCCTACGGTTATGGCAACGTGAGCGACACCGCCGTCAAGGCACTGGCCCAGGCTGGCGCCAAGGCCATCATCCATGCCGGTACCGGCAATGGCTCGGTATCCTCCAAGGTGGTCCCTGCCTTGCAGGAACTGCGCAAGCAAGGCGTGCAGATCATTCGCTCTTCCCATGTGAATGCCGGCGGTTTCGTCCTGCGTAACGCGGAACAACCAGACGACAAATATGACTGGGTTGCTGCCCATGACCTGAACCCGCAGAAAGCCCGCATCCTGGCAATGGTCGCCCTGACCAAGACCCAGGACAGCAAGGAACTGCAACGGATGTTCTGGGAATACTGATTCCTGGTGATCTACCTGTAGGAGCGAGCTTGCTCGCGAAGAACGCTAACGATAACGCGCAAAGCCTGACTTATTGCGGCGCTATCACGTTTTTGCGAGCAAGCTCGCTCCTACAGTTCCTTTGTCCCACCTCTCAACAAACTCCCTTAATCGCTGTCAGACCAACTTCTTGAAATTTAAGCAGTTGCGAAATCGCCTACATTTAAATACTGTATGTGCGTACAGCCTATTAAGGAATGCTCCGTGGCAAAGCCCTCGTCCGCAGTACCCGCATCGCCTGACGCCTACCAGCGCCTGGCCATTCGCGTGCAAAAAATCATCAATTCGACCAACGCGCAGAAAGCCAAGGCAGCCTTGATCTTCCGTTTACCCGATGAGCCGGAAGACGAGTGGCAGCGTCTTCTGGAAGAAATTGCTGAAAACGACAATGTCACCCTGGCCTATCGGGATGACGGCGGCGTGCAGATTTTCTGGGTTGTGCCGAAGGAAGATTGATTGAATGAGTGCCCGCTTTATTGCCCTGTGCTGTCTGTTTTTTACCATCACCGCCCACGCCCAAGCACCTCGAACCTTCAGCGAAGCCAAGAAAATTGCCTGGAAGCTCTACGCCCCGCAATCCACCGAGTTCTACTGCGGGTGTAAGTACACGGGTAATCGTGTGGACCTGAAGGCCTGTGGCTACATCCCACGCAAAAACGCCAACCGCGCTGCGCGCATCGAGTGGGAACACATCGTGCCTGCCTGGCAAATCGGGCATCAGCGCCAATGTTGGCAAAGTGGCGGGCGAAAAAACTGCACGCGCCATGACGAGGTGTTCAAACGCGCCGAAGCTGACCTGCACAACCTGGTGCCGAGCATCGGCGAAGTGAATGGCGACCGTAACAACTTCAGCTTTGGCTGGCTGCCGATACAAAGCGGGCAGTACGGCTCATGCCTGACCCAGGTGGATTTCAAGGCCAAGAAGGTCATGCCGCGCCCGTCCATTCGTGGAATGATTGCCCGCACGTATTTTTACATGAGCAAGCAGTACGGTCTGCGCCTGTCGAAACAGGACCGGCAACTGTATGAAGCCTGGAACAAGACCTATCCGGTGCAGACCTGGGAGCGCCAGCGCAACCAGACCGTGGCCTGTGTGATGGGACGAGGCAACGAGTTTGTCGGCCCGGTGAACCTTAAGGCCTGCGGCTGAATGTGGGCGGGGCTGCCGCCCACTCAGGCCCTTACTGCGCGACCTTGTGTTCGATGATCTCCGACACCGTATCGGTTTTCTTGGCCCTCGCCATCTTTTCGTTAAGCAACGCCTGCCTGGCTTCTGCCTCCGCTTTGGTGGCGAACGGGCCCAGCCGCACTTCATCCTTGCCATCGACCTTCACGATGTAAAAACTGAAACCATGCTCCAGCAACCAGGCGGTCAGGTCAGTGATCGCCTGCAGCTTGTGGTCCGGCGGGCCGACCCATAGATCCCATTCCTGAGCGGCAATCGCACCGGTTTGTGGCAGGCTTTCGGTCACGGCAGGCTTGGCCTTGGGGGCATCGACCGATTTACCTTCACCGCATCCGGCCAACGTCAACACCACAATTGCCATCGCTACTTTACGCACTGCCCTGCTCCTTTGAGGTTCAAAGAGGCGACTTTACCATTCACTGTCTATTCTGGCCGTCATAAACGTTGGCTTAAACAATGCGAATGATGTATCGCGACCTGTATGATGCCGCCATGGGAATTAATGTCGCCTCTATGCGTCCTAAAAGAGGCAGTCACAGGGAAGCGCTTCGCAGTAAGCTACACACATCCGACACCTGCCCTGTCTGAAACATGTGTCCTTAAAAGTAATCAAGGAGAAGTCCATGCTTATACTCACCCGCAAAGTCGGTGAAAGCATAAACATCGGTGATGACATTACGATCACCATCCTGGGCGTTAGCGGCCAGCAAGTACGAATCGGCATCAACGCCCCCAAGGATGTTGCCGTGCATCGCGAGGAGATTTACCAGCGCATCCAGGCTGGCCTGACTGCACCCGACAAAAACCAGACGCCTTGAAACGCCTCAGTAGCCAGCCTTTTCGTTCATTGTAACGGCTGGCGAAAACCCAATTAGCCTGATCGCGCTTTCCGGCGTGGCCAGCGCACCTTGAGCATGGCCCTTCGCTGCAAGATGAAACTGTCAGGGTATCTGGAACTTGTCGAACTATTCGCAGCCCAATTTGTGACGCTTTTTCCTGCCATCCGAGTGCATTCAGGAGCACGTCGATGAGGCCAGTCGCGACGCCCCCACTTGTTACCCGATCCTGGATGATCGCCCTGCTGATAGGCTTGGTTTTCCTGGCGCTCGGGTATGGGCTGAGAGTGGAAGCTGAACGGGCCTTTCCCGATGACCACGCCTGGCTGGACTTGACACTTCTGCTGTGTGGCTACTTGCTGGTGTTCTGCCTCAAACCCCTCCAAAAGGTTATTTTGCGCAAGTTGTGCCAACGCGCAGCTCATCGTGCCCACCAGCAAACCCTGCGCTGATACCGTTGCATGCTATCGGATCGCCGGTATTTACAGTTGAGCAACAAGACCTATGCTTGGGCATGCACAGTCAGTCAAAGGTGCAGGACCAGATGGACACGCTCAGCAAATCCCAAATCGAAAAGGCCTTGGCAGACCGCCTGCCCAGCTACACGGTTGAGTGCACCCTGCATGCCGACGGTACCCTGTCAGCCGTTCTCAGCGGCCCGGAAACCGATCATTTTGCGGTTACCGGAATCGTGCGGGCGCATTATCACGGCACTGAAGCCATCAACCGGCTCGCCACAGAGATACTCAGGGAAATGGTGCTGTCGCGTCAGGGAATGAAAAGCAGCCGGTTGCAAGCAGTCGCCTGCACAGGAGGCCGAGCCCGGTAAAGGCTCGGCCTTCTGTGCATCAAGACGTCAACGGATGAACGCAAAGCAAGCCATCATCGTCGCGTAGCGCCCGCAACCCGTTGTATCCCTCGATACAAGCATGCTCAGTCACCATCGGCGTCAGGTGCGCAGAGGTCACGACCATGATATCCGCCCCCGCCGCCTCCCCCGCCCGGATGCCCACCGTGGCGTCCTCGAATACCAGGCAGTCTTGCACCGGCACGCCCAGGCGCTGGGCGCCCAGCACATAACAGGCCGGATCTGGCTTGCCGCTCGCCACATCTTCGGCCGTCACGAATACTTCCGGCACCGGAATGCCTGCCGCTTGCAGTCGGCGCATCGCCAACGCCTTTGGAGCAGAGGTGACCAGCGCCCATTGATCGATGGGCAAGCCCTTCAAAAACTCTACAGCGCCAGGAATCGCAACAACCCCTTCCACGTCATTCAACTCAGCTTCGGTGATCCACCGGGCTTCCACCTCGGGATCGACACCCGGCAACGCCTGACGCTTGATCGTATCAATCGCGCGGGCGCCATGAATAGTGCCCAGGAACGCCTCCACGTCCAGGCCATGACGTTCCGCCCAGATGCTCCATACCCGCTCGGCCGCAGCGATGGAGTTAAGCAGCGTCCCGTCCATGTCGAACAGGAAGGCGCGATAGCGCCGGGTAAACACAGTTGGATTCGGGATGGACACTACGCGGCTTCCTCATGAGCTGGACCCCTGCAATCTACGGATCACCTTCACGCTTGTAAACGCTGAGCCATCTACGGCCCGATCCTCAGAGCGCCTGGGCGCTCGTGTCGAGCCAACAATGACGAACTTGTCATGATCCTGTTGGTTAGCTGTTGGGGTCACCTGGTTACCGTGGACTCACTGCCACTGCGGCAGCCAATCCGTAACGAGAGATGCCACCATGAAACTGTTTACCCTCGGTTTTTCCGCTCTGCTCGCCGCCGGTTCCGCGTTCGCTGCCGATACGGCCCCAGCCTCTAGCGTTATCCATGACAAGACCGGCTTCTTCGTGCACCTGGATGTCGCCAAGGTAGTGTCGAGTACCGACACCTACGGCCAGTGCGGGGTCGTACCGGCGCAATTGCGTTACCTGGATCACCAGGGACGCGAACACGTGCTGGATTACCAGGTCCAGGGCATCGGTTGCGCCAGTGACAATTGATCGGGCTACACTTGCGCCACTTATTGAAGCAGGGGCATCTGCCATGAACATCCTCGTAGTCGAAGACGAACCCAAGGCCGGCAATTACCTGCTCAACGGCCTGCAGGAGCTGGGCCACTCTGTAAGCCTGGCCCGCGATGGCGTGGATGGTTTGCACCAGGCCCTGGAGACGCCCTTCGACGTGATTGTGCTGGACGTGATGATGCCGAAGATGGACGGCTGGGAAGTGCTGCGCCGCCTGCGTAAAGAAGCCGATACGCCGGTGCTGTTCCTCACCGCCCGGGATGATATCGCCGACCGCATCAAAGGCCTGGAGCTGGGTGCCGACGACTACCTGATCAAGCCCTTCTCCTTCGCCGAGCTGGTCGCACGCCTGCGTACCCTCAACCGCCGCGGCCCCAGCCGCGAGGAAGAACAGCTGCACATCGCCGACCTGCACATTGACGTGCTCAAGCGCCGTGTCACCCGTGCCGGCACGCGCATTACCCTGACCAACAAGGAATTCGCCCTGCTGCACCTGTTCGCCACGCACCAGGGCCAGGTGCTGTCCCGCTCGTTGATCGCCTCGCGGGTATGGGACATGAACTTCGACAGCGACACCAACGTAGTGGATGTGGCCGTCAGACGCCTGCGCCTGAAAATCGACGACCCGTTCCAGCTCAAGCTGATCCACAGCGTGCGGGGCATTGGCTACCGCTTCGATACCCAGCCATGAACCGTCATCGCCACTACTCCCTGACCCTGCGCCTGGCGCTGATCTTCGCCTTGCTCGCCTTCGCCTTGCTGGCAACCCTGGGCGTGACGTTGTACCGCGAGCTGGAGCGTGAACTGATCAAGCGTGACGACGCCGCGCTGATCTCGCGCGCCAACCAACTGCGCAACCTGCTTAATGACGGCAACACCCTGGAGCTGATCAAATCCAAGCCGGAGCTGTTCCAGAACATGCTGGGCAACAGTGAGTCGGTATTGAGCATCGCCGCACCCGGGCAGCAAGCGTTATTGCTGGTGAACCCTGGCAACATCCAGATTCCCCCGGTGTCGCCCGTGACGAAAGACCATGCGCTCGGGCTTGCCGATGTGCACCATTTCCTCGATGTGAACGGCGTGCCGTTCGCCACCGTAGCGGCGTCCATCGACACTGGTGACCTGGGCAACCTGCAAGTCACCGTCGGGCGCCTGATGGCCGAACGCACGGCCATGCTCGCGCGTTATCGCTTGAACGTGTTCATCCTGGCCAGCATCGCAGCGGTGATCCTCGCCTTGGTCGGTTATGTGCTGGTACACCGTGGGCTGCTGCCGTTGCGGCGCCTGGCCAGCCATGCACAGGGCATCGGCGTCAGTAACCTGGCCGAACGTCTCGACAGCCACGGCGCGCCCAAAGAACTGCTGCCGATGATTGATTCCTTCAACACCATGCTTGAACGGCTGGCCAAAGGTTTTATCCAGCTGGGCCAGGTCTCCACCGATATGGCCCACGAGTTGCGTACCCCCATCAACAACTTGCTCGGTGAAACCCAGGTCGCCCTGCAACAGAGCCGCAGCATGGAGAGTTACCAACAACTGCTGGCTTCCAACGTCGAAGAGCTCGAACGCCTGGCGCGGATGCTCGATAACATGTTGTTCCTGGCCCGTACCGACCCTGCCAGCGCCTTGCGCCAGCGCCAGGAGCTGGACGCAGCGGAAGAAGTGGAACGCATCGCAGATTATTTCGAGGGGCTGGCCGGTGATGTGGACATGCACATCGTCGGCTTGGGCGAAGGTGTGATCTGGGCTGAACCGATGCTACTGCGCCGGGCCCTGGCGAATCTGTGTGCCAATGCCATCAAGTATGGCGCGCCGAACACCGAACTGAATATCCAGGCAATCCCGACGACCGAAGGCATCCGCCTGAGGGTCAGCAACTACGGCCAAACCATTGCCGCCGAGCATTTGCCCAGGTTGTTCGAACGCTTTTACCGGGTAGATGAATCCCGCGAATGTTCGTCCCAGTCCAACGGGCTGGGACTGTCAATTGTGGCGACCATCATGCAGTTGCATAACGGCCGCTATGGGGTTACCAGTGAGGGCGGCGTGACGTGCTTTGAATTGTTTTTTCCAAAGCGCAACGCGTGACAGCTCGCCCACTCAATCCAAGGCCCCGTTCAGCACCTCGTAGATGATACCGGTGGCAATGGCCACCAAGATCAAGTCGGTTCCCGCTTGCTGCCATTCATAACCATCGTAATGGGGCAACCGTCCCAACAGGCGGCCGTCGAGCTTCTTGGCGATACCGGGTGGCAGCGGCTTGCCACGCGCCAGGTTCTTCTGGATACCTGGCGGCAATGCGGGCCCCGGGCTCCAGTAATCGCGATAGCCGCCCAACACATTCAGTACGCTCCCTCGATCAACGCTGGGGCCATGACCACCCGACGCGCCCTTGCCTCCGGGTTTGTCATAGCCCTGTCCTACCGGGTTATTGCCTTTGTTATTGCCCTGCCCCTTCCCTCCCGGGTTATTAGCCTTGTTATTACCCTGACCCTGCCCCCCCTGGTTATTACCTTGGCCCTTGCCATTACCGGGATCAGCCAGGGCGAGACCGCTACCCGCAAACAGCGCGAGGGACAACGCGATAGACACGAACTTCGGGCACTTGATCATGATGGTTTTCCAAGGTGGATACGCTTGTGAACTATAGCCGAAGTTGCCCCACCTATATGCGCAGCCCAGCCGTCAGCTCACCTGCCCACCTGTTTCCACCACATCGGCCTGGATGAACCAAGCCGTAGAGACCGCCAGCCGCAAGCCTTCAACCAGGGAAGGCTGGCCCGCTGGCGGCAAGCTCGGCACATGGACAAACCCACTGCGCACCCCGGTGCCGGCCAGCCGATGCTGCAAAAGATAAAACACCTGGTTGCACACGAAGGTCCCCGCCGTTTGCGAAACCGCTGCTGCAACGCCCGCCTCGCGCAGCGCCTTGACCATGGCCTTGATCGGCAACGTCGAGAAGTACGCAGCCGGGCCATCGACCACCACCGCCGTATCAATCGGTTGTTGCCCGAGGTTGTCAGGGATGCGCGCGTCGTTGATATTGATCGCCACCCGCTCGATGGACATCTCGCTGCGCCCAGGTGCCAGGCCGGTAGCAATCACCATCGCCGGGCTCAACTCGTTTATCAGTTGGGCCAGGTACGCGCCTGCGGTGGCAAATGCGCACGGCAAGCAACGCGCGACAATTTGCACACCCTCGGCCACTTGCACGCCATCGAGCTGTCGCGCCGCCTCCCAGGAGGGGTTCACCAAGTCGTTATCAAAGGGCTCGAAGCCCGTCAGCAGCACCGTTTGCATATGAGCCTCACATCAACAGATAAAGCAGCACGATATTGACCACCAGCATCATCAGCGCCGTGGGTATCTGGGCCTTGATCACCGCGTTTTTATCAGGCAGCTCCAATAAGGCTGCCGGTACGATGTTGAAGTTGGCCGCCATCGGCGTCATCAGCGTACCGCAGTAGCCGGAAAACATGCCGATCGCCGCCATCACCGCAGGGTTGCCGCCATAAATCCCCACCAGTACCGGCACGCCGACGCCACCTGTCATTACCGGGAACGCCGCGAACCCATTACCCATGATCACGGTAAACAAGGCCATGCCCAGCACATACACCATCACCGCCACCAACTTGTAATCCAGGTTGATATAAGTGGTGGTGACGTGGGCGACAGCGGTGCCCACCCCGGCTTCATTGAACAGCAAGCCGAGCATCGCCAGCATCTGCGGCAGCACCATCGCCCAGCCCAGGGCCTCGGTCAGGCGGCGCGATTCGCGCAAGGCTTGTACCGGCGTATCGCGGGTCAGCCAGCAGGCCAGGCCCAAGGCAATCAGGCAGCCGATGCCGAGGGACACAAAGGTGGTGTTCTTCGGGTCCAGCAGCGGTACACCGCCGATTTCAGTGTGCTTGAGCAATACCGAGCCAATCACCGTGGTCAGCGGGATCGCCAATGCCGGGATAAACAACTTGTGGCCCAGGCGCCCGGCACTGGCGCGGGACGCCTTGTCGTGCAATTCGGTGTGCTGGCCGCGACCAACACCGCCCAGACCAGCGATCAACGCCATCACCACCACACCGACGCCGATCACCACCGAAGGCAGGCGCTCCCCCACCAGGAAAGGTATGGCGAACAGCAGCCAGAACAGCGCGCTGGACCAGCGCTTGGGATGGGAACGATCGAGCAGGATCATGCCCGCAGTGATCAGCAACAGCACACCGGCCAGCCAGTACAGGTATTGAATGGAAATGATCATTGCGCAGCCTCCACCGGGGCGGTGGCAGAGCTCATCTCTCGGGTCAGGCGTCGATCAAAACGATGCAGGCGGATAGCGTGAATGATGAAGGCACAGATCGCCGTGGGAATGCCCCATACCGCAATGTGCAACGGCTCCACATCAATGCCCGAACCCAACAGGAAGGTATGCATCAACGCAATCGCACCGAAGGCGACAAAAATATCTTCCCCAAAAAACAGCCCGACGTTGTCGGTGGCCGCGCACATGGCCAATACTTTGTGGCGCAGCTTGTCCGGCAGCTTGCCGTAGCGTTTTTCCGCGGCACCTTCGGCCATCGGAGCCAACAGCGGTCGCACCATTTGCGGATGCCCACCCAGGCTGGTCAGCCCCATGGCGGCAGTGGATTCACGCACAAACAGATACATGATCAGCAAACGCCCAACCGTGGCGCGCTCGAAGCGGGCGATCCAGTTCTGCGCATGCAGGCGCAGGCCATGGCGCTCCAACAGGCCGATCACCGCCAGCGGCAGTAATAAAATCAATTGCAGGGCACGGGTCTGGAGGAAGCCATCGCCCATGGTGGCGAGAATTTTTTCCAGCGGAAACTGGGCGGCGAACCCGGTGGCGATGGCGGCCGCGGTGACCACCAACAGCGGATTGAAGCGCAATACAAAGCCGACCACGATGACAAGTACGCCGATCAACGGCCATAAGTTCACAACTGTTTGCATGGCGGAGAGGTCCTTTAGTGCGCGCTGCGGCGCCATTACAGCAGGATGTGGGCAAAGGGCTCACAGCTTGAAAGTGGCGTGCAGTCGGCTCGGTTTTTTATTGTTGACCCGGAAGGTCGAGCGTCTGTGGCGGCAACTTTGCTGCCTGGGGACGGGGGGTGTCCAACAAGAAAAATTGTTGCTGCAAACCAATAATTTTTGTGGGGGATGGCACCGCGCAATCGGGCGCCATGGGAAGGTTCAACCCAGGCTTATAGGGAAAAGGTCGCGTAGATGATCCGACGAGGCACTCACCATCGGTTCAGCCGTATGAATTCCCAAACAGGATCTATACTCCATGATGCAGCTGTGTGTACCTGCAGTTCGTTCACGGTGTTATGCCGACAATGAGGGCTCGCGCTATGTATGCCGGACAAATGAGTAACAGGGCAACAACGATTGGCGAGATACGCTGCCAGATGGTCGCCCAGATAATTTGCCTGCTGTCGGTGGCTACGCTGTTCTGCTGACCCACCCTTCAAACCTGAAAGAACGCCGTGAGGCGTCTGAGGGTGCCCATTGCCCAAATTTCAGGCAACAAAAAAGGGCCCACCTTTCGGTGAGCCCTTCTAGACCGCCCAGCAGAGCGGATTTTGTTTGGTAGGCGCGATTGGACTCGAACCAACGACCCCCACCATGTCAAGAGCCACCCTGCTAAGCGCTAGGCCACGTAGCCTATAGCCCTAAGGAAACGCCCATTCACATTATGAGGCGTCAACCATGGCTAACATTCGCTCCCTTCCCTCTGGTAACTGGAACGCTCAGGTTCGATTGAGAGGAAGCCCCCCGCAATCCAAAACATTCCCCACTCAAGCGTTGGCCCAGGCATGGGCTGGCCAGTTAGAGGCTGTCACCAAGACTCATCAGACGCACACCCTGTACACCCTTGGCATGACCTATTGCGAAACCATGCTCAAGGGCAAGGGTAGCTATGACCATGCAATTAAGATTGTTGATCAGCTCTTTGCTGCCTTCCCTCAGTCAATCCATGACATCACCCCTCAGCTAGTCAATGACTTCAAGCTGAAGCGTCTACAGACGGTCAAGCCTGCTACCTGTCGCATACAGCTAGCGTTCATGTCCCGTTTCTTCAGGTTCGCTAAGCGTGGCCTGCTCATTGATATTCATAACCCCGTAAGTGACATAGCGCTACCCAAGCCGGACAAGTCGAGCGACAAGGTAATCAGTGCTGGCGAGCTTCGACAGTTGCTCAACAAGCTATCCCCAACCATGGCCCTCATCGTGGAGGTAGCTTACGAGACAGCCATGAGACGCTCAGAAATACTCAAGCTCACAACTCAATGCCTGCACTTAGATGAGCGTATTGCGGATGTAGTAGATGGTAAGAACGGCACTAGGTCTGTGCCTCTGACAATGCGAGCCATAGAGCTACTGAAAGAGGCACAGCGGCTCGCTGTAACGAACAAGGCACACAAAGGACGACTATTTATCGTCACGCCTCATGCAGTGTCGCAGGCGGTTAGGTTGGCAAGGAACAAGGCGGGCCTTGATGATAGCGTCAGGCTTCACCAGTTGAGGCACACCCGCATTACCAATGTAGCCAAGAAGGGATTCAACAACGCTCAGATAATGATTGTGTCAGGGCACAGGGATACTAGGTCTGTAGCTAGATACTCCCACTTGAACGCCAAGGATGTACTTCACCTGATTGATTAAGCGTCCTGTAGTGCAGCAGGGACGACGATGGGGAGGCACTGCCACCCGTATAGCCAACTGACTCTGTAGGCCATCATAGATGGCTTACGGGGGCATTAGGTTAGAGGGGAGTAATGGGATGGGCATGACTCAGGGTTACAGGTAGAAACTAATCCGCAGGATGCTTGTAGACTTTTACCCCAAAAAATGAGTATAGGTAGTATCGGCAATGATTTCTTGATGGCTGTAATTTCCATACCAAGGGGAGTGCAGGTTAGCGGTCCCGCTCTCATCAACTGAAAATCATTGAATCCTGCCAACATCAGATGAGAAAACAAATGACTACCACAATAGAAGATATTGCGGCATTGCATCATGCGCGCCTAAAAACCCTTACTCGCAAATTGATCTACTTAATGATTCAAAACGGCCACAAGGATGAAGGATGGACAACATTATCTGTCAGCGAATTCGGTAAGGCGACAGCACTTACACGAAGGGCTGTAGATTACATCCTCAAAGATCTTATAGCGGGCGGAGTAATTGAGCGTAGAAAGTCTGGCCCACTACACACCGCTCCCTACCAATACAGAATCATCGAACTCTAAGGAACTATATGAACACCATCACAATGACCGAAATTAAAGAGCTTGCACGGCAGACAGGTAACACTCCAATGGCAGTGCTGACAGACCTTATTGATCGTGGCTACCAGTTAGTTGAGGATGCACCCATTCCTAAAGGAACCCCGCTCACCTCTTCCAAGGACGCATTAGCTCAGTGGAAAGCTACTAAGCAACAAGTGGCAGACGACATGTATAAGTCCGACCCACTCGTCCGACAGCTAATAGATGCTGACAATGCTTACCAGACATTCGCCCCTCAAGCTAAGAAGAGCGTTTTACAACGTGATGAGCAAGGCAATATAACAGGCACCTCTAAAAGCATGCTCACTGGAGCCACGCAGAGGGAACAAGCTGAACTTATGGCTGCTATCCGCGCCACCTATAATCAAGGAGGTAATTAATGGGAAACACATACATGAGTGACACTGACCTGAAAGACCTGCAAGAGCGACGATCTGAGCTAGGAGCAATTGATAGCAGCATTGAGCAGAAGAACAAACTCATCACAGGCATTCGGGACTATAAATCTGTAGAGTATGGGATGAGCCAGTATGGCTACTATCAGGTATTGACAATCAACGGGAGCAACTTTATACCTGATGAGCTTACAGGCGGCTTCACACACCCAAGCAACATTATCAAACTGGTAGACAGCCTAATCAAAGAAGGAAAACTGATTGAGCCTAAGTGAGTCCAAGGTTATCTACGTAGCAGAAGCTACACCGGGCACAGGCAAGACAGAACAATTCATCAGGGAGCTAGACTCCGCGCCTTACAAACGATATCTGTACGCTGTTCCTACCAAGGTCCTATCGAAGGATGTCGTTAGACGCATCCAGGCTATCGGAATTAATCACATTTGCGTAATCAATAGTGACACCCACAAGCATGTCACCGACACTGTAGAATTCTCCATGCTTGAAGATGACCCCAAGGTTCTAATCATCACACATAAGACCTTACTGGACCTTGATCCTTGCTACCTGCAAGATTGGATCGTGGTCATTGATGAGGTTCCGTCGGTCGCCAACAATCTTACTAGAGATATTGGAGACCACGCTTATACTAACTTCTTGGAAAAATTCATTGAGATTGATAGCGTCTCGACCAAAGCGTCTATCAAGCAAGGAATGACCAAGGAAGCACGAGCCATCTACTCTGATGTAATCGATGACAAGGGAATGTCAACCATCACAACTTGCCTAGGCGCACTACTCAGGGGCAAAGCTGATGTATTCATCAAGGAATATTTAAGCAAGAAGGAACGCAAGTGGAAATGGCAAGTCCGGGTCATAGATTACTTTGACTTGAGCGGCATCTATGAGCACGCCCTTGAGACACACATCTTAGGGGCTAACGTCACTGGCACCCTCGCCTATCAACATGCCCTTACCAAGGGCTACACCATTGCAGCGTCTAAATTCACACCAAAATACAGACGCTATAAATTTGAAAGTTACATCTATCCGTTGATTGGTGGCAGTAAGGTTAGCAAGACTATGCTTCTTACGCTTCCTGATGGTTCTGTAGCTGAAGAATGGAACGATAGAGTCTATGGTCATTCACTATTACGTGACGCTATAGAATTCGTACAAGGTGAGCCCATCCTGGTGCAGGTTCATGAGTGGTGCAAGTTTCCTTTCGAGGACTATCCCAATGTGTTGCGTATTCCCTTTGACGCTAGAGGATTGAATGGATACTCAGACGTACACCATACGCTGTCATTGATTCATGGCAACCCTAACCCTGTTGATGATCAGAACAACTCTGAGATGTTGGCTAAGATGGCTATCTGTTCAGTGATAGGCAAGCAAGCCCTGCGCAACGAACGCTACAGAGAGTTAATATTCCAAGCTGCTACACGCAGTAGTATCAGGACATTCACCAATGATAGACCTACGGTTCACTTTGTACCAACAGAGGAATCAGCACGACACCTGGCATTCGATCTTAGGGGCAATCATCTAATCCTAAAAGACCTTACTCGACCAGCACCTCACACACGCTCACGGAGCAAGTTAGAAAACAACATCCTAATTGCCAAAGGGTTATCATCGAATGGGTTGTCTGCAAGGAAGATCGCTAACCTTATAGGTGTCAGCAATAGAACTGTAAGCTTATGGTTGAAGCAGACTGTGTAATTCCCCTTAAAGATACTCTAAGCGACTTTACACACTCTCACCCACGTAAGATCAAGAGCGACGTCGGCAGAGCCGACAAAGAGCACGCATTAAAGAGGGATCAAAAGCAGAGTACCTACCAGTGTATAGCTCTTGATCTTTTCTTATGCGTATGCCACTCCGTGGCGTGCACTCGCTTTTGCTTCTGTCACGCAGTGACGTTAAGACAACAACCAATCAAGGACCATAGAATGTCAGACAATGATATCATCAGAATTCCAGATCTAAGATCCACAGTTATACGTAGCATCGTTATTCAGAGGGGGCTAGCCAGAAAGATAATCTCCAAGCATGGTAATCCCAAGGCCCTTTATGATATTGCGGTTAAGGAACGTCTCAACCTACAGGCAGTAGGATACATCTCGAGGCTAGACCTCCGAGAGATTGAGATCGCAAGAGCAAACTAAAGCGTGACACTTATCTTAACCATACTACTTTGCCTACAGTACACCCAACAAGTAATCCTTCAGATCAAGTAAGATTACAGCATGACCGCTATAGCGCTTAATACCATAAGCTATTCACTTTCCCTATTCGTAATGATCCGACACAGAGCCAGACTATGAATTTCACACAAGAAGACAAGACAGAATACATTGAGACAAACTCCCACTGCGTATTAGCTAAGCGTTTGGGGATTAGTATGCTTACCCTGGATACCTTTGCAGATGATCAGGGATGGAAAGAGGAACACCGCATCTACTGGCATGACAAATCAATTGAGATATTGAAACAAGAGCTAGTCAACGGAAACATCAGCGCTGTAAAGGAAATGCTCAAGGTTACAGGTAGCGCAAGACCAGTAGGACGACCACGTAAATTAGAAGTTGAGCGCGAAACAGCCATTGCTAAACGCATTCAAGAAGAATATGCAGCAGATGTTCGACGAATGAAGCTTGTAGACAGCAAATCAGTATAATTATTTATTAAGATAGGAGGGGTGCATTGACCCTGGAGGCTAGCGTTCAATTTAAAATAGTAGGCATTGGACATAGCAAGGACAGATAGAGCGTGATGCTCAGATTCTAGACTTACCTAGATGCCCCTCAGGGGTGCTCAATGCGTTACCACACTGGCCGTTCTTCATAGGGGCTAGGCCCTCTATGCCTGATAGTTCAGCTACCAGTCACCTGCCCTTCTAACCAAGCCAGAAGGGGTAAGCTTACACCCTATGCGCTGGTGTATAGCGGGGGAGTTCTACCAACCATCCTCCCGTGGTCCGATAAGCTTTCACCACTCAACTACACCATTTAAGGTTCGCAAAAGCAGCTACTGTCCAATCAGCGCCTCACTCTCTGAGACATACAGTTGGCTAATTTCAGCTAGGCCCGTTTGCCTGAATGCAATATTTAGCAAAGTAACTAAACCATGTCAACTGACAATTTATATCCCCATGCCTATTGTCCGTGATAGCTTGCTACGTAGATCAACAAGAGTTTGGTCGCCCCCGGCCTTAGCCCACTCCCCCTCCGAAGTCGACGCCTTAAAAATCTCAAGCATCTGTATCTTGCGGACAATCATGCATTGATCGAATTGCATATCGTATAGGGCCTGCCTATGAGAACCTGTCACCACTGCCCCCTTCTTACGGGCCGTATCAGCGATTAAATCCCACTTTACGCCTGTTAAAACTTCGGCATACCCCTGACAAGCCTCATCAATCGAAGCCATGAGACTCTCAACCTTTGCGTCAACCTCATCCGCAGCACTTAAGCCAATGCTAGCTGTCATTCCCAGCGCCAGAATTACTGTGCGTATATACATTGACCTTCTCTACTGAGAGCAATACGCCATCATTCCATGAGCGTGTAATTTCCGCCAGAAATTCAGAAGCACCATTGCATATATAAGCACCCCACCCCACCCCCCCTGCCCCACCCCTAGAGAGATGCCCCGCCAGCCCTACAGCAGCACACAGAGCGTTCAGGATTCACCACAGAGATGGGTGTTGAGCGTGGCCGACAGGCGTACCCGCCTCACAGCAGGCACGTAGCTCAGTTGGTTAGACAGCCTGCCCTTGTGAGGTACGAACAACGGGCAAGGGAGTGAGCCTGCGAACGTACCACCACCTAGACAAGATAGTGAACGAGCCATGTATATCAATGGGTTAGGTAGAGTCGTTCACAAATATGAGTGTGAACAGGGGACGTAAAGATCTACGTTCACATTGCCTTGTGTGAACGAAGCCTATAATTTGTGAACGTTTTCTTAGGCAAAGAAAAAGGGGAACCCTTTCGGATTCCCCCTCACACCGCCCAGCAGAGCGGATTTTGTTTGGTAGGCGCGATTGGACTCGAACCAACGACCCCCACCATGTCAAGGTGGTGCTCTAACCAACTGAGCTACGTGCCTGCTGTGAGGCGGCATTCTACGGAATTCCGGAGGGGTGTCAACATCTTTTTTGCAGCTAAGCCTATGAATATGCGAATTTTTTATTTGCGCCGGGCACGCCTGTGATTTTCCGGTGGCTGGCAGGCAATTTTCAACTCAGGTAGGATCGCCGCACTCGTAAAAAATATAAAACAGAGGTTCCAGGATGGCGAACACCCCCTACCCCCAGTCGTATTACGCCGCTTCCGCCAATGCAGTTCCACCTCGCCCGACACTGCAAGGTGAAGTCGAAACCGATGTGTGCGTGATTGGTGCCGGCTATACCGGGCTTTCGAGCGCGCTGTTCCTGCTGGAGAACGGCTTTCGCGTGACAGTCCTGGAAGCAGCCAAGGTCGGCTTTGGTGCATCAGGCCGTAATGGTGGGCAGATCGTCAACAGCTACAGCCGCGATATCGATGTGATCGAGCGCAGTGTCGGCCCTAAGCAAGCGCAACTGCTCGGGCAGATGGCTTTTGAAGGCGGCAGGATCATTCGCGAGCGCGTAGCCAAGTACCAGATCCAGTGCGACTTGAAGGACGGCGGTGTGTTCGCCGCACTCAACAGTAAGCACATGGGACACCTGGAGTCGCAGAAGCGCCTGTGGGAACGATACGGCCATACGCAACTGGAGTTGCTGGACGAACGCCGCATCCGCGAGGTGGTGGCCTGTGACAACTATGTCGGCGGCTTGCTGGATATGAGCGGCGGGCACATCCACCCGCTCAACCTGGCGCTGGGCGAAGCGGCCGCGGTTGAGTCCCTGGGCGGTACGATCTATGAGCAATCGGGTGCGGTGCGCATCGAGCGCGGTGCCAACCCTGTGGTGCACACCGCCGAAGGCAGGGTCAGGGCCAAATTCATCATCGTCGCAGGCAACGCCTACCTGGGGAACCTGGTGCCGGAGCTGGCGGCCAAATCGATGCCGTGTGGCACGCAGGTGATCACCACCGCACCACTGGGCGACGAACTGGCCAAGACCTTGTTGCCGCAGGACTACTGTGTCGAGGACTGCAACTACCTGCTCGACTACTACCGCCTCACCAGCGACAAGCGCCTGATCTTCGGCGGCGGCGTGGTGTATGGCGCCAGGGACCCGGCGAATATCGAAGCAATCATCCGGCCGAAAATGCTCAAGGCGTTCCCGCAGTTGAAGGATGTGAAGATCGATTACGCCTGGACCGGCAATTTCCTGCTGACGCTGTCGCGACTGCCGCAGGTCGGCCGCCTTGGCGACAACATCTATTATTCACAGGGCTGCAGCGGCCATGGCGTGACGTACACGCACCTGGCAGGCAAGGTGCTGGCAGAAGCGCTAAGAGGTCAGGCAGAGCGTTTTGATGCGTTTGCCGACCTGCCGCACTACCCGTTCCCGGGTGGGCAGCTGTTGCGCACGCCATTTGCGGCGCTGGGGGCTTGGTATTACGGGCTGCGTGATAAGTTCGGAATGTAGACACACATCCCGTGTGAGAGCGACTTGCTCGCTCCCACACGGGTTGAGCGCTTTCTACACTGCCGTCAATGCGCCTTGTGTTCGACGGACGGCGCCTGGGCTTGCAGCTTCTGCACATCGCTGACGGCCAGCTCAGCCGATTGGCCGCCCCAGCCCTGACGCAGGTAGTTGAGCAGATCGGTGAGCTGTTGCGCACTGAGTTTCCCGGCGAACCCCGGCATCGGTTGCATGTGCTCGAAGCCGGAAAACTTCTGCTCGCCGATACCGTCCTCGATCACCCGCAGCAGGTTGCGCGGGTCTTCCAGACGCAGCGTGGTGTTGCCGCGCATGGCCACCGCGATGTGGGGTTTGCCTTCACCACCCGCAGCATGGCAACCGGCGCAGACGTTCAGGTATTCCTGACGACCGCGCTGAGCGCTCGGGCTGAGTTTATCCATCGGCACTTCGACCAGCGCTTTGGCTGCCGGCGGTTTATCGCCCAGCAGGAACGTCGCCATCGCGGCCAGATCCAGATCGCTCAAGCCCTGGGTGCTGTTATGGAACACCGGGAACATCTCGTTGAACATCGTGCCTTGGGCACTCATGCCGTGCTTGAGGAATGTGGCCAGGTCCTGCTCATTCCAGCCGCGAGCCGCCAGGTCAGTGGCGAGCAGGCTCGGCGCCAGATAACCATTGAGAATGCCGCCAGTCAGGCGCTTGTCCAATTGCATCGCACCCGGCAGGCCGCGAGGTGTGTGGCATTCGCCGCAATGGCCGAGTACCTCGACCATGTACTGGCCGCGTTTCCAGGCGTCGCTCTTGCCTTCGGCTGGCTCCAGTTCCAGGGCTTTGCCGTACAGCAGGTTCCAGCCGATCAGGCCCAGGCGCACGTTGAACGGAAAGCTCAGGCGGGTCTCTGGCGCTGCGCGCTCGATAGGCTCGATAGTTTTCAGGTACGCATGAATCGCGTCCGAATCCTCACGGGGCATCAGGTGGTACGAGGTGTATGGCATCGCCGGATACAAATGCGCACCGTCGCGACGCTTGCCTTCGGTCAGCGCCGCAAAGAACTCCTCATCGCTGTACAAACCGATGCCGTGCTCTTTGCTCGGTGTGATATTGGTGCCATAGATCGTGCCGAACGGCGAGACGATCGGCAGGCCGCCCGCAAATGGCGCGCCGCCCGGTGCCGTGTGGCACGCCATGCAGTCAGCTGCGCGGGTGAGGTATTCACCGCGCTTGACCTGATCATCGGCATGGGCAAACAACACCGGCGCAGCCAGGCCGACCGCCAGGGTCAGGCGGGTCAGAAATAGCTTCATGTCTAACCCTCCTTGACCAGGCCGAGATCGTTCAGCACGTTGCGGGTGGCGTTGTAGTAACGCACATACCCGGTGCACCGGCAGATGTGATGGCCCAGGCTGTCTTCGATAACCTGCTCCAGCTGGCTTTGCACAATCGGCTGGCGTTGCAGCTTTTCCACCAGCACCGTTGCCGCGTTGACGAAACCCGGCGCGCAGTAGCTGCACTGGAACGCGAACTCATCGACGAAGCGCTGCTGGATCGGATTCAGCTCTGTGACCTGCCCCGACTCGTCGCGCTTGGCGTGGGATTCGATGGTGCGCACTTTCTTGCCTTCGAAGTAATGCGCGCCAGTGATACAAGTACGCACTTCTTCGCTGGTGCCGTCCGGGTTGTCGACGATCACCACGCAAGCGTGGCAAATACCCTGGCCGCAGCCTAGACGCGAGCCGGTGAGGTTTTTGTATTCGTGCAGGTAATCGATCATCGGCAGGTCATCAGGGATGTCCACCGGGCCGACGGATTGACCATTGAGGGTCAGTTGAAGCGGACGGTCAGCCATTGAGGGCCTCCTTGATGCGCGCAGCCGTGATTGGCAGGTCGCGAACACGTTTACCGATGGCATGCGCCACGGCATTACCGATGGCCCCGACGATCGGGATCATCACCACTTCAGCGATCCCCTTGGACGGGTCGCTTGGCGATAACGCCGGCAGAATCTCCGACGTTTGCTTCCACACGGCTACGTGACGCGCCATCGGCAGACGGTAACGGTTGAAGTTCCAGTCGCCCTCCCCCGGCCCGCCTTCGTACAGCGGCATCTCCTCCATCAACGCGTGACCGATACCCATGGCGACACCACCTTCGAGCTGGCCTTTAACCAATTCCTCTACCAGCACACGGCCGCACTCGATCCACGAATGGTGATTGAGCACATCGACCTGCGCCGAGCTCTTGTTGACCTTCAACTCGACCAATGTGGCCACCGGGCTGTAGTAAGTCACGGCAGCGTTGTTCAACTGCGTCGCGGGGTAGCTGATGTTCTGGCGGTCCAACAGGTGGAAACCGGCGGTGCTCATCAGCGCTTGCTTGGCTTTCGGTGCACCGTCGCCGTACTTCACCGCCAGACCGTCGAGGGGCAGACGCTCGCGCACGCCGTCGATGCTGTATTCAGCCTCTGCCCAGCTCCAGCGGTTGAACCCGTGGACAGTGGCAGCGGTGACCAGGCCACGCTCGTGGGCGCGCTTGGCCAGCGCTTCAAAGCTCAACGGCTGCATGCCGTTGGCGGTGAGCTTGCCGTCGACCCAATGCGCATCTTCACGACGTACCACATAAGGGTTGGCCTGGCCGCCGAACGGACCCTGACGCCAGATCTCCAGCGCCGCCGGCCACAAACCATGGTTGAAAAGCACGCGTGCCGCTTCACGGGTGGCGTGGCTGAAGTAATACGCCGAGTTGGTGGCCGAAGACGCCGAAGCGAGCTTGCCAACCCACCGCGGGTTGCGCAGCAGGTTGTCCTGCTCGGCCTGGCTCATGATGTAAGGGTTGCCGCTGGTGATCAGCTGCATCTCCTTCCATTCGGTTTCGCCGGTCTTCACCTCGTGTGCCGGGCTGCCGAGGAAATCAGCGACCACCAGCGACTGCGAGGTAGACATGCCGGTGCCGATTTCGATACCGATGTGGCGCAGGCTGATGCGACCGTCTGCGTTGAATTCGATACTGGCCATCGGCGCTTCGGAACCGGTGCCGAAGTCTTTCTGGCAGATGGCGAAACCGACGCCGTACCAGTTATCCGGGTCAGCGGCTTCGCGTTGTTTCTTGATCGCGTCACGGTTCTTCCACACGTCGTGCACAGCGGCCTTGTCGAGAATTTCGTGCAGGCGCAAGGCTCCGGCAGGAATGGCGCCCTGGGTGTTCTTCATGCCCGAACGCAGGGCATTCTTGCGACGCAGCTCGATGGCATCCACACCGAGGCGACCGGCGATTTCGTCGACCATCATTTCCGTCGCGGCCATGCTCTGCAGGGTGCCGTACCCCCGCATCGAACCGGCTTCAACGCCCCGCGAGTGATAGGCGGTGACTTGCAGATCGTTCTGCGGCATGTAGTAGATCGATTGCGCAGCCGTGGCGCCTACTGCGGCGACCGATGGGCTGTAGTTGATCCGGCCACCGCCGTCGACGCTCATGTCAGCCAGGAAGATCTTGAAGCTGTGGTCGTTCTTGTCGACAGCCAACTGGTAGCGGATGTCGAACGAGTGACGCTTGATGCCGCTCTGGAACTGCTCGTAACGGTCATTGGCCAGACGCACCGGCACGCCGCCGCCATACAAGGCTGCGAGGGCAGCGTAGTAGACAAAAATATTGTGGTCTTTGGAGCCGTAACCCACGGTATAACCGGGGTGCATGTTCAGGTTGGCCAAGCCGAAACGCGAAGGCGAGATCATTTTTGCGGTTTCGGTCGCAACTTCCAATGGGCACTGGGTGGCCACCACAAAGTGCAGGGTCTTGGTCGCTGGATCGTACCAGCCGTTGCCGTTATCCGGCTCCATGGCGGCCGGTTCGATCGACGGGGTTTTGTAGCGCTCGTCGAACACCAGCCAGTTATCCGGTGGTGTGTTGAGCTGGCTCTTCATGCGGTCGGCGTAGAACAGACCGCGCTCGGTCAGGTTGCCGTGCAGGTTTGGTTGGGAATTCCACACTGGGCGCCGGTTTTTCAGCATCGGGAACAGGATCGAATCCTTGAGGCTGGCGAATTCATCCTCATCTGCCGAGGTCGGGCCGCCAACGCGTACATAGCGAAAGCTACCGTAAGGGTCGCCTTCGTAGTACGGCACTTTGGCGCCGTAACGAATCGCCTTGTCATTGAACTTGAGTTTGTTTTTTGCCTGACGGAACCGCTCGAAATCGTTCCAGATCAGGATCGCCACCGGATGACCGATGAACATCGGCACCTTGCCTTCTGGCAACAATGGATCCGGAGCATGTTCTTCCGGGAACACGATACCGTCGTTGTCCAGGTCGGCAGCGGTAACAATACGGTCCGGCTGCAGGCCGGCGCCGAGCCACGCCAGGTCGTAGCCCGCATAGATATGGTCGGCCTTGGTGGTCTTGAGCAGCATGGCGTGACCTTGCTGCGCAGGCCAGCCGGGCATGTCCTTGGAACGAATGTCGCGGGCGAAGACTTTGCTGCCGCAGACTTTCGACAAGGCATCGTTACGCTGGCGCGCCTTGCCGTTATTGCCCAGCCATTTTTCGGAGGGCACGGTGACGCTGTTTTCCATCAAGGCCGCCAGCGCCTGGGTGCTGAGCGGCGTGAGCGTGACGCTCACACCCGCCACCAGCCCGCCCTGGAGGAACGAGCGCCGGGTTATTTCACGGTTGGACATGGATCATCCTCTGAGCGGTTATACATCCGCCCTTATGGTTAAGTGCAGCGAATCTGGAGACTTGCAGAAGCCTTTCTGGACGAACTAAAAGGCCATGATGACAGTGCAAAGTTGACCGAAGGGTTAACTTTAAAGGTTTCTGCGCCTGCGGCAAATAACCACATGGAAATTTTTTGACACAACAATGCAAAACGACCGACAAGATCGATACGATCTGTCGGCCGTTTGCCTGTGAATGCGGGGTATTGGCGTCGTTCAAGAGATTGGCGTTCGCAGCTGCGAACACGATGGTGAGGTTTTACAAACGCCAGACACAAAAAACCCCGGTCTTTCGACCAGGGTCTTTGCTATCGGATCAAGTCAGCCAGTGGCTTTCTTGTGCTTCAAGGCGTTCAGTGGGCCTTGAGGCAGATATGGCGCAGCGGACGGGACTCGAACCCGCGACCCCCGGCGTGACAGGCCGGTATTCTAACCGACTGAACTACCGCTGCGTATCGCTTGGCTGATTGAGCGTACAGCCTCAACCACCTTTAAACATCTGATCGATCAACCTGGGTTGTTCAATCTCAAGCCCGATACATCGAACCTGGAAAATATGGCGCAGCGGACGGGACTCGAACCCGCGACCCCCGGCGTGACAGGCCGGTATTCTAACCGACTGAACTACCGCTGCGCGTCGGTGCAACCTTTAACGTTGCGTCTTGCCCTGGAGCAAGACTCTCAAGAAGTGGTGGGTGATGACGGGATCGAACCGCCGACCCTCTGCTTGTAAGGCAGATGCTCTCCCAGCTGAGCTAATCACCCTTTGCTTCGTTGAGGCCGCGAAATTTACGCAGGTAGCGGACCTAAGTCAATAGCCCGCTTGAAGTTTTTCTGAAAAAGACAAAATCACTTCAAGACAGCTACCCCGCCCTACTCGCTATAAATCATCTTCTTGCTCATGCCACCGTCCACCACAAACTCTTGCCCGGTGACAAACCCGGCCTGACGCGACAGCAACCAGGCTACCATCGCCGCCACGTCCTCTACCGTGCCCACCCTGCCCGCAGGGTGCTGGGCATGATCGGCGTCGGTGAGCGGCTCGGCACGGCGCGCAGCAGGATCACGGGCATCGATCCAGCCGGGGCTGACCGCATTGACCCGCACTTCCGGGCCCAGGCTCATGGCCAAGGCGTGGGTCAGGGCCAGCAGGCCACCCTTGCTCGCCGCATAGGCTTCGGTGTCCGGCTCCGATTGACGGGCCCGGGTCGACGCCAGGTTGACGATGGCACCGCCGTGGGCGCGCAGGTAAGGTGCACAATGCTTGGCCAGCAGCATCGGCCCGCTGAGGTTCACCGCCAGTACGCGATTCCAGTGGGCCAGATCGAGGCTTTCCAGGGTGATATTGCGCGGATCGGCCACTGCCGCATTGCATACCAGCGCATCCAGGCGCCCGAACTGCCCCAGCACCTCGGCGACACCCTGGGCGACTTGCTTCTCGTCGGCCACATCCATGGTGATGAACCAGGCATTCTCGCCCAGCACCTTGGACACCTTGGAACCGCGCTCGCGGTCCAGGTCAGTCAATACCACCTGCCAGCCTTCGCTGATCAGCCACGCGGCAATACCGAGGCCAATGCCGCGCGCCGCCCCCGTTACCAGCGCAACGCGCCCGTTAGTGGCCGCTGCAGCCTCCATAGACCACTCGATCACAAGGCCGCCAACCCGCGGGCCAGGTCTGCCTGCAAGTCAGCGACATCTTCCAGGCCCACCGCGATGCGGATCAGGCTGTCACGGATACCGGCGGCTTCACGCTCCTGCGGCGCCAGGCGCCCGTGGGAGGTGGTGCTCGGGTGAGTGATGGTGGTCTTGCTGTCGCCCAGGTTGGCAGTGATGGAAATCAGGCGCGTCGCATCGATAAAGCGCCAGGCGCCGTCTTTGCCGCCCTTCACTTCAAAGCTCACTACCGCGCCGAAACCACGCTGCTGGCGTTGGGCCAATGCATGTTGCGGATGGCTCTTGAGCCCGGCGTAGTGCACTTTCTCGATACCGTCCTGCTGCTCCAGCCACTCGGCCAGGGCCTGAGCATTGGCGCAATGGGCTTTCATGCGCAGGCTGAGGGTTTCCAGGCCCTTGAGGAAGATCCAGGCGTTGAACGGGCTCAGGGTCGGGCCGGCGGTGCGCAGGAAGCCCACCACTTCTTTCATCTGCTCGCTGCGGCCAGCCACCACGCCGCCCATGCAACGACCCTGGCCGTCGATGAACTTGGTCGCCGAATGCACCACGATGTCCGCACCCAGCTTCAACGGCTGCTGCAAGGCCGGGGTGCAGAAGCAGTTGTCGACGATCAGCATCGCGCCCTTGGCGTGGGCGATCTCGGCCAGCGCGGCGATATCTACCAGCTCGGCAAGCGGGTTGGAAGGCGACTCGACGAACAACAGCTTGGTATTGGCCTTGATGGCCCCATCCCAACCGGACAGATCTGCCAGGGGCACGTAGTCCACTTCGATGCCGAAGCGCTTGAAATACTTTTCGAACAGGCTGATGGTCGAGCCAAACACGCTGCGCGATACCAGTACATGGTCGCCAGCGCTGCACAGGCTCATCACCACCGCCAGGATGGCCGCCATGCCGGTGGCGGTCGCCACGGCCTGCTCGGCGCCTTCCAGGGCCGCGATGCGCTCTTCGAACGCACGCACAGTCGGGTTGGTGTAGCGCGAATACACGTTACCCGGCACTTCGCCGGCAAACCGCGCAGCAGCGTCAGCGGCGGTACGGAACACGTAGCTGGAGGTGAAGAACATCGGGTCGCCGTGCTCACCTTCCGGGGTACGGTGCTGGCCGGCGCGCACAGCCAGGGTATCGAAAGCTACGCCATCGAGGTCGCTGTCCAACCGACCGGCATCCCATTCCTGACTCATGCTGCGACTCCTTACTCAATACTTTATTTAAGATACAAAACCGGCCCCTCAGGGCCGGTTGTTACTCAGTTGTTATACAGGTCGATGATCGCACTGACCGCCTGGGTCTTGATCTTGGACGAGTCGTTGCGCGCCTGCTCGATCTTGTTCAGGTAAGCCTCGTCGACATCACCGGTCACGTACTTGCCGTCGAACACGGCACAGTCGAACTGGTCGATCTTGATCTTGCCACCGCCGACCGCTTCGATCAGGTCTGGCAGGTCCTGGTAGATCAGCCAGTCGGCGCCGATCAGGTCGGCCACGTCCTGGGTCGAACGATTGTGTGCGATCAGCTCATGGGCGCTCGGCATGTCGATACCGTACACGTTCGGGTAACGCACCGCAGGCGCTGCGGAGCAGAAGTACACGTTCTTCGCCCCGGCTTCGCGGGCCATCTGGATGATCTGCTTGCAGGTGGTGCCACGCACGATGGAGTCGTCCACCAGCATCACGTTCTTGCCACGGAACTCAAGCTCAATGGCGTTGAGCTTCTGGCGCACCGACTTCTTGCGTGCAGCCTGGCCAGGCATGATGAAGGTACGGCCAATGTAGCGATTCTTGACGAAGCCTTCGCGGAACTTGACGCCCAAATGGTTGGCCAGTTCCAGGGCAGCGGTACGGCTGGTGTCCGGAATCGGAATGACCACGTCGATATCATGCTCAGGACGCTCGCGCAGGATCTTCTCGGCGAGTTTCTCGCCCATACGCAGGCGCGCCTTGTAGACCGAAACGCCGTCGATGATCGAATCCGGACGCGCCAGGTAGACGTGCTCGAAGATGCATGGGGTGAGCTTCGGCGCCACGGCGCACTGGCGGGTGTGCAGCTTGCCGTCTTCGGTGATGTAGACAGCTTCGCCCGGCGCCAGGTCGCGGATCAGGGTGAAGCCCAGTACATCCAGGGACACGCTTTCGGACGCGATCATGTACTCGACGCCTTCGTCGGTGTGACGCTGGCCGAACACGATCGGGCGGATGCCATGGGGGTCGCGGAAACCGACGATGCCATAACCGGTGACCATGGCCACTACCGCGTAGCCACCGACGCAACGGTTGTGCACGTCAGTAACAGCGGCGAACACGTCTTCTTCGGTCGGCTGCAGCTTGCCGCGCTGGGCCAGCTCGTGGGCGAACACGTTGAGCAGCACTTCCGAGTCGGAACTGGTGTTGACGTGGCGCAGGTCAGATTCGTAAATCTCCTTGGCCAGTTGTTCAACGTTGGTCAGGTTGCCGTTGTGCGCCAAGGTAATGCCATAAGGCGAGTTGACGTAGAACGGTTGAGCCTCGGCCGAGGTCGAGCTACCGGCAGTCGGGTAGCGCACATGGCCAATGCCCATGTGCCCGACGAGGCGCTGCATGTGACGCTGATGGAACACGTCACGCACCAGGCCATTGTCCTTGCGCAGGAATAACCGGCCGTCGTGGCTGGTCACAATACCGGCAGCGTCCTGGCCGCGGTGCTGGAGGACGGTTAGCGCGTCATACAGCGCCTGATTGACGTTCGACTTACCGACGATACCGACGATGCCACACATGCGACGCAACCCCTACTTAATGAATCTTGACTGAACACAGCTTACTGAGGCGTTTGCGCCGGCAAGAGGTGTTCCTTGAACGGAAGATCAGCGGGTACGCTGATTCCGCTGGCCAGCCACTGACTGCTCCACCCCAGGATGAGGTTCTTGGACCAATCTGCAACCAATAGAAATTTTGGCACGAGTACCGACTCCTGCCACCACGAATCCTGCTGTACCGGCCCCAGGCTCAACAGCCCGACCGCCACGACCACCAGCAACGCGCCACGCGCAGCGCCGAAGGCCATGCCGAGAAATCGATCGGTCCCGGAGAGGCCGGTGACACGTATCAACTCGCCAATAAGATAATTGACCATTGCCCCCACCAGCAGCGTGGCGATGAACATGATGGCGCAGCCCGCGATGACGCGAGCCGAAGGTGTCTCGATGTACCCAGCCAGGTAGACCGACAGTGAACCACCGAACATCCAGGCTACGACTCCTGCAATGATCCAGGTCAGCAACGACAGTGCTTCTTTTACGAAGCCGCGGCTCAGACTGATCAAAGCGGAGATGGCGACGATGGCAACAATCGCCCAATCAACCCAGGTAAATGGCACAGTGCAGCCTACGTACGGATAAGGCGGCGCATTTTAGCAGAGCGCCGGGCGATGGGTAAGCTGTGATTGCGGGTGCTTTGCAAATCAATAGATTGGGCGGTATGAACGCCATTTCAAGCCCACCATAAACCACTGTGGGAGGGGGCTTGCTCCCGATAGCGATGGATCAGTCAATACAACTGACACTGACCCACCGCTATCGGGAGCAAGCCCCCTCCCACATTTAGATTGCATTACTGCCTGCTTGAATCAGCCGCGCTCAGGCTGGAAGCGCACCACAAACCCATTGAGGTTCTGCTGGCGCCCCAGCAAGTCCCGCAGGCGATCAGCCTCGGCACGCTCGATCAGCGGCCCGACAAACACGCGATTCTTGCCATCGGCACTACGGATATAAGCGTTATAGCCTTGGGCTCGCAGCTTTTTCTGCAAGGCATCGGCACTTTCGCGATTGGCCAGGCTGGCCAGTTGGATCGACCAACTGATCGGCAGGCCATTGGGGTCGATGCGACTCTGGCCCACGTCCGGCTTACCCGGCGCGGCAGGCTGCGGCGCTACCGGCTTGGGCGCTGGTGCAGGCGCAGCCGGTTTGGCGGCGACTGTCGGGGCCGGTGTCGGCTTGACCACCGGCACACTCGGCTGCACCGGCATCGAAGGCGCCTCTTGCGCGGCGACCTCCTCGTCAGTCGGCACGGGCTCTTCCTCTGGCAATGCCTGAGGCTCAGGCACCACCACCGGCTCGACCTGAACCTGAGGCACCACGGGCGCCTGGGGTGCGGCAGGTGCCTCAACCACGACCTGGCGCTGCTCATCCTGGCGGGAAAACAGCATCGGCAGGAAAATCACCGCCAATGCCACCAACACCAGGGCTCCGACCATTCGCTGCTTGTACGCGCTATCCAGTAATGCCATGTGCAGCTTCCTCCGTGGAGCGCCGGGCCAACCATTCGAGCGCCTCGGCGACACAATAAAATGATCCGAACAACAGGATTTCGTCGTCGGCGGTCGCTACCGCACACTGAGCCTCGAGGGCAGCGGTGACGCTTGCATACGACGCCACCGGCGCACCAAGGTTCTGCAACGCAACTTCCAGCTCAACCGCCGGGCGGCTACGCGGCGTATCCAGCGGCGCAACGGCCCAAGACTGAACGCTGCCCAGCAACGGTGCAACCACGCCGTCGAGATCCTTGTCGGCCAACAACCCGAACACGGCCAGGCGACGACCGGCCGGTGGCGTGCGCGACAGGCGCTGCGCCAGGTAGTGGGCAGCATGGGGGTTGTGCCCCACATCCAACAACAGGTTCAGGCGTTTGCCTGCCCATTCGAAGGCCCGGCGATCCAGGCGCCCCACTACTTTGGTCGCCAGCAACGTCGCGGCAATCTGCCCGGCGTTCCAAGGCAGGTCCAACAGCAGGTAGGCTTGCAGCGCCAGCGCAGCGTTTTCCATCGGCAGGTTCAACAGCGGCAGATCCAGCAGTTCTACCGCCTTGCCACGCGCATCACGCCCGCGCCATTGCCAGTGGGAAGCACCGATTTCAAGATTGAATTCGCGACCGCGCAGGTAGAATGGGCACTCAAGTTCACGCACCTTGTCCAGCAAGGGTTGCGGCGGATCCAGATCGCCACACAGCGCCGGCCTGCCCTGGCGGAAGATCCCGGCCTTCTCATACGACACCGACTCACGGGTATCGCCCAGGTAGTCGGCGTGGTCGACACCAATGCTGGTGACCAACGCCAGGTCGGCATCCACCACATTGACCGTGTCCAGGCGCCCTCCGAGGCCGACCTCCAACACCACCACATCCAGTTGCGCACGCTCGAACAGCCAGAACGCCGCCAGGGTGCCCATCTCGAAATAAGTCAGGGAAATATCGCCACGCCCGGCATCCAGGGCGGCGAAGGCTTCGCATAACTGTTCGTCGGTGGCTTCGACACCATTGAGCTGCACGCGCTCGTTGTAGCGCAGCAGGTGCGGCGAACTGTACACGCCGACTTTCAGGCCCTGGGCCTGCAACAGCGCGGCGACAAAGGCACAGGTGGAGCCCTTGCCGTTGGTGCCGGTCACCGTGATCACACGCGGTGCCGGCTGGCCCAACCCAAGGCGGGCCGCTACCTGTTGCGAGCGCTCCAGGCCCATGTCGATGGCGGACGGATGCAACTGCTCAAGGTAGGCGAGCCATTCGCCCAGGGTACGTTGGGTCATAGGTTTGCAGGCACCGGCGGCACGACAATTGGCTCGACTTTAGGGGCGACGTACACGGGAGTCGGCAGGCCCATCATTTGCGCCAGCAGGTTGCCCAGGCGTGGGCGCAGTTCGCCACGAGGAATGATCAAGTCGATTGCGCCATGCTCCAGCAAGAATTCGCTGCGCTGGAAGCCTTCCGGCAGTTTTTCCCGCACGGTTTGCTCAATCACTCGCGGGCCGGCAAAACCGATCAACGCCTTGGGCTCGCCGACGATCACATCACCCAACATCGCCAGGCTGGCGGAAACGCCGCCGTAGACCGGGTCGGTCAGTACGGAGATGAACGGGATGCCCTCTTCACGCAGACGCGCCAATACCGCCGAAGTCTTGGCCATTTGCATCAGGGAGATCAGGGCTTCCTGCATACGCGCACCACCGGAGGCGGCGAAGCAGATCATCGGGCAGCGGTTTTCCAGGGCGTAGTTGGCAGCGCGTACGAAACGCTCGCCGACGATGGCGCCCATGGAACCGCCCATGAAGGAGAACTCGAAGGCCGAGACAACCACCGGCATGCCCAGCAGCTTGCCGCTGACCGAGATCAGCGCGTCTTTCTCACCGGTCTGCTTCTGCGCAGCGGTCAGGCGGTCCTTGTATTTCTTGCCATCGCGGAACTTGAGGCGGTCAACCGGCTCCAGATCAGCGCCCAGTTCGTTGCGGCCGTCGGCATCCAAAAAGATGTCGATGCGCGCGCGCGCGCCGATACGCATGTGGTGGTTGCACTTGGGGCAAACGTCCAGGGTCTTTTCCAGCTCCGGGCGGTACAGCACCGCGTCGCAGGATGGGCACTTGTGCCACAGACCTTCAGGAACCGAGCTTTTCTTCACCTCGGAACGCATGATCGAAGGGATCAGTTTGTCTACTAACCAGTTGCTCATGCTTTCTTTCTCCAGTACCGGTGGCTTGAACACAGCCCCGCGTATGCCCTTGAGCTAAATTCATATGTGGCGATGATACCTGCGGGACGGGGTCAGACGTTCGACCTGCCATTTCCTGCCTGTATCCTCAGCCTCCAGACAACCTGCCAGCGCAGGGTTGCCACTTCATTTCCGGCCCACCACAGGCGGTGCCGGGCTGTTTTACACAGTGGTAGTTATGGACGGCGGCAGACTGCCAGCCGTCACATCCCACTACTGCTGTTGCGCACGGCCTGCACAAATGCGCGAATCTTGCCATGGTCCTTGACGCCCTTGGCCTGCTCTACCCCGCCGCTGACATCCACCGCATAGGGTCGGACCTGGGCGATTGCCGCCGCGACATTGGCCGGATTGAGCCCGCCGGCAAGAATGATCGGCTTGCTCAGGCCCGCAGGAATCAGCGACCAATCGAACGCCTCGCCCGTGCCGCCCGGTACGCCTTCGACGTAGGTGTCCAGCAGGATCCCGCGAGCACCGGCATAGGCTGCGCACGCAGCGCCGATGTCGTCTCCCGCCTTGACCCGCAACGCCTTGATATACGGACGCTGGTAGCTCTCGCATGCCTCAGGGCTTTCGTCGCCGTGGAACTGCAGCATGTCCAGCGACACGGCATCCAGGGTTTCGTTGAGCTCGCAACGGCTGGCATTGACGAACAAGCCCACCGTGGTCACGAACGGTGGCAGCGCGGCTATGATTGCCCGCGCCTGCAACACATTCACCGCCCGCGGGCTCCTGGCATAAAACACTAAACCGATGGCGTCCGCCCCCGCCTCGACTGCCGCGAGCGCGTCTTCTATGCGGGTAATCCCGCAAATCTTGCTGCGAACGGCTGGCATATCGTAGGAACCTCAGGGTTTGGACCGTGAAAGTCCCGGATGGTAACAAAAGCTTTTCCAGGCGTCAGCCGCCAAGTTCGCTGAAACCTGTGAGGAAGTGTGGCCCGATAAAGCGTTCCGGCAATTGGAACTCGTCGCGGTACTCCACATCCACCAGATACAGGCCAAACGGGTGCGCCGTGACGCCGCCCGTGCGGCGAATGCGGCTTTCCAGCACTTCCCTGGCCCACTCCACCGGGCGCTCGCCGGTGCCGATGGTCATCAGTACGCCGGCAATGTTGCGCACCATATGATGCAGGAAGGCCCCGGCGCGGATATCCAGCACGATCATCTTGCCGTGCCGGGTGACCCGCAGGTGGTGGACTTCCTTGATTGGCGACTTGGCCTGGCACTGGCCGGCACGGAAGGCGCTGAAGTCATGCACACCCACCAGGTACTGCGCGGCCTCGGCCATGCGTTCGGCATCCAGCGGGCGATGGTTCCAGGTGATCTCTTCGTTGAGGTGCGCGGGGCGGATCTGATCGTTGTAGATCACGTAGCGGTAACGCCGGGCGATGGCCTTGAAGCGCGCATGAAAGTGCGCCGGCATGACCTTGGCCCAGCTCACACTGACGTCATGGGGCAAGTTGATATTGGCGCCCATCACCCATGCCTTCATTGAGCGCTCGGCCTGGGTGTCGAAATGCACCACCTGGCCACAAGCGTGGACACCCGCGTCGGTACGCCCGGCACACATCAGCGACACCGGCGAATCAGCGACTTTGGACAGGGCGTTTTCCAGGGTTTCCTGCACCGTCGGCACGCCAGACGCCTGGCGCTGCCAGCCGCGATAGCGCGAGCCTTTGTATTCCACGCCCAGGGCGATGCGGTAAAAGCCTGCGGCCGCCATTTCGGCGGCCGCGTTATCTATATTTGCCAAGAACTGAGAGCCTGATGAATTGCGCAAAGGCGGGCATTATAAAGGCGCCGGATGCGGGGCGGGCGTTTTGTTATGGATCGATGCCAAACAAATGTGGGAGGGGGCTTGCTCCCGATAGCGGAGTATCAGTCAACAGGTTCATTGACTGAGCCACTGCTATCGGGAGCAAGCCCCCTCCCACACTGTTACAGCGCCTGGCTTCAGATGCGGCCGAGCATTTCCTTGGCTTCGCTACGCTGACCTTCATCACCCTCGGTCAACACTTCAGACAGGATATCCTTGGCACCGTCCGCATCACCCATGTCGATGTACGCCTGGGCCAGGTCCAGCTTGGTGGCGACCTCATTGGTGCCCGAGAGGAAGTCGAATTCCGGCTCATCACCGCCCAACGCCGCATCTTCTGCGGTGAAGGAAGGCTCGATGGGCGGATGTTCCAGGCTCTGGGACAAGCGGTCCAGTTCAGCGTTGACATCATCGAGCTCCGACGAAAAGGCGTCGGGCTTGGCTGCGGTGGCGCTCGGTTCATCAGCCAGAGAAAGATCGAAGTCTTCCGGCAGTTCGAATTCGTCCAGTGCGGCGGGTGTCAGGGTGGGGGGATCTACCGGCAGCACATCCGCCACCTGCCCTTCGAGCCCCGAGAGGAAGTCGTCATCGGACTGCGACGCCGGCGGCTCCAGCTGCAGGTCCAGGTCGAAGTCCGACAGGTCCTGCGCATCAGGCTTGGCTGCGGTCTGTTGCTGCAACAGCGCTTCAAAGGTTTGCTGGTCTTGCGCGATCTCGGCTGGCGAAGCGGCTTCCAGATCATCCAGGCTCAGGTCGAAATCGGTGTCGAACGCAGCTGCATCCGCCTGCGGCGTCGGAGCCGGCTTATCGTCGAGCAGGTCCTTGACGTATTGCGCATCCAGCGCGGCCGCAGCCACTGCGGCACTGACACCCGCCGCCAACACGGCCATGGCCGGGAAGCGCGCCTTCAGCTGCTCGACTTGGGCATGGTTCTCACCGTTGGCCACCAATTGGCGTTCCTGGGTGACGAAACCGTCCTTGTCGTTCTGCAGGCCGTAGACTTCCATCAGCTTCAGGCGCAGGTCGCTACGCTTGGGCTCATGCTTGATGGCTTGCTCGAGCACATCAGCCGCCTGGTTCAGGTGACCACGGTCGATATGGGACTGGGCTTGCGCCAGGGCATCGCTGGAGTTCTCCTGGGCCACGGCCACAGCCAGCGGTGCGAGCACAGAGGCGACAGTCGGCACGACAACGGGCTCAACCACCGGGGCAGGCGCTGGCGCGGCCGCCAGCTTGACGCTCGGCGGCGGCACTTCAAGGCCTTCGAAACTGTCGGGCGGCAGGTCTTGGTCAATATTGGGGGCAAACTCAGGCTCTTCGGCCAACGCCCGGGCCATGCGCAGGTGTTTTTCTTCTTCGCGGCGGGCATTGCGATGACGCGCCCACAGCAGCAAGAGCAGCAGTACCACCAGGATGGCTGCGCCGCCAAGGATGCCAAGCACAATCGGGTTGGTCAGCAGGTCGTTGAACTTGCCTTCGGTGCTGGCAGGCGCTGCAGCCGGCTTGACCGGCTCAGCAGGGGCAGGTTCAGGGGCCGGAGCCGGAGCCGCAACGGGTGCCGCAGGTGTTGCCGGCGCTGCCTCGGGCTCGCCGGCCAGCTGCGCAGGCATGGCCGCCGTCGCCGGCTCACCTTTTTCAGCCTGCAAGCGGGCGAGCTGGTCATTCTTCAGTTGAATCAGCTTTTGCAGCTTGTCCAACTGGCTCTGCAAGTCGGCGGCGCGGCTTTTCAGCTCTTCGTTGTCACGGCGCGTGGTGTCCAGCTCTTCCTGGGTCATCGCCAGTTTGTCGCTCAGGGCACGGCTGTCAGCGGCCTGGCCCTTCACGCCTTTCTTGGCGGACTCGGCCGAGACCAGGCTCAAGTTGTCCTGGGCTGTGGTGCTCGACGGCGCATTGCCGGCCTGGGTGCGTTTGGTCGCATCCAGTTGCGCCTTGCCAGCCACTTGGCCTTGAGGGGTACGGCGGCCTTGGCGCCAGGCGGCGTTCTGCGCGCTTACTTCGGCGATCGCTTGCGGTTGCGCCAGCGCAGTGCTTTGTGTGGCATCCGGCAGGCGCAGGACCCGGCCGGTTTTCAGGCGGTTGATATTGCCGTCGACAAAGGCATCAGGATTGAGCGCCTGAATGGCCAGCATCGTCTGCTGGATCGAGGCACCATTGCGATTCTTCGCTGCAATTTCCCACAAGGTGTCGTGGGAAGTGGTGGTGTGCTGGGCGGGCTGGCTGACCACGGGCGCAGTGCTGGCCGGCGCGCTGGCAGTCGGGGCCGGCTGGTCGAACCTGGCCGGGTCGAGCAGCACGCTGTAGTCACGCATCAGGCGGCCGTTGGGCCATTGCACCTGCATCAGGAAACGCACATAGGAATCGGGCAGCGGCTTGCTGGAGGTCACCCGCACGACGCTGCGACCTTCGGGGTTGATCACCGGGGTGAACGTCAGGTCATCGAGAAACGCCTGGCGGTCGACACCCGCATCCACGAAAGCCTGGGCCGAAGCCAGGCTCGGCGCGATCTCGGACGCCGTGAGGCCGCCGACGTCGCGCAATTCGATTTCCACCGACAGCGGCTGGTTCAACTTCGACTTGAGGGTCATCTCCCCAAGTTGCAGCGCCTGCGCCATACCGGAGGTCAGCGCCGAGGCGGCCGCTATTGCTAACACCAGTTTGCGAACTTGAACCATAGCCTCATCCTTTGTTTGAACACTCCCCGCCCTGCGAGAAGGTTGGTAACCGCTGCCATAAGGCATGGCGAGCCGATAGGTTACCGACGCGCTTGTGTTCCACTTGGGGCCAAGCATAGCGCCTGGCTAGAATCAATCTACAAATTGCCGCCAAGTATCTTTTACACAAGGCCTTTTATCAACAACTGCGCCAATTCCACGGCGTTCAGGGCCGAGCCCTTGCGTACGTTATCTGACGTCAGCCACAGATTTAGTTCCGCGGGGTCGTCGACACCTGCGCGAACTCGTCCTACGTATACAACGTCCTGGCCGACGGCGTCGCCTACAGCCGTTGGATAATCGCCCTCCTCGACCAGCTCGATAGCCGGCGCCGCCTCGAGGGCGCGGTTCACCGCGACCAGATCGACCGGCGCGGCCAATTGCAACGACACAGTCAGGCTATCGCCAAAAAACACCGGGGCTTGAACGCAGGTTGCGGAAATCTTTAGCAAAGGTGTTTCCAGCACGGCACGCAACTCATGTACGAGGCGTTTTTCCAGCTCTGTATGACCCTGGGCATCTGGGGTACCGACTTGTGCCAACAGATTGAAAGCCATTTGCCGGTCGAAGAACTTCGGCTCCAGCGGACGCACGTTCAACAGCTCGGCAGTCTGGCGAGCCAACTCGCTGACGGCTTCGCGGCCCTGGGCGGAGACCGCCAGGTTGGCGGTGACACTGACGCGCTGGATGTCCACCAAGCCACGCAGCGGCGCCAGCACCGCCGCAAGGTAAGTGGCGCAAGGGCTTGGGCTGCCGAGCTGGAACGGCTTTTTCAAACCCTCCAGCACATGGGCGTTAGCCTGCGGTACGACTTGCGGCGCCTGCTCGGCCGGCAGTGCGCCGGACAAGTCGATCACCGAACAACCGGCGGCCGTGGCGCGCGGGGCGAAGCTCAGGGTCACCGCCGGGCCTGCCGCAAAGAAGGCCAACTGCGCCTTGCTGAAATCGAACTCGTCGACCTCCTTGACCCGCACGTTCTTGCCACGAAACGGCACCGAAGCCCCCGCCGAGTTACTGCCCGCCAGCAAATACAAGGTGCCCACCGGGAAATTCAGCTCTTCAAGGATCTGCACCAGGGTTTCACCCACGGTGCCGGTGGCGCCGATCACGGCGATTTCAAAGGTCTGGGTCATGAGGGTTGCCTCGGGCGTTACGGGGGAGCGGCACTTTACCGGGTGGTTGGGGGTGAGGCAATTAGCCTGGGCCTTGTGGTGTGGCTGATGGCTCAATCGGGGGCAAGCCCCCTCCCACATGTTGAGTGTGAACGCATTCAAATGTGGGAGGGGGCTTGCCCCCGATTGGGCCCGAAAGATCAACAAAAAACCCGCGCCTGTCACCAGAACGCGGGTTTCTCTTACTACCTTAAGCGATCAACGCTCCAGCAGGATCCGCAACATACGACGCAACGGCTCAGCCGCGCCCCACAGCAGTTGGTCGCCGACGGTGAACGCGCCAAGGAACTGGCTGCCCATATTCAGCTTGCGCAAGCGGCCCACCGGCACATTCAGGGTGCCGGTGACCTTGGTCGGGCTCAGCTCCTGCATGCTGATATCGCGGTTGTTCGGCACCAGCTTGACCCAAGGGTTGTGCTGGCTGATCAGCCCTTCGATATCGGCGATCGGCACGTCTTTGTTCAGCTTGATGGTCAGCGCCTGGCTGTGGCAACGCATGGCGCCGATGCGCACGCAGATACCGTCCACCGGGATCGGGTTCTTGAAGCGACCGAGGATCTTGTTGGTCTCGGCCTGGGCCTTCCACTCTTCGCGGCTCTGGCCGTTGGGCAGTTCCTTGTCGATCCACGGGATCAGGCTGCCGGCCAATGGCACACCGAAGTTCTCGGTCGGGTAAGCATCGCTGCGCATGGCTTCGGCCACACGGCGGTCGATGTCGAGGATCGCGCTGGCCGGGTCGGCCAGTTGATCGGCGACCGCTGCGTGGGTCGCGCCCATCTGCTTGATCAGCTCGCGCATATTCTGCGCGCCGGCACCGGAGGCCGCCTGATAGGTCATGGCGCTCATCCACTCGACCAAACCGGCCTCGAACAAGCCTCCCAGGCCCATCAGCATCAGGCTGACGGTGCAGTTGCCGCCGACGTAGTTCTTGGTGCCGGCATCCAGTTGCTGGTCGATGACCTTGCGGTTGACCGGGTCCAGGATAATTACTGCGTCGTCCTGCATGCGCAGGCTCGAGGCGGCATCGATCCAATAGCCCTGCCAGCCGGCTTCGCGCAGCTTGGGGAAGACTTCGCTGGTGTAGTCGCCACCCTGGCAGGTCAGGATCACGTCGAGGGTCTTCAACTCTTCAATGCTGTAGGCATCCTTGAGCGGGGCGATATCCTTGCCCACGGACGGCCCTTGGCCACCTACGTTCGAAGTGGTGAAAAACACCGGCTCAATAAGATCGAAATCCTGCTCTTCCAGCATCCGCTGCATGAGCACGGAACCGACCATACCGCGCCAACCGATCAGACCTACACGTTTCATCGCAACTACACCTTGTTAAAAAGTGGGCCGCCTTGCAGCAACAACTGCAAGCGGGCCCGAGAGATTACAGATTCCGCAGCGCGGCGACTACTGCGTCGCCCATTTCTTGCGTACCCACCTTGGTGCAACCCTGTGACCAGATGTCACCGGTACGCAGGCCCCGGTCCAGCACCAGGCTGACGGCTTTCTCGATCGCGTCCGCTGCTTCACTCAGGTTGAAGCTGTAACGCAGCATCATCGATACCGACAAAATGGTCGCCAACGGGTTGGCAATGCCCTGGCCTGCGATATCCGGCGCCGAACCGTGGCACGGCTCGTACATGCCCTTGTTGTTGGTGTCCAGGGACGCCGACGGCAGCATGCCGATGGAACCGGTGAGCATCGAGGCCTGGTCGGACAGGATGTCGCCGAACAGGTTGTCGGTGACGATCACGTCGAATTGCTTGGGCGCGCGCACCAGTTGCATGGCGGCGTTGTCGACGTACATGTGGCTCAGTTCGACGTCCGGGTAGTCCTTGGCGACCTCCTCGACGATTTCGCGCCACAGTTGGCTGGAGGCCAGTACGTTGGCCTTATCCACCGAACAGACCTTCTTGCCACGCACGCGAGCCATGTCGAAACCGACCCGGGCAATACGGCGAATTTCGCTCTCGCTGTATGGCAGGGTGTCGTAGGCCTGGCGTTCGCCATTTTCCAACTCACGCACACCTCGTGGCGAGCCGAAATAGATACCGCCGGTCAGCTCACGCACGATGAGGATATCCAGGCCTGCCACCACTTCCGGCTTGAGGCTCGAGGCGTCGGCCAGCTGCGGATAGAGGATCGCCGGGCGCAGGTTGCCGAACAGGCCCAGTTGCGCACGGATTTTCAGCAAGCCGCGCTCGGGGCGGATGTCACGGTCGATCTTGTCCCATTTCGGCCCGCCCACGGCGCCGAGCAGCACGGCGTCGGCCGCACGGGCGCGGTCCAGGGTTTCGTCAGCCAGGGGCACGCCATGCTTGTCGATGGCAGCGCCGCCGATCACGTCGTGGCTCAGCTCGAAGCCCAGGCGGTACTTGCTGTTGGCCAATTCCAGGACCTTGACCGCTTCGGCCATGATTTCCGGGCCAATACCGTCGCCAGGGAGAATCAAAATCTGCTTGCTCATGCGTTCCTCATTTCATCAAGCGACCCGCCCGCGGGCAGGTCGGGAAAAATCAATCAGCGTTCGGCAAACACCACCAGCACGTCGGTGCTGAAGGTGCCGTCGGCCTGTATTTCGTAGTAATCACGTACTTCCTGGCCCATCGCCTGTTGCAGCTCAAGGATTGCCGCACGCAACAGCTCTGGCGTGCGCATGCGCTCGACCCACGACGTGTATTCCAGGCGCAGGCGCTGGCGGCGGCTGTTGCGCACATGCAGACCGGACTCGCTGAGTTGCTGCATCCACTCGGCGGCGGAGTAGTCACGCACGTGACTGGTGTCGCGCAGCACTTCGACGGTTTGCAGGTAAGTGTCCAGCAATGGGCTGCCCGGTGACAAGACGTCGACAAACGCCGCCACGCCGCCTGGCTTGAGCACTCGGCGCACTTCGCGCAGGGCCAGGCCGAGGTCGCTCCAATGGTGGGCCGAGTAGCGGCTGAACACGAAGTCGAACTCGCCATCGGCAAAGGGAAGGCGTTCGGCGGCGCCGTGTACGGTACGGATATTGTCCAGGCCGCGTTCAACCGCAGCCGCTGCAACCACATCGAGCATCGGCTGGGACAGGTCGTAGGCCACCACTTCGTTGACCAAGGGTGCGACATGGAAGCTCACATGACCGGCACCGCAGCCCAGGTCCAGCAGTCGTGCAGCGCCCTGCCCGGCCAGCTCGGCCTGGAGCAGCGCGAATTCGGTGCCCTGGGCGTGCACCGCACTGCTCAGGTAGGCCGAGGCTTGTTCGCCGAATTGCTTTTGCACGACTTGGGTGTGGGCGGTGGTGGTCATGGGGGATTCCTCAATGGACCTTGTGGTGTTTGTTCTGGCCCTATCGGGAGCAAGCCCCCTCCCACATTTGATCGCATTTCAACTGGAGGAACTGGATCAAATGTGGGAGGGGGCTTGCTCCCGATAGCGGCGGCCCTGCCTACATCAATCTATGCATCGCGAAACAACCAAGGCTGGCTCGCCCGATGCCTGGCTTCAAACGCCGCAATCGCATCGCCGTCCTGCAAGGTCAGGCCGATATCGTCCAGGCCGTTGATCAGGCAATGCTTACGGAACGCATCCACCTCGAAGTGATACACCTTGCCATCCGGACGGGTCACGGTCTGCGCGGCCAGGTCCACCGTCAGCTGGTAGCCCACATTGGCTTCCACCTGCTGGAACAGCTCATCCACTTCGGCATCGCTCAGAATGATCGGCAACAAGCCGTTCTTGAAGCTGTTGTTGAAGAAGATGTCGGCATAGCTCGGCGCGATAATGCTGCGAAAGCCGTATTCCTCCAGGGCCCACGGCGCGTGCTCACGGCTGGAGCCGCAGCCGAAGTTTTCCCGGGCCAGCAACACGCTGGCGCCCTGGTAACGCTCGGCGTTGAGCACAAAGTCTTTGTTCAGCGGGCGCTTGGAGTTGTCCTGGTAGGCATAGCCCACGTCCAGGTAGCGCCACTCATCGAACAGATTGGGGCCAAACCCGGTGCGCTTGATCGATTTCAAGAACTGCTTGGGGATGATCTGGTCGGTATCGACGTTGGCGCGATCCAAAGGGGCGACAAGGCCAGTGTGTTGAGTGAAAGCACGCATCGGGTATTCCTCAGATCAATTCGCGAACGTCGATGAAACGACCGTTGACGGCCGCCGCGGCAGCCATGGCCGGGCTGACCAAGTGGGTGCGCCCGCCGGCGCCCTGACGCCCTTCGAAGTTACGGTTGGAAGTGGAAGCGCAATGCTCGCCCGACTCCAGGCGGTCGGGGTTCATCGCCAGGCACATCGAGCAGCCCGGCTCGCGCCACTCAAAACCGGCCTCGAGGAAGATCTTGTCCAGGCCTTCGGCTTCAGCCTGGGCTTTGACCAGACCGGAACCTGGAACCACGATGGCTTGCTTGATGGTCGAGGCGACCTTGCGCCCCTTGGCGATCACTGCCGCGGCGCGCAGGTCTTCGATCCGCGAGTTGGTGCAGGAGCCGATGAATACGCGATCCAGCTGGATGTCGGTAATCGCCTGGTTGGCTTTCAAGCCCATGTACTTCAAGGCGCGCTCGATGGAACCACGCTTGACCAGGTCAGCCTCTTTCGCCGGGTCCGGCACGTTCTGGTCAACCGCCAAGACCATTTCCGGCGAAGTGCCCCAACTGACCTGTGGCTTGATCTGCGCGGCGTCCAGCTCGACCACGGTGTCGAACACCGCATCGGCGTCGGACACCAGGTCCTTCCAGGCTTCCACGGCGGCATCCCAATCGGCACCTTGCGGGGCAAATGGGCGGCCTTTGACGTACTCGACGGTTTTCTCGTCCGCCGCCACCATGCCCACGCGCGCACCGGCCTCGATGGACATGTTGCAGATGGTCATGCGGCCTTCGATGGACAGGTCGCGAATCGCGCTGCCGGCAAACTCGATGGCGTGGCCGTTGCCGCCAGCGGTGCCGATCTTGCCGATCACGGCGAGCACGATGTCCTTGGCGGTCACGCCAAACGGCAAGGTGCCTTCGACGCGCACCAGCATGTTCTTCATCTTCTTGGCCACCAGGCACTGGGTGGCGAACACATGTTCCACCTCGGAAGTGCCGATGCCATGGGCCAGGGCGCCGAATGCACCGTGGGTGGAGGTATGAGAGTCGCCGCAGACCACGGTCATGCCCGGCAAGGTCGCACCCTGCTCCGGGCCGATGACGTGGACGATACCCTGACGCACATCATTCATCTTGAATTCGGTGATGCCATATTCGTCACAGTAGTCGTCGAGGGTCTGTACCTGCAAACGCGAGACCTGATCGGCAATGGCTTCGATACCGCCCTTGCGCTCAGGCGTGGTCGGCACGTTGTGGTCCGGAGTGGCGATGATCGAGTCGACGCGCCAGGGCTTGCGCCCGGCCAGTCGCAGGCCTTCGAACGCTTGGGGCGAGGTCACTTCATGGATGATGTGACGGTCGATATAGATCAGCGACGATCCATCATCGCGACGTTTCACTTCATGGGAATCCCAAAGCTTGTCGTAAAGCGTTTTGCCGGCCATCAGTCGGTCCTCATCAGCGGTGCTTCTATACGCCGGGCTTTTCAATAACCCTTTGGCTTGTGAGGCTGATGGTATGGCGCTACATTAAATAACTCAAATTCATATTTTTTATGCTTTGGATTACCAACTGGAATACACCCATGGACCTGGCCAACCTCAATGCCTTTATTGCCATCGCTGAAACCGGCAGTTTCTCTGGTGCCGGCGAACGCCTGCACCTGACCCAACCGGCCATCAGCAAACGCATCGCTGGCCTGGAACAACAACTGAAGGTGCGTCTGTTCGATCGCCTGGGCCGTGAAGTGGGTTTGACCGAAGCCGGGCGAGCCTTGCTGCCTCGCGCCTATCAGATCCTCAATGTGCTGGACGACACCCGTCGCGCCCTGACCAACCTCACCGGCGAAGTCAGCGGGCGACTCACTCTGGCCACCAGCCACCATATAGGCCTGCACCGCCTGCCACCGATCCTGCGCACGTTCACCCGGCAATACCCGAACGTGGCGTTGGATATTCAGTTTCTCGATTCGGAAGTGGCCTACGAAGAAATCCTCCACGGTCGTGCCGAAGTGGCAGTGATTACCCTGGCGCCCGAGCCCCACAACCTGGTGCGCGCCACGCCGGTCTGGGATGACCCGCTGGATTTCGTGGTGGCGCCCGAACACAGCCTGATCAGCAACGGCTCCATCAGCCTGGCCGATATCGCCGCGCACCCGGCGGTGTTCCCCGGGGGCAACACCTTCACCCACCACATTGTCAGCCGGTTGTTCGAGGCCCAGGGCCTTGCGCCGAATATCGCCATGAGCACCAATTATCTGGAAACCATCAAGATGATGGTCTCCATCGGCCTGGCCTGGAGCGTGTTGCCGCGCACCATGCTCGATGAGCAGGTGGCAAGTATCGCTTTGCCGGGCATACAGCTCAGTCGCCAGCTAGGCTATATCGTGCACACCGAAAGGACGCTGTCGAACGCTGCGCGGGCCTTCATGAGCCTATTGGATGCACAGGTCGATCTGCCAGGGTTACCGGCATGACACCGTGCGGCCCCGGGTTCCAACTACTACCGCGCTGTTTTCCCAACGAGCCAAGGCCCTTTGATAATGCGCAATCCCGTCGACCCGATACCTCCCCTGCCCCGCATCTACGCCCTGGACCCTCAAGCGGCGGAACAAAGCTGGGACAGCGCTCCGCAGTTGCTGGCGGCCCTCAATGCCGCCCGGCTGGGTGCCTGGTGCTGGGAAATCGATACGGGAAAAATCAGTTGGTCCCGGGGCACCCAGGCGCTATTTGGCTTTGATCCTCGCCAGCCGCTGCCCAAAGACCTCGACTATCTCGATCTGCTCGCACCGGAAGACCGAACCCGCGTAATACGCGGTTTTCACGCGGTACTCGCCGGGGAGCCATTCGAGCGCGCCATGCACCACCGCATCCAGTGGCCCGATGGCAGCCTGCACTGGCTGGAGATCAGCGGCAGCCTGGCGCCAGATAAAGCGGGTCGGCGCCGCATGATCGGAGTGATTCGTGAGATCACGCATCAGCGCGAACGCGAATACGCCCTCAGTCATTCAGAAAAGCGCTTCGCCACGCTGTTTCATTTGTGCCCGAACATGGTGCTGCTGACGCGCCAGGCCGACGGCTTGATCAGCGAGGCCAACCAGTACTTCGAAATGCTGTTCGGCTGGCCGGTGGCCGACGCCATCGGCCGCACCACCCTGGAGCTGGGCTTGTGGCGCGATCCTGAACAACGCGCACTGCTGGTCAAGGCCACCCAACGCAAGGGCGAGCCCATGACCATGGAGGTGCAGTTCTGCGCCAGCAACGGCCAGATCCACGACGGCACGCTCAGCGCCCAAAAGGTTGAGCTGGAAGGCGAGGCTTACCTGATCAGCACGTTCCTGGACACCACTGAGCGCAAAAATGCCGAACAAGCGCTCAAGGACAGCCAGGAACGCCTGGACCTGGCCCTGGATTCGGCACAGCTGGGCACCTGGGATTGGCACATACCCAGCGGCATGCTTTACGGCTCGGCTCGCGCCGCGCAATTACACGGCCTGGACCCGGCACCGTTCCACGAGTCCTTCGATGCGTTTTTCGAAGGCATGTCCGATGCAGATCGCGAGGGCATGCGCAACGCCTACCGCAGCTTGCGCGAAGGTCCGGGTGGCAACTATCAGTTGACCTATCGCGTGCTGATGGAGGACGGCAGCCCACGCTACCTGGAAAGCCGTGCGCGCCTGTATCGCGACGAGTCCGGCCACCCCTTGCGCATGGCCGGCACGTTGCTGGATATCACCGACCAGGTCGAGCGCGAGCAACGGCTCACAGCCTCCGAAGAAAAATTCGCCAGCTTGTTCCAGGCCAGTCCCGACCCGATCTGCGTGACCGACCTGGAGAGCGGCGCCTTTATCGAGATCAACCCCGCGTTCACCCAGACCTTTGGCTTTACCGCCGCCGAAGTGATCGACAGAAGCGCCGAGCAGATCGGCCTGTGGGACGACTCCAGCAAGCGCCTGCAACGCATCGAGCAGGTGATTCGCGAACAGGCCCTGAGCAACGTAGCCGTCGTAGTGCATCACAAGGACGGCCAAAGCCTGACCTGCGTGATTTCCAGCCGCTTGATCAAGGTAAGCGACCAGTCGTGCATCGTCACCACGCTGCGCGATATCACCCAGCAGCAACGCTCGGAAGCCGCGCTCAAGGCCAGTGAAGAGAAATTCGCCAAGGCATTCCACTCCAGCCCCGACGCGATTTCCATCACCGAACGCGACAGCGGCCGTTATGTGGAGGTCAATGATGGTTTTTGCCGCCTGACCGGTTACCGCACCGAGGAAGTGATCGGCCTGACCCTCTACCAGATCGGCATCTGGGCCGATGAAAACCAGCGCGCCGCCCTGCTGGCCGAGCTGCAGATCAAGGGCCGCATTCATCATCTGGAAATGCTCTGGCACAACAAACGTGGCGAGGTGTTGGCGGTAGAGGTTTCGGTTGAGCCGATCACCTTGAATGAAACCCCATGCCTGCTGCTGACCGCACGGGACGTCAGCCTGTTGAAAAACGCCCAGGCGCAGATCCGTCACCTGGCGTACCACGACCCGCTCACCAACCTGCCCAACCGTGCGCTGCTGATGGATCGCCTGAGCCAGCAGATCGCCTTGCTCAAACGCCACAATTTGCGCGGCGCCCTGCTGTTTCTTGACCTCGACCACTTCAAGCACATCAACGACTCCCTCGGCCATCCGGTGGGCGACACCGTACTAAAAATTGTCACCGCACGCCTGGAAGCCAGCGTACGCATGGAAGACACCGTGGCACGCCTGGGCGGCGATGAGTTCGTGGTGCTGCTCAGCGGCCTGGAGGGTTCGCGCCAGGCCGTCAGCAGCCAGGTGCAAGCATTGGCCGACACTCTTCGCGAGTTACTTTCGGAACCGATGTTCCTCGACGGCCATCGGCTGCAGGTCACGCCGAGCATCGGCGTGGCGCTGATTCCCGACCATGGCAGCACACCGGCCGACCTGCTCAAGCGTGCCGACATCGCCCTGTACCGCGCCAAGGATTCAGGGCGCAATACCACACAGATGTTCCACAACAGCATGCAAAAAACCGCCAGCGAGCGCCTGCGTATGGAAACCGACCTGCGCCTGGCTTTGTCACGCGGCGAGTTCAGCGTGCATTACCAGCCTCAAGTAGACGCGCGCGGCAACAGGATTGTCGGTGCCGAGGCCCTGGTGCGCTGGCAGCATCCGCAACTGGGGGCGCAGTCGCCAACGGAATTTATCAAGGTTTTGGAAGACAGTGGCCTGATTCTGGAAGTCGGCACCTGGATTCTCGATGAAGCCTGCGGCGCCTTCGCACAATTGATTGCCGACGGCCTGGTAGACCCGCTCAATTTCAGCCTGTGCGTGAACATCAGCCCGCGGCAGTTTCGCCAAAATGATTTTGTGGAGCGGGTGGAACGCAGCCTCGAACAGCACCAACTACCCTTCAGCCTGCTGAAACTGGAGATCACCGAAGGCATTGTCATCCAGAACCTTGACGATACCGTGGCGAAGATGCGCCGCCTGAAAAAGCTAGGCGTGAGCTTCGCAATGGATGATTTCGGCACCGGCTACTCATCCCTGACCTACCTCAAGCGCCTGCCGGTGGATGCATTGAAAATCGATCAGTCGTTCGTACGCGATGCGACTCACGACCCGAATGATGCGGAAATTATCCGTGCCATTGTGGCCATGGCGCGCAGCTTGAACCTGGAGGTGATTGCCGAGGGCGTGGAAACCCCGGAACAACTGGCGTTCCTGCAACAGCTGGGCTGCCATTTATTCCAGGGTTATTTGCACAGCCGGCCGTTACCGATAGAGGGGTTCAGGCGACTGCTGGAGTAGCGATCACATCAGCGCAACGGCCTGACCTCGCGTAGGGGCCGAACCTTGGCGCCCCCATAATTCTTCGCGGCCATTGATGACCGCCACCGAATGCATGGCCCGGTTACACATACCCAGTTGCCCGTTAGCAAGGTCGCGTACAGAAACCTTTTTCATATGCTTCTTCAACCCCAGCCGCATGAAACCTTCCCCCGGCCCGGTCTCGTCCTCGCCATTATTCAAACTGCGGATCGCCGCCTGGAAGCTTCGGCCCGCCGTACGATCGTTGTTTTCCATCTGCGCACGCTTGGCACTGACCGCGAACAGAAACTGCGCATCCTTGAGCATCCCCTTGTCCGCGCCGACAAACCGCGCACCTCGCGCTCCTTCGGCGAACTCCCGGTCGGTCAGGGTGAGCTTGAAGTCATCCCGCATGACCACCTGGTAGCCGCCACTGGTTTTGGTCACTTCCTTGAAAATATCCGTGGGGCTCTGGCCAAATCGATACATCGCCGCCTTGATGGCCGATACCGTCACACAGTTGCCATCCGGGCCCTGGCGAAACCCGCTCCAGATGTTGTCAGGCTTGGCGCCATTTCGCTTGCTGGAAAGCCCCGATATTTCCAATGCAGCACCTGGCTTGGGGGCGACAGGTTCTGGTGTCACCTGCGGGGTAACTTTTACGGAAGGAGCAGGTGCATCAGGGCGTGCCCGGCCCCGTCTATCTCTTCCATCGGATATCAACTCTTGTAACTGAAAAGAAATTGAACGCAACGCAGTAAGAACTTCCGGCAACTTGTCAGTTTCGGTTTTACTTTCCGACACCGCGCTGAGAGGAACGCTTACATCGCGCTTAATACCCTCACTGGCAGACCATAGCGCTGGGCTTGACTTATTACTCGCCTCAGCCAGACCACCGAACTTATTGAAATCTACAATACGCGCAATATTGTTAATTGAATGGATAGACATATACTTCTCCACACACAGGCATCCCACGGATACAGAGTTCCCGAAGGTGCCTGCTTTTCTTAAAATTTTAACCAAGCCCGCTCATACACAGTCTCGGGGCGCTCGTCCGCCCCTGCTCCAGTGCGGGTATTGATTGATTTTTATGAACTGGAACAACAGTGTCACCCAGTCCATCTATTCGTGGAGAATCCGCCTTTCGAGTTCCCGAAATCGTTTCTCATATAAAGACATCAACAGGCACTGAAGGGTGTCCCTCCTCGCCTGTGCCCTTGAAGTCCTTGCGCCAGGCCGCTGCTGACTAACTTCGAGCCTTACATACGTTAATAAACTGCTGAAATGTAAACAGTCGATAATATTCAAGCAACTTCCAGCTGCGTTTTTATGGTATTTAGCGCACACGAAAGAAAGGGCTCCAATAGAGCCCTGTCAGGTACATGTAAAACTTACTTAATTGGTTCAATCCAACGGGACTGGGTGCTGCATGCCCAATAGGCGACTGACCTGCTCCAATTGCGTCTCACGGCGCAGGGCCGTGAACAGTTCCACCGCCTCCGGGTAATTGCGTGTCAGCATCGCCAGCCATTGCTTCAAGCGGCCGGGCGCCTGCTTTTCAGTCAGTTGTGCCACCGATTGGCGCCAGAATTCCTGCAGCATCGGCTGCATCTGCGCCCAGGTCATTTCGACCACGTCCTCGCCCGCCTTCGCGGCTACGATCTGCCGCGCCAAGTCAGGGCGCGCCACCAAGCCACGGCCCAGCATGATGTCTTCGGCACCACTGATTTCGCGACAACGCTTCCAGTCTTCGACGCTCCAGATATCGCCGTTGGCAAACACCGGCACCTTGACCACCTCCTGCACCCGCGGGATCCACTCCCAATGGGCCGGCGGCTTGTAACCATCGGCTTTGGTACGCGCATGCACCACGATATGCGCAGCACCGCCCTCGGCCAGGGCCGTGGCGCACACCAACGCCCCGTCCGGGCTGTCGAAGCCCAGGCGCATCTTGGCGGTGACCGGAATATGGGCAGGCACGGCGCGGCGCACGTGTTCGACAATCTGGTTGAGCAGTTCCGGCTCCTTGAGCAGCACCGCACCACCACGGGATTTGTTCACGGTCTTGGCCGGGCAACCGAAGTTCAAGTCGATGACTTCAGAGCCCAACTCGCAGGCCAGGGCGGCATTTTCTGCCAGGCATACCGGGTCGGAGCCGAGCAGTTGCACACGCAGCGGTACACCTGCCGCCGTATGGGCACCGTGCAGCAGTTCCGGAGCGAGCTTATGGAAATAGGCAGGGGTGAGCAGGCGGTCGTTGACGCGGATGAACTCGGTCACGCACCAGTCAATACCGCCCACGCGGGTCAACACATCCCGCAGGATGTTGTCGACCAACCCCTCCATGGGCGCCAAGGCAATTTGCATGGAAAACACTCAACAAAAATCGTGGCGCAGTTTACTGGGTTTCCTGCGGTAACCGTTAACCCCCGGTCAGGGCGGGGCCATAACCTTCAATAAACTCGGCGGGCATACGCTTGGGCTTGCCGCTGGACAGCTCGATGCACACAAAGGTGGTTTGCGCACGCAGCAGGGTTGCGCCATCACGGGGGCGTACCAGCTGGAAACGACGGGTCATTTTCAGGCGCTGGTCCCAATCGACGATCCAGGTGGCCAGTTGCAGCTCATCCGCTTCATAGCCGGCCGCCAGGTAATCGATCTCGTGGCGCACCACGGCCATGGCACGATCCAGGCGCCGGTATTCGGTGAGGTCCAGCCCCAGGCGCTGGGAATGGCGCCAGGCACAACGCTCCAGCCAGGACACGTACACTGCGTTATTGGCGTGCCCGAGGCCGTCGATGTCCTCAGGCGCGACCTGCAGATCGATGATAAACGGCGTTGCCAGGTCCCAGCCCATGCCTTGCTCCAGTCGATTAATGTCGGCGGGGCAGTGTATCAGGCGATTTGCCGTTCCTGTAGGCGGCCAGCCAACAGCACGAGTACCGCATCGATCACCCTTGGGTCGGCCAGCACTTTCTGATGCCCACCTGCCTCTATACGCAGCAGGCGGCTGTCGAACCACGCGTCATGGATGGCTTGCGCCGCCTTGACCGGCACGAAGGTGTCGTCTTCGGCATGCACGATCAGGCCGGGAATATTCATCTGGTAGTGAGCCACATCGAGGTGCTTGAGCGGCATACCGAACGTCAGTTCCACCTCCCGGATAAACGCCGCCCGCGCCCGCGACGGCAAACCGACCATGTGGGTGAAGCCGCGCAGCACATCCAGAAAACGCGACGGTGCGGCAATACTCACCAACGCCTCGGTACGCAGCCCCAGCTGCACCGCCAGCATCGCACTGGCGCCGCCCATGGAATGGCCGATTACCGCATGCAGCGGCGGCAACTCGGCAGCGGCCTCGAGCATGGCGCGGGCAAACAGCAGCACATGGGCTTCACGCCCCGGCGAACGGCCATGGGCTGGACCATCGAGGGCAATCACTGAATAACCGTTATCCACCAACGCAGTGATCAGGCTGGCGAACTGGGTGGGCCGACCTTCCCAGCCGTGCATCAACAGCACAGCAGGGCCCTGGCCCCAGCGCAGGGCGGACAAGCCAAAGCGCAAAGTAATGCGCTCCGATTGCGCCAACAGCGGCAACTCCCAGGCTCGTGGCGGCAGGTCACGCGGCGTCATGAACACACGTCGCATCCTGTTGGCCACGGTTTGCGGCGCCAGATGCCCCAGGGTGCCGTTGAAGCGACGAGTCCAGGTTAACGTGCCCATCATCCAGCCCTCTTCTAACGTACGGCCGACTTGGCAGCGCGCAGCACCCGGTCAGACAACTCGCCCGGGCCAAGGGCACGCGCCAAGGCCAGGCCGCCGATCATCAGCGCCATGTCCGCCAGGGCTTTGTCAGTGTCCTCAGGGCTGGCCGCCAGCTGTGCAGCCATCAGCTCGCAGTGCTCATTCAGCGCCTGCCGGAATTCATCGGGCAGGCGGCTCATCTCGCCCACCGTCGCCGGGATCGGGCAAGCCTGGGTGGTGGAGTCGCGATGCTTGCGCGACAGATAAAACGCCGCCACCAGCGCCCTGCGTTCTTCACCGGTCAGTTGGGAGTCCATGTCGTCAATGGACGCGCGACGCTTGGCCAACAGCTGGGTGAACGCCTCGAGCATCAAGGCGTCCTTGCTTTCAAAGTGCGCATAGAAACCACCGACCGTCAGCCCCGCCGCCCCCATGACTTCGCCCACGCTCGGCTCAGCCGGGCCACGCTGGATCAACGCCGCGCTGGCAGCCTGCAAAATACGCTCGCGGGTCTGGGCTTTTTTATCGCTCATACTTGCCTCCGTCTCTCATGGGTTGAATATTATTACCATAATAATATTTGGCAAGCGACCGGCATGACCATTGGTCAGTACACAGGAATGGGATTGGGGAGAGGATTGGCCAAACGCCAGACAAACAAAAGGGCCATTCAATAATTGAATGACCCTTAAAAATCCCGCAAAGCGGGTAATCGTGGCGTCCCCTAGGGGACTCGAACCCCTGTTACCGCCGTGAAAGGGCGGTGTCCTAGGCCACTAGACGAAGGGGACACAAACCTTCTGTACATTGATCAGGGCTGAGACCTGATCGATTCAAGGCCGGTGTGGCCAAACCTTGAACCTGTAAATTGGTGGAGCTAAACGGGATCGAACCGTTGACCTCTTGCATGCCATGCAAGCGCTCTCCCAGCTGAGCTATAGCCCCGGATTTTTCGCCTCGCGGCGCAGCAGACCTTGCGAGCTGCTTGTTGAAACTGGCGTCCCCTAGGGGACTCGAACCCCTGTTACCGCCGTGAAAGGGCGGTGTCCTAGGCCACTAGACGAAGGGGACAAAACCTTCTGTACAACTGATCAGGGCTGAGACCTGATCGATTCAAGGCCGGTGTGGCCAGACCTTGAACCTGTAGATTGGTGGAGCTAAACGGGATCGAACCGTTGACCTCTTGCATGCCATGCAAGCGCTCTCCCAGCTGAGCTATAGCCCCTCATCGGTGAGGACGGGGCGAATCTTAATGGCGGTTTGGAAAGGTGTCAAATTTATTTTCAACATTTTCCAAAATTTTTTGCCGGGATAACAATCACTTACCGACAAAACCCCGGAAAACCGGGGTTTTGTCGCTGCAGCGGCCTGATTACGCGATGGCGCCCAGCAGTTTTTCCCATTCCTTGTTTTCTTTCTTCGACACACCACCAAGCAAATCAAGGGCTTGGCGAAGACGGAAACGGGTCAGGTCCGGCCCAAGGATTTCCATCGCATCGAGCACCGACACCGAACTGGCCTGCCCGGTGATCGCGGCAAACATCAGGGGCATGGCGTCGCGCAGTTTCAACTCCAGGGATTCCACTACCGCCTGGATCGTCGCGGTGATGGCGTCCTTCTCCCACTGGCGCAGGCTTTCGAGCTTCCACAGGATCAACTGCATCAGTTGGCGAACCTGGTCAGCCGAAAGCTTCTTCGACTCAAACAACTTGGCATCCGGGTTCACGCCCCCGGCGAAGAAGAAACTGGCCAACGGTGCGACCTGGCTGAAGGTCTCTACCCTGCCCTGCACCAATGGCGCGATCTTCATCATGTACTCAGGGTTCAACGCCCACTGCTGCACACGGCTGGCGAACTCTTCCACCGGCAGGTCACGCAGCCACTGGCCATTGAGCCACGACAGCTTCTCGATATCGAAGATCGGCCCGCCCAGGGAAACGCGGGACAGGTCGAAGTTGTCGACCATTTCCTGCAGCGAGAACTTCTCACGCTCGTCCGGCATGGACCAGCCCATGCGGCCCAGATAGTTGAGCATCGCCTCAGGCATGAAGCCCATGCGCTCATAGAAGGTTACCGAGGTCGGGTTCTTGCGCTTGGACAGCTTGCTCTTGTCCGGGTTACGCAGCAGCGGCATGTAGCACAGCTGCGGTTGTTCCCAGCCAAAGTACTCGTAGAGCAGGATCAGCTTCGGCGCCGAGGGCAGCCACTCTTCGCCACGCAATACGTGGGTAATGCCCATCAGGTGATCGTCGACCACGTTGGCCAGGAAGTACGTCGGCAGGCCGTCGGTCTTCATCAGCACCTGCATGTCCATGCGATCCCACGGGATCTCGACGTCGCCGCGCAGCATGTCCGGTACCACGCACACGCCCTCGCTCGGCACTTTCATGCGTATCACGTGAGGTTCGCCAGCCGCCAGGCGTGCAGCCACTTCTTCCTTGGACAGCAACAACGCACGGCCATCGTAGCGTGGGGTTTCGCCACGGGCTTGTTGCTCGGCGCGCATCTGGTCCAGCTCTTCTGCGGTGCAGAAGCACGGGAAGGCATGGCCCATGTCGACCAGTTGCTGGGTGTACTGCTTGTAGATGTCGCTGCGCTCGCTCTGGCGGTACGGGCCGTGGGGGCCGCCGACGTCCGGGCCTTCGGCCCAGGTAATACCCAACCAGCGCAGGGCGTCGAAAATCTGCCGCTCCGACTCACGGGTGGAACGCAGTTGGTCGGTATCTTCGATCCGCAGGATGAATTCACCGCCGTGCTGCTTGGCAAAGCAGTAGTTGAACAAGGCGATGTAGGCAGTACCGACGTGGGGATCCCCAGTAGGCGATGGCGCAATGCGCGTGCGGACGGTGGTCATGGCAGGTCTCGAATGGGCGATAAAACTGAAAATTGAAGCAAGGGGCGAATGGTAACAGCCTGGGGGATTTCTGGAAAACCGCGGCGCGGCCATCGGGGGCAAGCCCCCTCCCACATTTGACTGTATTCACAAATCAACATGTGGGAGGGGGCTTGCCCCCGATGAGCATAGGTATCTACACAACTTTGGTACACCACTGCTTCTCTGGCAAGGGAGCTTATAGCTATCTAACTGATGCACCGCGATCCAAATGTGGGAGGGGGCTTGCCCCCGATGGCGGCCTGACAGCCGACCAGAATGTTGGATCAGACCGAGTACATATCCGTTATTTGGGCAACGGCCACTATTGGTTCCGCTTTTACAGCGGGTCACTTTGAAAAGCGCAAAGTAACCAAACGCTCTTGCCCCACCACTCGGCACCTCGCCCAGGCTCGGTGTGCCCGTAATCCGCCATGGATTTGGGGGGCCGCCGCCACGCGCCATCCATGGCGCGGGGCGGCTAAACCGGCATCCCTGCCGGTTTACCCCCCAAATCCCTGTCGAATTCCGGCCAGCGTGGTTTAACGGGGCGCCTGAGATCAAAATCAAAAGCAGATCAAGATCAGGAGCGGCTCGCTGCGCATCGTGGTTACGGTCTGCTGCTACGAAGTTGTGTAGATACCTATGCCCGATGAGGCCAGTAAAGCCAGCGCAAATCAGACCGTCAGCAGGCGCTCACGCAACTTGCCAATCTCATCGCGCGTCTGTGCCGCCGCCTCGAACTCAAGATCCCGCGCCAACTGGTACATCTTCTCTTCCAGTTGTCGAATGCGCTTGGTGATTTCACTCGGCGAACGCAGTTCGTTCTCGTACTTGGCGCTTTCTTCGGCGGCCTTGGCCATGCCCTTGCGCTTCTTGCTGCGCGAGCCGGGCACGGTGGCGCCTTCCATGATGTCGGCAACGTCCTTGAACACGCCTTTGGGGATGATGCCGTTTTCCAGGTTGAACGCGATCTGCTTGTCGCGACGCCGCTGGGTTTCGCCAATCGCCCGCTCCATGGAGCCAGTGATGCGGTCCGCGTACAGAATCGCCCGGCCATTGAGGTTACGCGCCGCACGGCCGATGGTCTGGATCAGCGAGCGTTCTGAGCGCAGGAAGCCCTCCTTGTCCGCATCGAGAATCGCCACCAGCGACACTTCCGGCATGTCCAGGCCTTCGCGCAGCAGGTTGATGCCCACCAGCACATCGAAGGTACCCAGGCGCAGGTCGCGGATGATTTCCACGCGCTCCACGGTGTCGATGTCCGAGTGCAGATAGCGCACGCGCACGCCATGGTCGGCCAGGTAGTCGGTCAAGTCTTCGGACATGCGCTTGGTCAGGGTGGTGACCAGTACGCGCTCTTCCAGGGCGACACGCTTGTTGATCTCCGAGAGCAAGTCATCGACCTGGGTCAGCGCCGGGCGGATTTCGATTTCCGGGTCCACCAGGCCAGTCGGACGCACCAGCTGCTCGATTACGCGGCCGGCATGCTCGGCTTCATAGTTACCGGGCGTGGCGGACACAAAGATGGTCTGCGGGCTGATGGCCTCCCATTCATCGAAGCGCATCGGTCGGTTGTCCAGTGCCGACGGCAGGCGGAAACCGTATTCCACCAGGGTCTCTTTACGCGAACGGTCGCCCTTATACATGGCGCCCACCTGCGGCACGCTGACGTGGGACTCGTCGATCACCAGCAAGGCGTCCGCCGGCAGGTAATCGTAGAGGGTTGGCGGCGGCGCACCGGACTCGCGACCCGAAAGGTAGCGCGAGTAGTTTTCGATGCCGTTGCAGTAGCCCAGCTCCAGGATCATCTCCAGGTCGAAGCGGGTGCGCTGCTCCAGGCGCTGGGCTTCCACCAGCTTGTTGTTGGAACGCAGGTATTCCAGGCGCTCGGCCAGCTCGACCTTGATACCCTCGATGGCGCCCATCAGGGTTTCCCGCGGGGTCACGTAGTGGCTTTTCGGGTAGAAAGTGAAGCGTGGCAACTTGCGGATCACTTCGCCGGTCAACGGGTCGAAGGCCGACAGGCTTTCGACTTCATCGTCGAACAGCTCGATGCGAATCGCTTCCAGGTCGGATTCCGCCGGGTAGATATCGATCACATCGCCGCGCACCCGGAAGGTGGCGCGGGCGAAGTCCATGTCGTTGCGGGTGTATTGCAGGCTCGCCAGGCGCCGCAGCAGTTCGCGCTGGTCGAGTTTGTCGCCGCGGTCGACGTGCAGCACCATCTTCAGATAGGTTTCCGGGCTGCCCAGGCCGTAGATGCACGACACCGTGGTGACGATGATCGCGTCCTTGCGCTCCAGCAAGGCCTTGGTCGCCGACAGCCGCATCTGTTCGATATGGTCGTTGATCGATGCATCCTTCTCGATAAAGGTATCGGAGGACGGCACGTAGGCTTCGGGCTGGTAGTAGTCGTAGTAGGAAACGAAGTACTCCACCGCGTTGTTCGGGAAGAACGCCTTGAACTCGCCATACAGCTGCGCGGCCAGGGTCTTGTTCGGCGCCAGCACCAGGGTCGGGCGGTTGATCTGGGCGATCACGTTGGCGATGCTGAAGGTCTTGCCTGAACCGGTCACCCCGAGCAGCGTCTGATGGGACAGGCCGGCCTCGATGCCTTCGACCATCAGGCGAATGGCTTCCGGCTGATCGCCGGCGGGTTCAAAACGGGTGACGAGCTGGAAATCCGACATAACGTACCTCGTGTAGTCACCCCAGACTCAACACCGCCAGGGACGAAATAGCTCAGCAACCCGCGATTAATCATCGCAGGTTGCAGGAAAAAACCATGATAGCTGTAGAAGTGGTGACGAATGTGATGGGTTTCAAGGCTATCCTCCTACAAGACCTTTCCCTTCAATGTTGCAATAAGACTAACGGTCAACAAATAAACCGAAAAACATCGCCGAAAAGCCGTTTCGGTTGTCGCCCTCAGCCGTGATGGCCTCTATACTAGCTCCCCGTTTGTGCACCGCTCTAGTGCATTCGGCTGGAGCGCGACACGTCCCTCCCTTCCCCCATAGAGCTGCCGCAAAAATGAGCCTGTTTTCCGCTGTCGAAATGGCACCACGCGATCCAATCCTGGGCCTCAACGAAGCATTCAACGCCGACACACGAACCACCAAGGTCAACCTTGGCGTGGGCGTTTACTGCAACGAGGAGGGGAAAATTCCACTCTTGCGTGCCGTTGCCGAAGCGGAAGCCATTCGCGTGGCGCAACACGCTGCCCGAGGCTACTTGCCGATCGACGGCATCGTGGCCTACGACCAGGCCGTGCAAAAACTGTTGTTTGGCGCTGAATCCCCCCTGCTGAGCGCTGGCCGCGTGATTACCGCCCAAGCGGTAGGCGGCACTGGCGCGCTGAAAATCGGCGCTGACTTCCTCAAGCAATTGCTGCCCAATGCCGTGGTCGCCATCAGCGACCCGAGCTGGGAAAACCACCAGGCGCTGTTCGAAAAAGCTGGTTTCCCGGTGCAGACCTACCGCTACTACGACGCTGCCACCCACGACGTCAACCGTGCCGGCCTGCTCGAAGACCTCAACGCTTTGCCCCCGCAATCCATCGTGGTGCTGCACGCCTGCTGCCATAACCCGACCGGCGTCGACCTGAGCCCGGCCGACTGGCAAAACGTGCTGGAGGTGGTCAAGGCCAAGAACCTGGTGCCGTTCCTCGACATGGCCTATCAGGGCTTTGGCGATGGCATCCACGAAGACGCCGCTGCCGTACGTCTGTTCGCTGAATCGGGCCTGACTTTCTTTGTGTCCAGCTCGTTCTCCAAGTCGTTCTCCCTGTACGGCGAGCGCGTGGGCGCGCTGTCGATTGTCAGCGAGTCCAAGGAAGAAAGCGCGCGCATCCTGTCCCAGGTCAAGCGCGTGATCCGCACCAACTACTCCAACCCGCCGACCCACGGCGCGGCCATCGTTGCAGCTGTGCTGAACAACCCTGAACTGCGTGCCCAGTGGGAAGCCGAACTGGCTGAAATGCGCTTGCGCATCCGCGGCATGCGCGAACAGATGGTGGCTGAGCTGGCCAAGGCGGCTCCAGGTCATGATTTCAGCTTCGTCGGTCGTCAGCGTGGGATGTTCTCCTACTCCGGCCTGACCGTTGAGCAAGTCACCCGCCTGCGCACCGAGTTTGGCATCTACGCACTGGATACCGGGCGTATCTGTGTGGCGGCGCTGAACCAGTCGAACATTGGTGCGGTCACACAAGCAATCGTTCAGGTGCTGTAAACCTGCTGGCGTTGCACAGAAGGGGAAGCCATGGCTTCCCCTTTTTTGTGCCCAGCCCCTAGACTGAACCTTGACCGCCCCTTTGCTGTGAGAGCCCTATGAGAAACGATGACCTGGATCTGCGTGCCGACCGCGACGAATTGCACGATTACGCCCCACGTGCACCGCAAGCCAAACGCCAGAAGAGCCTGGTGCTGCAAGTGGCGCTGGGGGTGTTCCTCGGTGGTTTGGCGTTGTGGCTGGTGCAACTGGGTGCGACGGCGATCATGGCCAAATTGGCCATGGGCACCTTCCAATTTGGCGGCTGATGAAGAACAAAATGTGGGAGGGGGCTTGCTCCCGATTGCATTCTTTCAGCCAAGTATTCGTTAGCTGAAACATCGCTATCGGGAGCAAGCCCCCTCCCACATTGAACTCAGGCGGCTGCCAGGCCGCGTTCTTCCAGCAGTTTTACGAAACTGTTCAGGCTCTGTGACACAGTGCCCCGGCGCCAGATCAGCCAGGTATTCAGTAAGCGGAAGCTGTCCGTCAACGGCCACACACTCACCGCCGCACACCCCGGCATACTCTCAAGCATGCTGCGCGGCATCAGCGCCAGCCCGGCCCCGGCGCTGACGCAGGCAAGCATGCCGTGGTAGGACTCGATCTCGAAGATCTTGCCCGGCATCGCGCCATCCTGTGAGAACCAGCGCTCGAAGTGGTGCCGGTACGAACAGTTGGAGCGAAACGTATAGATGTTTTCGCCATTCACATCCAGGCCACGGGTGATCGGCGCGTGATGCAGCGGCGCAATCACCACCATCTCCTCTTCGAACACCGCCACGCCTTCCAGGGTGGAATGCAGCACCGGTCCGTCAACGAAAGCCGCAGTCAGCCGCCCGGACAACACGCCTTCAATCATGGTACCTGACGGTCCCGTGCTCAGGTCCAGCTCGACCTTGGTGTACTGCTGGTTATACGCCGCCAGCAAGGCGGGGATGCGCACCGCCGCCGTGCTCTCCAGGGAGCCCAGGGCAAACGCCCCTTGAGGCTCCTCCCCCGCCACCGTAGCGCGGGCCTCTTGCACCAGGTCGAGAATACGCCGCGTATAACCGAGGAAATTCCAACCGGCCGGGGACAGGCGCAAACGGCTTTTCTCGCGGATAAACAACTCCACGCCCAGGTCCTGTTCCAATTGCTTGATGCGCGTGGTGAGGTTTGACGGCACCCGATGAATCAGCTGCGCGGCAGCGCTGATACTGCCTTGCTCGGCAACGGCCTTGAAAATTTCCAGCTGCACCAGATCCACTTCATTCTCCAATCGTGAATGTATTGCTTAATATTATTCAGTTTCCAGAAAAGATACAGCCCCGTACGCTGGCCCCATTCCACTTATTCAGCCGGACGGTGCCATGAACGCAATGACCCACCAGACCCACGCCTTGTCGATCAACCCCGCCAACGGCGAAACAGTCGCCAGCTATGCCTATGAAACCGCGGCACAGTTGGACGCCGCCCTCACCCGTTCGGCCAGCGCGTTCCGCACTTGGCGCCGCCAGCCGGTCAGCCAACGCGCAGAATTGCTGCTGGCCCTGGCCGCCGCCTTGCGCGGGCAAGCCGAAGCCATGGCGCAAATGATCACCCTGGAAATGGGCAAGCCCATCGCCCAGGCCCGCGCCGAGATCGAAAAATGCGCCCAACTCAGCGAGTGGTACGCCGCTCATGGCCCGGCCATGCTCGCCCCTGAGCCGACCCTGGTAGACAACGGCAGCGCCCGGATCGAATACCGCCCGCTGGGCCCGATCCTCGCGGTGATGCCGTGGAACTTCCCGGTCTGGCAGGTGCTGCGCGGCGCCGTGCCGACCTTGCTCGCCGGCAACACTTACGTGCTCAAACACGCGCCGAACGTGATGGGCAGCGCCTACCTGATCCAGCAAGCGTTGCGCACAGCCGGTTTCGCTGAAGGCGTATTCGAAGTGATCAACGTGACCCAGGACGGCGTGTCCAGCGCCATCGCTGACCCACGTATCGCCGCCGTGACCCTCACCGGCAGCGTGCGCGCCGGTATCGCCATTGGCTCCCAGGCCGGCGCCGCGCTGAAGAAATGCGTGCTGGAACTGGGCGGCTCCGATCCGTTTATCGTGCTCAACGACGCTGACCTCGACGCTGCTGTGCAAGCCGCCGTGATCGGCCGTTTCCAGAACAGCGGCCAAGTCTGCGCCGCCGCCAAGCGCCTGATCATTGAAGCTGGGGTGGTAGAAGCCTTCACCGCCAAATTCCTTGAGGCCAGCCGCGCCCTGGTGATGGGCGACCCGACATTGAACACTACCTATATCGGCCCCATGGCCCGCTTCGACCTGCGCGACGAACTGCACGGCCAGGTCCAGGCGACCCTGGAAGAAGGCGCGACCCTGCTGCTGGGCGGCAACAAAGTCCCAGGCGCGGGCAATTACTATGAACCGACCGTGCTGGCCGGCGTCACCGATCAGATGACCTCGTTCAAGCAGGAGTTGTTCGGACCCGTGGCGTCGATCATTACCGCCCGCGATGCCGAGCATGCTGTGGCCCTGGCCAATGACAGCGAGTTTGGCCTCACCGCCAGCATCTTCACCACCGACTCAGCCAAGGCCCGCGATATTGCCGAGCAACTGGACACCGGCGGGATATTCGTCAACGCGTTCAGCGTGTCAGACCCTCGGGTGGCGTTTGGCGGTGTGAAGAAAAGCGGGTTCGGCCGCGAGCTGTCGCACTTCGGCGTACGCGAGTTCTGCAATGCGCAGACAGTGTGGCTGGATCGCAAATAGCCAGACAGGGGCGACTGCGCTGGCTGCGCAGCAACCCCAGTCGTGCATCAACTGCGGATGTGCCGTCGCACGCATTGCACCAACCCTTCCAACGCCTGCGACTTCACCGGCGCGAGCACACAGACCGTGTGCTCACGCTCGCCCTCCGCCACTGTCAGGGTGTAGTGCACTCGGTCGGGGTTACCGGCTTCGGGCACGGTGCTTTGTGGCAACTGAAAAAAATCCGAAGCTTCGATCAGTTGCCGCAATTCCTGCTGGTCCGGCTCGGGTAGCTTCTCCAGCTCTACCGTACGCGGCTTGGCCAGCCCCGGAAAAAACGCCGGCCCACCGCTTTCCTTGATTGAGATTCGCATGGCTGTTCCTCGCCGCCCAAGCGGCTGGTCAAACATTGATGCCCACGGCTTTCCACCCCTCCTTGACCGCTTTCTGTTCATCCTTGTTCGCGCCGTAAAGACGCCCGGCCACATCATAGGTAATACGCGCAAAACGCAGGAACCCCGAGTTCGGTCGCAGCCGCGCATCCCGCAGTGCGTCATACCAGATGCGCCCTGCACGCTCCCAGGCGAACCCGCCAATCTTGGTTGCCACCTGATAGAACGCGTGGTTGGGAATGCCGGAATTGATATGCACCCCGCCATTGTCCTCGTATGTCTGTACAAAATCATCCATGTGACCCGGCTGCGGGTCCTTGCCCAGCAGCTTGTCATCAAACGCAGTGCCTGGGGCTTTCATCGAGCGCAGAGCGGTGCCCTTGATCTTCTTGGTGAACAACCCTTTGCCGATCAACCAATCAGCCTCCTCGGCGGTTTGCTTCAACGCATACTGCTTGATCAGTGAACCGAACACGTCGGACAGCGACTCGTTCAACGCGCCGGACTGGTTGAAGTACATCAGCTTGGCCTCATCCTCGGTAACGCCATGGGCCAACTCATGGCCAATCACGTCGAGCGCCACGGTGAAGCGATTGAATAACTGCTGGTCACCGTCGCCGAAGACCATCTGGGTCGAATTCCAGAACGCGTTGTTATAGTCCTGGCCGAAGTGCACCGTGGCGTCCAGGGCCATGCCGGCATCGTCGATGGAATTGCGGTCGAATACCTGGTCGAAAAAATCGAAGGTCGCGCCCAAGCCTTCATAGGCTTCGTCCACTGCGGCATCGCCACTGGCCGGTTGCCCTTCGCCGCGGATCAGCTTGCCAGGCAGGCTGTCGGTGTTTTCAGCGCTGTAGATCGAGCGCTGTTTCTCGGCGCCCATGGCCAACGCCATGCGGGCTGGGCCCTTGGCGGGTACCGCGACCATGCGCAACGAGCGGAACGTGCTGTCCTTGGCCCGAGTGCGTAATGCGACTTCCCGTTGGGCTTTATCCCCGTGGCGGGCGATCTGGTCGAGCATATAGGGTGGGATCAGACAGAAAATCGGGTTGCGCGGCTGGCGAACACACATAAGCTGGCTCCTTTTTGGCGTGTGATGAACGTCCGGTAGCGGTTTCAGGATAGCCCTGTGTTCGCCACCTGGGCCAAATTGTCATGAGTTTGTGTTGCAGTGGTGTTTATCCGAGGCCCATAAGGAACATGCCCATGCCCGCCCGCACAGCCAAAATCGACCTTTCCCACCGCCCCAGGCTTTCCGACCTGCGCCCATTGGTCGCGCTCAGCCCCACCCTGCTGGAAGCCAGAACCGCGACACCGCGCGTCACCGCGGCCAAGGACCTCAAAAACCGCGCTGGCTATGCCCATGATTTCCTCAGCGACTTCGTGGTGCCATGGCCCACGGTCGGCGAGCCACTGTCGAGCGACGTGCAACCCAAGCGCCTGGACTACACGCATTTCTCCATCACTATGTCGCGTTCCCGACGACTGGCGCTCTACGTGGGGGTGAATATCGACGGCTCAAAGCACGTGGACATCACGCGCAGCAACGACACTTGGGCCTACGATGGTCGCCTGCCCCTGGATGCGCAGGTAGGTGAAGACCTTTACGCCAGCAATGGCCTGGACCGCGGCCACCTGGTGCGGCGCCAGGACCCCAACTGGGGCGACGAGGCCAACACCGCCAACTTCGACACCTTCCACTTCACCAACTGCTCGCCGCAAATGAGCGGCTTCAACCAGAAGACCTGGCTGGAACTCGAAGACTACATTCTTGACAACACCCAACGCTGGAAAGCCCGGGCCACGGTGTTTACCGGCCCGGTATTCGCCGATGACGACCGACTTTATCGTGGGGTGAAAATCCCCAAGGCGTTCTGGAAAGTCGTGGCTTACCTCAGCGACGACGGCAAACCCTCCGCCAGCGCCTACATGATCGACCAAAGCCGTGAGCTGGGGCAGCTCGACCTGGTGTTCGGCCAGCTTCGCACCTACCAGCGCAGCGTGATCCAGATCGAGCAACTGACCGGCATCCGCTTCGCCAACCTGGCCGACTATGACGGGTTCAGCAATGAAGAACGTGCGACAGGTACGCGGATTGAAGCGCTGATCCGCGGCCCCCAAGACATACGACTCTGAGAGCGGCCCATTGTAGGAGCGAGCTTGCTCGCGAAGCACCTGAGAGCGCCGCGGAGCATCAGGTTCCCCGCGTTATCGTTAGCGACCTTCGCGAGCAAGCTCGCTCCTACAGGGCCTGATCGACTACCATACCGCCGCCGGTTCCCGTATGGGACTAATAGGGAATTCGAAACGCCGCCCGCGACGTCAATCGAAACTGCCCCCGCAACTGTAGGTGCCGAGCCTGCTCCCCACTGCCACTGGACCCTGTCCGGGAAGGCGGGAGCGAGGCGACGACGCATCAGTCAGGAGACCTGCCGGCCCAGCAAAACCACTAACCGGCGGGGTGTCCGGGAAGGACATCCTTGCCTGCCCGATCGGCAGCGTTCGAGGCTGTATTTCCGAGCCGTACCGCCCCTGCTGCACTCGGAGATCACCCCATGCTGCCACGCGTTACCGCCCTGATCGCAGGCTTGGGTGCCTGTGCAATGGCCCAGGCCACGCCCACCCATTACCCGCTGACCCTGGAAAACTGCGGCAGTACCCTGACCTTCCAGCACGCGCCTGCACGCAGCGTAACCATCGGCCAGGCCGCCACCGAGATGCTCTACGCCTTGGGCGTGGGCGATAAAGTGGTTGGCACTTCGCTGTGGTTCAACAACGTGTTGGCGCAGTACAAGGCACAGGACGCCACCATCGAGCGCCTGGCCAACAACGAGCCGAGCTTCGAAGCGGTGATCGCCAAGCGCCCGCAACTGGTGGCCGCCGAGCTGGAATGGGTGGTGGGGCCACAAGGCGTGGTCGGCACCCGCGAGCAATTCCATGAACTGCAGATCCCCACCTACCTGCTGCCCTCGGACTGCGAAGGCAAGGACAACCTGGTGGGTGCCGACGGCACGCGTCTGGAGCCGTTCCGCATCGACACGATTTATAAAAGCATCCGCCAACTGGCGCAGATTTTCGACGTCCAGGATCGCGGCCAGCAGCTCAACGACGAACTACAGGCGCGCCTGGCCAAGTCCATCGCCACCGCGCAAGGCAAAGGCTTGAAGCAAGCCAGCGCGCTGGTGTGGTTCTCCAGCGCCGAAATGGCCAGCGATCCGTACGTGGCCGGGCACAAGGGTATTCCGCAGTTCATGTTGCAAACCCTCGGCCTGCGCAATGTGGTGCAGTCCGATGAAGAATGGCCCGCCGTCGGCTGGGAAACCATTGCCAAGGCCAACCCGACGTTCCTGGTGATCGCACGCATGGATCGGCGCCGCTACCCCGCCGACGACCACGAGAAGAAACTCGCCTTCCTGCGCAACGACCCGGTGACCCGCAACATGGACGCGGTGAAAAACAACCGCATCATCATCCTCGATGCCCTGGCGCTGCAGGCCAGCCTGCGCACCTTCGATGGCCTGGAACAACTGGCCGCCGCCATCGACGGCTACGACCTGCCGAAATGATACGGACCCTGCTCGCCCTCACACTGCTGTTGCTCGCCCTGCTCGCCGGCGTGGCCATCGGCGAGACCGCCATCTCGCCACAGGTGGTGCTCCAGGTGCTCGCCAACAAGCTGTGGGCCGCGGGCTTCGTGCTCGACCCCATCGATGAAGGCGTGGTGTGGAACTATCGCCTGACCCGCGCCCTGGTGGCCGCTGCCTGCGGTGCGGGGTTGGCGACCTGTGGCGTGATCCTGCAATCGTTGCTGCGTAACCCGCTGGCTGATCCTTACTTGCTCGGCATCAGTGCCGGCGCGTCGACCGGCGCGGTCCTGGTCGCCTTGATTGGTGTGGGCGGCGGGCTGGTGTCGCTGTCGGCGGGGGCATTTGTAGGGGCAATGGCAGCGTTTGCGCTGGTGATCCTGCTGGCGCGGGCCAGTGGCTCGTCCAGCGGCACCGGGCAAATCATCCTTGCGGGCATCGCCGGCTCGCAATTGTTCAATGCCTTGACCGCGTTCCTAATCACCAAGTCGGCCAGCTCCGAGCAAGCCCGCGGCATTATGTTCTGGCTGCTGGGCAACCTCAGCGGTGTGCGCTGGCCGTCGGTGTGGCTGGCGGTGCCGGTGGCGATCGTTGGGCTGACGGTGTGCCTGTGGCATCGCCGCGCATTGGATGCCTTTACCTTCGGCAGCGACTCGGCGGCGTCCCTGGGCATTCCGGTGCGCCGCGTGCAATTTGTGCTGGTGGCCTGCGCTGCGCTGGTGACGGCGGTGATGGTGTCCATCGTTGGCTCCATCGGTTTTGTCGGCCTGGTGATTCCCCATGCGGTGCGCCTGCTGCTGGGCACCGGGCATTCGCGGTTGCTGCCGGCGAGCGCTCTTGGCGGCGCGTTGTTCTTGATTGCGGCCGATGTGCTGTCGCGCACCTTGATCAAGGGCCAGGTGATTCCCGTCGGTGTGGTCACGGCGTTGGTGGGCGCACCGGTGTTTGCGCTGATCCTGATTGGCCGCAGGAACGCGCGATGAGTGTGCTCAGTTGCACCGGCCTGGGTTTCAAGGTGCGAGACGCTGAGTTGCTGCGCGATGTTCACCTGGACGTGCAGCAAGGGGAAACCCTCGGCATCGTCGGGCCCAACGGCTCGGGCAAATCCACCCTGCTCAAATTGCTCGCCGGCTTGCGCGCCCCGGCCAGTGGTGAAGTACGCCTGGGTGCCAAGCGCCTGGGTGAGCTGTCGCGCCGCGCCATCGCGCAACAGCTGGCGGTGGTGGAACAGCAGGCTGACACTGACGATGCCATCCGCGTGTTCGACGCCGTGGCCCTGGGCCGCACGCCATGGCTGTCGGCGCTGAGCCCGTGGTCTAGCGAAGACGACGCCATCGTCCGCCAGGCCCTGCACGACGTAGACGCCACCCACCTGAGCCACCGTGCCTGGCGCAGCCTCTCCGGCGGCGAACGCCAACGCGTGCACATCGCCCGAGCCCTGGCGCAACGACCGCGGATTCTGTTGCTGGATGAGCCAACCAATCACCTGGATATCCAGCATCAACTGGCGATCTTGAAAGGCGTGCAAGGCTTGCCGGTGACCACCTTGATTGCCCTGCATGACCTGAACCAGGCGCTGACCTGTAATCGCCTGGCCGTGCTGGATCGCGGACGATTGGTGGCGCTGGGTACGCCGTTGGAGGTGCTGACGCCAGAGCGCCTGCAAGAGACATTCGGGGTGCAGGGGCATTACCTCACAGACCCGTTCGACGGCGCGCAAATCCTGCGCCTGCGCCCTACCTGACCTGAAACACCTCGGTCAAAAATGTTGGAGGGGGCTTGCCCCCGATGAGGGAGTGTCAGTGAATACACCTGGGGCTGACCCACCACCATCGGGGGCAAGCCCCCTCCCACATTTGACCGAGGCGTGTCAGTCAGGCCGGCGGCGGCGTACCCGTAATCGTCGCATCGCCCCTGCCACATTTGATCTACAGAGACCGGTGCATATGGGTGGTCTGCCATACCGGGTCAGCTTCCACATCCACCACCTCGAATCCTTGCCGGATCCAGAAATCAATCGCCCCGGGCAGAAACGGGTGGGTATGCAGGTAAACCACTTCCACCCCGTCCGCCCGCGCCCGCGCTTCCAGCGATCGGTATAGCTCACCCGCCAGACCGCAGCGACGCCCTACCTGACACACCTGGGACAAATGTGGGAGGGGGCTTGCTCCCGATGAGGGAGTGTCAGTGAATACACCTGGGGCTGACCCACCACCATCGGGGGCAAGCCCCCTCCCACATTTGACCGAGGTGTGTCAGTTATGCCGCCAGCGGCGTACCCGTGATCGTCGCATCGCCCCTGCCACATTTGATCTACAGAGACCGGTGCATATGGGTGGTCTGCCATACCGGGTCAGCTTCCGCATTCACCACCTCGAATCCTTGCCGGATCCAGAAATCAATCGCCCCGGGCAGAAACGGGTGGGTATGCAGGTAAACCACTTCCACCCCGTCCGCCCGCGCCCGCGCTTCCAGCGATCGGTATAGCTCACCCGCCAGACCGCAGCGACGCCCTACCTGACACACCTGGGACAAATGTGGGAGGGGGCTTGCCCCCGATGAGGGAGTGTCAGTGAATACACCTGGGGCTGACCCACCGCCATCGGGGGCAAGCCCCCTCCCACATTTGACCGAGGCGTGTCAGTCAGGCCGGCGGCGGCGTACCCGTAATCGTCGCATCGCCCCTGCCACATTTGATCTACAGAGACCGGTGCATATGGGTGGTCTGCCATACCGGGTCAGCTTCCACATCCACCACCTCGAATCCTTGCCGGATCCAGAAATCAATCGCCCCGGGGAGAAACGGGTGGGTATGCAGGTAAACCACCTCCACCCCGTCCGCCCGCGCCAGCGCTTCCAGGGAACGGTATAGCTCACCCGCCAGACCGCAGCAACGCCCTACCTGACACACCTGGGACAAATGTGGGAGGGGGCTTGCCCCCGATGAGGGAGTGTCAGTGAATACACCTGGGGCTGACCCACCGCCATCGGGGGCAAGCCCCCTCCCACATTTGACCGAGGCGTGTCAGTCAGGCCGGCGGCGGCGTACCGCCCTTCCCACATTTGATCTACAGAGACCGGTGCATATGGGTGGTCTGCCATACCGGGTCAGCTTCCACATTCACCACCTCGAATCCTTGCCGGATCCAGAAATCAATCGCCCCGGGGAGAAACGGGTGGGTATGCAGGTAAACCACCTCCACCCCGTCCGCCCGCGCCAGCGCTTCCAGGGAACGGTATAGCTCACCCGCCAGGCCGCAGCGACGAAATGCCGGATGTACGTACAGGCGCACCACCTCCACTGTCTTGCAGCCCTGGTAGTTCAACTGTGCAAAGCGGCCGTCGTACGGCAGGTAACCCACCGCCGCAACGATCTGGCCTTCGGCACGAGCAATCAGAAACTGCCCGTCGCCCTGCAGGTAAATAGTTTCGAACTGCGCCAGGTCATCCGGTATCCCGGTTGCGCTGAGCTTTGGGAACAGTTCATCACGTGCCTGCAACGCGAAGCTGAGGACTTCGGGCAGATCAGCCAGGGTGACGACCTGGATTTTCGGCCTCATACCACCTCGATCCGGGTGATCCCCACCACCTGCGCCTGCTCCAGGACCTCCTCCGGCGCTGCATCCGCGGCAGGCATGATCAGGCCGTTTTCCGCATCGCCGAAATGCAATGCCAGCAAATGCATCGCCGCCTCATGCTTGGGCAATTCAAGCTGCTTGAGGTCGAAGCTGTGAGTGCGAGGTTCATCATTGAACAGGTAGTTCAGGGTATAGGCACGCATGCGGAAATCCTTGTAAGGAGAGAAGGCGCAACTGATTAACCTGACTCAGCGATCAGCTTTTTAGTTCCCACTTGTTGCAGGTGCTGCGTTATCCATTTGCGGCTGTACGCCAACACGTTGTCTGCCATCGCCACCGGAAAATGGATGAAACCATGGGCCGCCTCCGGCAGCAGATGCGCTTCTGCCCCGCCCCAGCGCTCGGCGATCAGCAGCGTGTCGTCTTTGAGCGGGTCCAACTCGCCCACAAACATCAGCGCTGGCGGCAACCCCGCGAAGTCCCCGTACAACGGCGACAACGGCGACTGCCGGCGCGCCTCGTCGGTGATGCCCGGCGTCAGCATGCGTAGCGCCTCGACCATGCCCGGCCCGTCCAGCAACAAGGTATCCGGCCCTGCCGTGCGCACGCTCGGCGTGCCGGTCAAGTCGTAGACTCCGTAATACAACACCGCGCCGCTTACCCGTTCGAGCAACTCGGGCCATTGCTTGAGCGCCAGCAACGTGGCCGCCGCCAAGTGCCCGCCGGCCGACTCGCCGACGACGAACACCGGCAGGTCGGCAAACTCCGGGCAATCCCCCAGAAGCCAGCGTGCAGCGACCAGGCAGTCTTCCAGCAGCCCTTCTATCGGCGTGTCCACCGCCAGCCGATAATCCACCGACACCACCGCCACGCCGCAGGCGTTGACCATGCCGAGGTTGAGGTCGTCATCCATCTGCGCATTGCCGATCACCCAGCCGCCACCGTGGATATCCAGCACTACGCCTTTGGGCTTGCCGCTGGGCCGCAGGATGCGCACCGGCACCGAGCCCACCTTTTTGCGTTCTGCCACGGGCGCCTTCTTCAGCGTTTGACTGGCGCGCAACAGCGCCTGGATCAGACGCGGCGTGACGCGGTTGCGGATTTTAAAGCGCGGCATCCACCCAAGCTTCTGATTGAAGCGGCGCATCTGGGCCAGTTCCGGCTCGCTGGCCGGCCAATGCTGGTACGTCATCAGCGGTTGTTCCGCAAGATCGAGAAGTTCAACGCCGCGGCTACACACAACCAGGCGAGGTAAGGGAACAGGATCAAACCGGTGATCAGGTCCAGGCGCACGGCCAGCACCACCATCGCCGCCACGGTGAGCCACAGCAGCACGATAATCACCATCCCGGCCAGCAGTCGGTGGGCGCCGAAGAACACCGGTGTCCACAAGGTATTCAGGGCAATCTGCGCCGCCCACAGCGCCAGCACCATTTGGCTGCCGGGGATCAGGCTCAAGCGGTAACCGGCCCAGGCCAGCAGCAGATAGATGATTGTCCATGCCACCGGAAACAGCCAGTTAGGCGGAGTAAAGCTGGGCTTGACCAGGGATTCGTACCAGGCGCCGGGCTTGAAGATCACACCGGTACTGGCGGCGGCGGCGCAGGCCAGGAGGAAGATAAAGAAGGTCATGGTCAGTCCTTGAGGTCGGGTGGATGAAAGCAACGCTATGCTTCAATGACTCAAGCCACCACCGATAAATTCAATGAATAGGTCAAAAACGCCGTCTCTTCTGCACGTCATGAAAATTGGGTATGGTCTGCAAAATACCGGCTACGCCTACCCCACCAGCAGAGCACCCGACCTTGGCCAACTCACCTACCGATCGCCCTGACAGCCCCTGGTCGGTGTTCCTGATCTTCCTGCGCCTGGGCTTGACCTCCTTCGGCGGGCCGATTGCGCACCTGGGCTATTTCCGCGAGGCGTTCGTCACTCGGCGGCAGTGGTTGAGCGAGCGCAGCTATGCCGAACTGGTCGCCTTGTGCCAGTTCCTCCCCGGCCCGGCCAGCAGCCAGGTCGGCATTGCCCTGGGCTTGTCCCGCGCAGGCTACGGCGGCGCCGCAGCGGCCTGGGCCGGGTTTACCTTGCCGTCGGCCATCGCCCTGATTCTCTTTGCCGTCGGCCTCTCGCACTACGGCACCGCCATCCCCGGTGGCGCCTTGCATGGCCTCAAGGTCGTCGCCGTGGCCGTCGTCGCCCAGGCCGTGTGGGGCATGGCGCGCAACCTATGCCGAGGTGCCGTGAAGCTCACGCTGATGCTGATCGCCGCATGCATCGTGCTGCTGGCGCCATCCGCCTGGAGCCAGGTCGGGGTAATCGCCGCCGCAGGCGTGGCCGGCCTGCTGCTGTTCAAGCCCCAACCCAATACCGAGCCCGACAGCCTGCCCATCGCCATCAGCCGCCGCGCCGGGGCCATATGGCTGGCGCTGTTCGTGGTGCTATTGGTGAGCTTGCCGATCCTGGCCGAAGGGCTGCCCAATCCAGTCCTCGCCCTGGTGGACGCCTTCTACCGCACCGGCGCCCTGGTGTTCGGCGGCGGCCACGTGGTGCTGCCGCTGCTGCAAGCTGAAGTGGTGCCGCCGCAGTGGGTGAGCAATGACGTATTCCTCGCCGGCTACGGCGCCACCCAAGCCGTGCCCGGCCCGCTGTTCACCTTCGCCGCCTTCCTCGGCGCCTCGATGACCCACGCCCCCAGCGGTTGGCTCGGCGGCGTGATCGCCCTGCTGGCGATCTTCGCCCCTTCGTTCCTGCTGATCTGCGGCGCCTTGCCCTTCTGGGCCAGCCTGCGCACAAGCCCGCGCACCCAGGCGGCACTGGCCGGGGTGAATGCGGCGGTGGTTGGGCTGTTGCTGGCGGCGCTGTACCGGCCGGTGTGGACCAGCGCGATTTTCAACGGGTATGACTTTGCCCTGGCCGTGCTCGCATTGGTCGCGCTGATGGTCTGGAAGCTGCCGCCCTGGCTGGTGGTGATAGGTTGCGGCATGCTCGGCGGCTTACTCGGCTAAGCCTGGCTCGACGATCCTGAGCCAAGGCCAGCGCGCCTGATAACTTCTGGCCTTGTGCAAAAACAGCTGCGGCTCGGGATGCAGTGGGTTGATGCGCAGCACACCCTGCTCCACATCCTCTAGCCCATAGGGTGCATACACCTCGCCGGTGGTGATATCCAACGCGATGCAAGTGCCCGCCACCAGGTAACGATCAACCCCCTGCGTGGCCGAGTGCAATTGCGGATAGGGTCGGCCGAATCGCTCAGGGTACCAAAGGTGCACCCGCGCCTGATTCCTGACCTCCACATTCACCCCCAGGTCCTGGAACAGCGCCTGCGCCGCACGAATCACCGCGTCCTCCGCCTCGTAGGACAGGTCTGTGTCGAAGTAAAAAACATCGTAGTCCTTCACGCCCTGATCAGCCGGCAGATTCGCCTGATGATTCCACACCGCCTGGAACAGGCAACCCGCCGTGAGCAGGCACTGCTGTACCCCAAGGTCCGGCAGGCGCGCCGTGATTTGGGCATTGAGCGGGTTAGCCATGGCCAATTCGAGCAAGGTGTCGACAGTCAATGTCATGTTCAGTCCTCCATAGTCTGGCGCAACCATACCACTCCAACATGTCACGCCTGTAGGAGCGAGCTTGCTCGCGAAAACCCCAAGCCACGCCGTGCGGCGATCCTGCTTATCCCTACCTTTAGTCGGATATTTCTGAGGGTATTGACGCAACGGCTAGCCTTCAGCCTAGCGTAAGGGATAACGCTGAACATTCGGTCCATGAAGGGCCAGTACGCCTCGTCGTCCCGACGCTTTATCTGCTGAGGAGACGATAATGAAAATAACCTTGAAACGGTTGGCGTGCCTGGGTGCAAGCTTCACCAGCGCGCTCGCCATGGCCGATGCGGCCGGCCCGCCAGTGCTGTCCCCTGCGATCCCCTTCGACGTCACTGCCAACCCTCCCTTCACCCTGGACAACCTGCAACACGAGTTCGACGTGCTTTCGTGGCAGACCTTCGTCGCCCTGAACTGGCCCGCAAAGGCCGACGGCAGCGCCGACACCTCGGTGAAAATCGGCGCGCCGGGGCAGACGGTTTGGGAGTCGTGGAAGGAGAGCTACGCGATTTTCCTGCCCCAAGGCCAGAAGCCGCTCGCCTGGGACCAGCACACGCCGCCGCCCGCCGCCTGCCAAGGCAAGGGTGACCTGCCCGTACTGCAACAGATGGGCAAGGTCGCCGGTGTGCTCGACGAATTCATCCAGCCGTTCAAGACCGGCCCGCTGGTGGACCAGAACGGCACCTACACGCGCAACGCGATCATGGTCAACCAGCCGATGTTCGACGACATCGTCAACAAGGGTCTCTACAGCAAGGAAGGCCAGCAAGCGTTCCTGAGCAAGGCCGACAACCGCATTGCCTTCTCCTGCGGCACGAAGGAGACCCAGCAGGTCGGCGCGATCATGGTCAAGTCGGCCTGGAAGGTGCTCGGCGGCAACGACAACCCGCAGGAATTCCACGCCGTCGACGCCTTGGTCTACACCCCGGGCAACACCGACCCGAACACGGGCGCGGTGATCCCCGAGTCGTGCAGTGCGCAGAAAGTCGGGCTGGTGGGCCTGCACATTGTGCACAAGACCAAAGATGCGCCGCAGTGGGTGTGGTCGAGCTTCGAGCACGTGCGCAACGTGCCGGAAAAGACCTCGCCGATGAACGAGCGCAAGGGCCCCTACCTGTTCTACGACGCCCAGGCCAGCGACCGCCCGGTGAACGAGCCGCCAGCGCGGCCGTGGGACCCGTCGAAGAAAGCCACGCCGTCGCAGATCGTGCGGGAAATACCGCTCACCGCCGCAACCCACCAGCTCAACGCGCAGTGGCAAGGCGCGCTGAAAGGCACGGTGTGGGCCAACTACCAGCTGATCAGCACCCAGTGGCCGACCGCCCCCGCCGATGACTGCCAACTGCCGTCGCCAACCAACCCGCTGGGCACACCTGCCCCGTCCTTCCTGGCCAACGCGACCCTGGAAACCTACAACCAGGGCACCACACCCCAGGCCTCGTCCAGTTGCATGGAGTGCCACAACAACGCGACCACCCGGGTGACCCAGTCCCCGCGCACCAGCTTCGCCGATTTCACCTTCCTGCTTGAACGTGCCCAATCCACCGGTGCCAAGGAGTGATGCCATGAGCGACCCGAACCTGCAAGACTTCATCGACCTGTCCGCTGTGCTCACTGGCCTGTCAGCCAAACTGCTGGCGCCTTCCCCCGACCCGATCAAACTGCCGCCGCTGTTCTTCGCCACTGCCCAGCAAGGCATGGGCACTGCTGCGTTCAGCAACCTGCTGGGGCTGTACGCCAGCATCAAGAACCAACCGCCTGCGCAAATCGCCAGCGCGGTGCTCGGCAACTCGGACCCGCAGATCGCCCAGGGCGCCCGCTCGATCATGAAGCTGTGGCTGCTTGGCAGCTGGTACCAGCCTTATAACCAAGGCACCGCCCGCACGGGTGACACCCGCGTGGTCTCCGACCAGGCCTACAAGGAAAGCTGGGCGTGGAAAATCGCCCAATCCCACCCCATGGGCTACAGCCAGTACCACTTCGGCTACTGGGCCGAGCAGCCACCGACCCTCAAGCAATTCACCGGTGTCGACGCCAAGGAAGGGCAGCAACCATGAGCACTCTACACACCCAGAACATCGAAACCGCCGATGTGATCGTCGTGGGCGCCGGCATGGCCGGCAGCGTCATGGCCTATCAGTTGGGCCTGGCCGGCTTGAAAGTGCTGGTGCTCGAGTCGGGCCCGGCGATCCCGCCTAACCGCAGCGAGTACCTGGAGCGTTTCTACACTGCCGTGTTCAAGTCGCCCGAGTCGCCATACCCACCGGAGCAGACCGAGCAGACCCCGGCCAAACAGTTCGCCCCGCGGGCGACTATTCAGGACTTGATCACTGCCGGCAGCGACGACCCGGACAAGGTGCAGAAGAGCTACCTGGTACAAAAGGGGCCGCACCTGTTCGCCAGCACCTACGAGCGGGTAGGCGGCGGCACCATGTGGCACTGGATGGGCACGGCCCTGCGCCTGCTGCCCAACGACTTTCGCATGCGCACTGCGTACAACGTCGGGGTCGACTGGCCGATCAGCTACGACGACCTGCAAACCGCCTACTGCCGCGCCGAGCAAGAGATAGGCGTCTCCGCCGATGTCGCGTCGCAGACCTACCTGGGCGTGACCTTCCCCCAGGGCTATCAATACAGCATGCACGGCATCCCGCCGTCGTTGGTCGACCAGGGCCTGGGCAAAGCCATCGATGGCACCCAGTACCAGGGCATCACCCTCAAAGTGCGGCAAACCCCGGCCGGGCGCAACTCGCAGAGCGACAACGGCCGCCGGGTGTGCGCCGGCAACACCAGCTGCACGCCGATCTGCCCGATCCAGGCCAAGTACGATGCCACCGTGACCATGGCCAAGGCACTGGATACCGGCAATGTGCGTATCCTCTACCAGGCCGTGGCGAGCCAGGTGCAGGTCGATGCCAACGGGGTCACGGGTATCGATTTCATCCAGTACCAGAACAACGGCACGCACCAGAACGGCACGGCCCAGGGCAAGCGCTACGTGATCGCCGCCCACGCGATCGAAACGCCGAAGCTGCTGCTCAACTCCATCGGCCCGCACAGCGCCAAAGGGGTCGCCAACAGCAGCGGCCAGGTCGGCCAGGCGTTGGCCGATCACCCGGTGTACCTGGCCTGGGGCCTGATGCCCGAAGGCAAGCCGCTGTTCCCGTTCCGCGGGCCGTTGTCCAGCTCGGGGATCGAGGACATGCGCGATGGCCCGTTCCGCAGCCAGCGTGCCGCCTGGCGTATCGAGATCGGCAACGAGGGTTGGAACTGGTCGGTAAACGACCCCTACACCTCGGTCTGCGATTTCATCGACGGCACCAACCATGGCGGCGCCAACCCCAATAACCAGGCGTTGTCCGGCGTGGCGCTGGTGCAGCAGCTCAACAGCGTGCTGACCCGCCAATTCCGCTTGGGCTTCTTGATCGAGCAGGTCGAGAAAGACCCCGACAAAGCGCTGTGCCGGGTAGAGAGGGCCGAGGGGTTCACCGACGGTTTGGGCCTGATCAGGCCACAGATCACCTACGAACTATCCGACTACACCAAGGAGGGTTTCAAGCAGGCGCGCCTGGCCGCCACGCATATCATCACCAAGCTGATGGGCGCCACCGAGCTGACCGACCTGAACCCTGAACTCAAGCCCGGCTCGCAAACGGTGTTCAAGTACGACGGCCAGAACTACGCGTTCTTCGGCGCTGGCCACCTGATGGGCACCTACCGCATGGGCTCGGACCGCACCAAGTCAGTGGTAGACAAGGACCAGCGCAGCTGGGACCACCCCAACCTGTTCCTGGTCGGCGACGGCGTGTTCCCCACCACCGGCACTGCCAACCCGACCTTGACCATCACCGCGCTGACCTTCCAGGCCGCCGACGTGGTCGCCAGCGACCTGCTCAAGCGTACTGTGCAGGTGCAGGCCAACCAGGCCTGGCAAGGCACCGGCGTGCAGGTCAACGGGCATAGCTGGCAACTGGCGGTGTGCACCGGTGGGCAGTGGACGGCCAACCCGGGCACCGGGATGGTCGGCGCGGCGGGCAACTCAAGGTTGACCGCCAAGCCCGGCTATACCTTGCCCGGTCAAGCGGAAGGCGCGTTGATCGGGCGTATCGGCAACAGCGGCGCGCCGTTCCTGGTCGGCAACCAGGCGCAATTGCCGCGTGGCCAGCAGGGGGAGTTGCAACTGTGCATCAATGACGACCTGACCGGGCGCTACGGGGCTGGCCTGAGCGATAACAGGGGCAGCCTGACGGTGGAGGTGCGTTTCGGCACGGTGTAAGCGCTGGCATAGCAACCCCACAGTGCTGCGGTATTGTGGGGTTGCTTTCTGTCGGCAAGTTGGCTTCTGATGAAGTGGGACGCCCGGTTACCGTGCGGTTGCCGGCAGCTCCTGGCACCACTTGATAGAACGCAGCGCTTCCTCGGCAGGCACAAGCGCGTAGCGCGAGTAAAACATTGTTCCACCGAAACTACCCTCGTCGACTTCACCCAAGGTCTGCCCGTCCTTGTAGACGGAGATGCTGAGTTGGTCGGCGATGTAATACACCTTTCCATTCTCGACGTTGATATCGAAACGCTTGTTCACCATACCGCTGATGATCGGTGGCGAGGTGGAGGCGATGCTGTGCTTGCCGGCGGGCATGCCGGCCTTGAAAAAACTACCGGAAGGCAAGCTGCCGACAGCGCGGCCATCGACCTGAATGGTCGGGGCCACCCCGTCACCGATGCTGGCCGCCGTGCGATAGAAATACACCGTGGCCTCATCCGCACGGGGCTCTGCCGGTGATGTGAAGAACGGTTGGCCTTTTAGGTCCGGACCGCTGATGCAGCCGGTCAGTGAGGCCAGGGCTGCGAACAGGCCGACCCAGAGTAGCGTAGAGCGCTTCATGCATGAATTCCTTGAACGTGAATCAATGGGCGTCGGGTTTGATGACTGTCACCGTTACCGGGTTCAGATCGTGCACAGCCCTTTACCGAAGTCAGTGGCATCAGAACTCGGCCAAGGCGCAAAACCACTCTTCGGCGTCAGATTCACGATGTTGCGGTCCTTGAGCATCGGGTACTTGCGCTTGAGCGCCTGCACCGTGTCCTCGGCATTGTTCACGTTGGACAAGCAAAAACGCAGGGCATCGGCGCGCAGATCGCCGATATAGAGGGTTTCCCCGGCCTTCACCGAGAAAACCGCAGGCACAGGGCGCGCCATCGACTTACCCGCGTAATACACGTAATGCCACTGCGTGTACTCATACTCACCCGGCGGCACTTCATACATGAAGTAATGGCCCAGCACAGAGGGTGACGGCTGATCATCTTCATTGCCCAAGGTCGTCAGCCGTATTGCGGTGCCGGGTGCTCCCTGTTGGTCGATTTCAACCACCAGTCCATGGGCCTGCATCATCGGAAAGCTCTCACCAATCGAACCCACGATGATCGCCTTACTCGGGTCCGGCGCGTGCTTGCCGTCGTAGCGTGACGCCGCGCACCCGGACAGAAGCGTCGCGCAAAGTGCGACTGCAGCCCAGACGAGATATTTACTGCTGACTTTCCCTAGCATTGGTCTTTTTTTCCGATCAGTAATTTTGCAGTTTGTAGAGCCCAGCTGAGCGAACCATACGTTCGCACGCCTGGTGCTTCGTTGTTGGCTCGTCGGCATCTATTGTCCAGCTACCCGCACCTTGATAACAACCCACGCTTGACCCACTCCTGTAGGAGCGAGCTTGCTCGCGAAAAACCCAAACGATAACGCAGCGCCTGAAGGCAAAATCCGATTCCCTCGCCACGGCTTGCTCCATTGCCTACGCGTGCGTCAGAATCCGCCGGCTTGTGCGCTGGGGTGGCCGTCTCTAAGGTGGCTCGGTCGCTGAATTGTTCAGTGATCGGGTTTAGTAGCCTGAGTTTGGGTATCTATTAGTGCATGAGTTTCATCAGTCAGACAGTGCGTCTGTGCTTGATGGTGGCTGTGCGTAGGGCGCCTTCGGGCGCGCCGGCTTTAGATATCCACCGGTCTACTAACCTGCGTACAGCTGCCACCCACTGTTTAGTAGCGGAAAGGTGGTGGCATCACTCAGGATGTCTACTCATGTCAAAAGCAGATTCAAGTGCCCTCTTCAACGTTGCCCCCAACGCCAGCAACGAAAGCCTCATCACCAACAGCTACGAAACCTTCACCAGCGTCAGCACCCTGGTGCTCGACCTGTCCGAAGACCTCAACGGCAAACACCGCGACATCGCCTTGGCTATTCACCAACTGAGCGAACTGGGCGTACTCCTCACTGCCAGACTGCTCGACCGCGAAGTGCCCTGCCCAGGCTGATGGTTAACCCTTCAATTCAATAGCTCGATAACTCGCCGCGTCGTCATAAGCCACGTACAACGACTCGGCGAGTTGGCGCTTGATGGCCTTGGTGGATTCAGCCCAGGCACAAAGCCCTCTGCGATGACGAGAGCGGCGACTACTTTCGGCCAAAAGCGCCCCATCGGATTACTAGAAAGTCAGAGACTCTTCAACCAATCGCGGACTCGTTCAAAATTTAGCATGAGGAGGGTGAGCTTCTCTAACGAGTGCTGCCTAGCTAAATCTTTCTTAAAACCGGTATTGTGACTCGCAAATCGGGTACAGTCCGTTAGTGAGCATATCGAAATAAACAGTTAGTGAGAATAACTTATGGAAGGGTCATCTTGCCTATGGATCAGTCTTTTTCAATAAAAAATCTTAATGATTTGCTTAAAGGCGATAGGGAGAAAGGAGGGGATCTTGAAGAACGATATATTCCTGCTGCCTTCGATATAAGAGTCAAACTCTACGAACTGAACAAACTTAAATCATTTTCGAGGTACCGATTCCGCACTGGAAAAATTACGCCAGCGTTCTATGAGAAGCGTATGTCGCGCCTGACCATGGTTATAGATAAGCGCAAAATTCAGCACGGACGTTTAGTTGACTTTGAGCTTGAAAGGGTCTCTAGGATAATTAGTGGAAAAGAATTCAGAATAAATGTAGCTCTCCTTCCTGCTCTGGTTGGAGGAAAAAAAGTTTACGGAGTCGGAAATAGTTTAGAGCAGGTTCTTGCAATTAGATTTGTTCAGAGAGCACTGAAGGTCCTGTACGAGATCCGCATGCCGCCACGCGATATACTAGTTAGTCAAATAAAGTCATTAGCTTTAGATGGCGTGCCCAAATATATAATAAGGTCGGATGTCGAGTCGTTTTATGAGTCAGTCAGACACAAGGAATTGCTTGATGGAATTCACCAGGCTCCAGAGCTATCGGTACTGATTAAAAGGATTTTAACGCGACTTATGAAAGATTACGTCGTCGTTTCTGGGGACGAAAACGGATTGCCGCGCGGCATAGGAATAAGTGCTTATCTATCTGAGATATATCTGTCGAGTATTGACACTGAAATTAGACGACAGGATAACTTATTTTATTACGCCAGATACGTTGATGACATGGTGCTTATGTATGCCCCCCAGCGAAAGGAGCTTGCAGCGAAATACTTAGAGACTCTCAGCGAGATACTTCATGGAAAGGGGCTTAAATTCAACGACAAAACGAAACCCATTGATTTGCTAGAAGAGTTCAAAGGTAAATTTGATTACCTGGGATATACATTTGACGTATCTAGTAGCTCTTCCGGCGTGCAACTGAGCCAAAGAAAAATCAATAAATATAGATCGCGTATCGACAGAGCTTTCTCAGATTACGACTCAAAGTTTACATTCATTCCAAAGAAGTCTGAAGAGGAGTTGGTGCTTAGGTGCCTCTTCCTAACCGGAAATATGCGCTTATTCAATAGGAAAAGCAACGCATTCATCGGTGTTTACTTCAGCAATAAGTATATAACTGATACTAGTCAGCTTTCCGGGTTAGATCACTACTTTCGCAATAAAATCAAAGGCGTAGTTAGTCCATCATTGACGAGAAAGCTCTCGAAGCTATCTTTTGAAAAAGGTTTCAAAGAAAAACTATTTAGAAATTTTGATTCCAAGCAGCTTTCAGAACTTTCGCGAGGTTGGAAGCATGTCTAGAAAAAAAGCATTATCCATAAACTTTCCTGTAGAGCGGGTAGTATTGTCTGACGTGCTTCCATATGAAGTTCCGATAGTTTTTTCGAATAGATATTTTTATAGATTCCTATGTGAGCACTATATAAAGTTTAACGGAAACAGAATTTCATGGCGCTACAGGGATGAAGTGCTAGACAACCTTGTAAAAATGGTTCTAGGTGTTCAACCTACTACGGCTGTTCGACATGCAACCGATAACGGCAGACCTGTATCCATAATAGAACTAGACAAATCAGACCTTGTCCATACTGTTCCTTTCATTTTCTCGACTACGCATAAGCAGGATCAGTTGCGCCAGTTGTCGCTAATGCATCCAAAGGGTCAGTTGCTGGTGGTAGATTTCTATGACCAATTTAAAGATCTGATGATTTATTATACTGGTCGAAGTGAATTCAGCCTTCGATCACCAAGGCGAGTTGCTGGGTGTACGTATATTGACTTTCGCTCGCAAATTGAGCGGCAGGATAAATCTGACACTTTGGTAGAAGTAGATGGCGAAAATTATGAGAATTTAAAATCTTTTTTTGTATATGAACGATTCAGTAATGTTTTCAAATTTTACGAGTCGAGAGAGCACCTCCTTAGCGAGCGCGATTTCAGAACCCTTACTAAATTTGATGTTTCAGGGTGTTTTGATAGCATATATACTCACTCGCTAGCATGGGCGATATACGGAAAAGATTTTGCAAAGCAGAATCTTAAAGCTATATTAGGGTCATTTGCGGGTAAGTTTGACTCATTGATGCAAAAGTTGAACCATAACGAAACGAATGGAATACTAATCGGCCCGGAGGTTTCAAGAATTTTCGCTGAAATAATCCTCCAGGCAGTTGATATTGATATCGCAGGCAAATTGCTTGAAAAGGGATATGTACATAACTCAGACTTTAAGATTTATCGCTACGTAGATGATTACTTCGTCTTTTACAACAGTGATGAAGTCTGTCACCAGATAAAAATGACACTCCAGGAAAGCTTAAAACTATATAAGTTATCATTAAATAAGGGGAAGGAGGAAACCCTAGGGCGCCCTATAATCACGCCGATATCTATCGCAAAAAAGCGTATCTCTGATCTTTTTGATCGTGCGCTAGCTTATGAGGTCGCTTCAGAAGTTAAGGAAGGTGAAACATTTCCAAGGGGTCAGATTTATATTGGAAGGTCTTCACTTATAACTGACTTTAAGTCCATTCTTGCAACCTCTGGAGTCAACTATGGCGAAATTCTTAATTATTCTCTTTCAGTAGTCGAGCGAAAAATTGGCTCTTTGATTGAATCTTACAAAAAAATAGAGAAAGTTAGCGGTGTCGATAAAAGTTTTTCAAAATCAATGGAAGCCCTTCTAGGTTTTGTATTTTTTATCTATGCAGTATCGCCAAAAGTCAATACAACGATTAAGCTTTGTCGAATATGTCAGCGCGTTCTTTCTTTTTATAAGTTTGAGAACATAGGGCTCAGCTATGAAGCATCAATCTCGCAAGTGATATACGAAAGATGCCGGAGTGTTATGGATCATAATTCAGATGGCAAAAGCGCGAAAATTGAGGTCATGTATCTTCTGGTTTTAATGCGCCAGCTTGGTAAAAACTATCGTATAGATGAAAAAGTGCTTGGCCATAGCTTCGGCTTTGAACTTTTAGACGGACATTATCAAGCGAAATCCAGCTTGAATTATTTCTCCATAATAACTCTTCTTTTTTATATAGAAAATAAAACTCGTTATTCATTGCTTAGAAACGCTTTGGAAAAACATATATTGGAGAAATTTAGGCTGAAGCAGGACTCATTGGTCGGTGACTCTGAAATGATTCATTTAGCGTTAGATCTTATCGCATGCCCCTTCGTGAGTAACGAGACCAAGATTAGAGTTTCACAGTTGTACGGCGTGCCTGCAAACAACCTGCTAAGAATTCAAAAGTATAGCGAATATTGGTTCACCAAATGGGGCGAATTCGACTTTTCTAAAGAGCTAGACGCTAAGGTCAGTCAGGAAGTATATTGAGCGAGATGCATCACGCACATAGAAGACCGTTTGCGGTCGCACACACCAGCATCATGGCCCGGTTGTTCTATGCACGAAAACCTTGCCTCGTTGAATCCTCGTGAGTTCTGCGGTCTTGACTCCTTCACTTTCCTCATAGCTTTAGGCCTACCAGGGGAGTGAAGGATGCTCGATTATCTCAGCAATCATCCCGGATGGCTGCATTTGGCCGATTTCTGCCGCTCGTGAAGGGCAGCAATCGCAAACCTGATTCCCAGAGTTAAACCCCCGGTATCCGGTACACAACCGAATCATATTTCTCCGCCATCCGCCTCTCGATGACCACTCCCCCCAAAGCTTCGGCAATACGTCGACTAGCATGGTTCTGCGTCGCAACAGGATAGATGAAGCTCTCTGCCGCCACCCACTGGCTAGCCCACTGAACAACCGCCCGCACCGCTTCACCACCAAACCCCAACCCATGTTTATCTTCACGGATCCAGATACCCAACTCCGGTGTTTCACTGCCAGTATGGTGCAGCCCGACCAATCCGGTAAAACGGGCATTCACCAGCTCCCTGACCGTGAACACGATGTCGCTGCCATCCGCTATCGCAGGCAGCCATTGCCGCCAGACTTGCGCGTACTCTTCTAGCGAGGCAGGCGGCTCCCAAGACATGTAGCGCGTCAGAGACGCAGTGATACAAGGGAAGGACTCAGCAGCGTCCCGCTCGCAGAAGGGCTCAATGCTAAGGCGTTGCGAGAGAATGCGGATTGGGTGGGTGTCTACTGGCATTGCAATTTCCTTCCTGGGGGGGCCGTTACTCCATTTATGCCGTGAACATACCATGCGGGTCGCTTCATCAGTATCAGGCTCTCTATACTGGGCCCCCAGGATGGTAGTTGGAGCACACCATATGCCCGTCGCACCCAACCAAAATTCCCCCATCATTTTGATCCCCGCTCAACAGAGCGACTTGGATAATCTTGTAGCCATTCGAATTGAGGCCATGCGCGAGAGTCTGGAGCGTGTTGGGCGGTTTGATCCGGTCCGTGCGCGGGAGCGGTTTCTTAGCGGCTTTGAAGCTCGCAACACACGCTACATCGAGGCGGCTGGAGAGAGGGTGGGTTTCGTAGTGGTCAAACATCACCACAATGAACTCTTGCTAGACCACTTGTATGTAAGGCCGAGCGCGCAGGGATCAGGGGTAGGGTCTGCTGTTCTCACGCAGATTTTCAAAGAGGCGGATGCAGCTGCGCTTCCTATTAAAGTGGGCGCTCTCAAAGAAAGCGCTTCCAATCGCTTTTATACCCGCCATGGCTTCCAATTCATCGAAAGCAGTGAATTCGATAATTATTATGTTCGTCAGAATGTTCCGGCGATTGGCCCAGCTTGCTAGCTGGATATGATGCGCCTCGACGTACGCAAAGCTCTGACTTTTCAACAGGCTCGTTTTCAGCTTGGCCAGCCGGGTTCAAGCGCTACAACGCGACCAGGCACTGGCCACCGCTCAACAGAAGCTGTTCATAGTGCTGAACCGCCTTTGGGGTGAAGCGGAAGGTTTGGTGGCAGGGTTAGCGGCAGTGGTAAAGACTCTCGCTGCGCAGTTCCTCGCCACTGTGGTGATAGCCGGTAGCGGCAATCAGGACCACTGCGCAAGTTATTGAAATTGAAGGGTTGCAGGCTGGATATGTGTTAGTTTCTGCAGGTTGTGAAATGGTTATTCATCCGATGTGTCAAAAACAACAACCCTTGGCTTAAAGAATTCTGGTTACCTGCCGCTATAGAGGTTGAGTCTTGCTGTCTGTTCTACACAAGACAACGCGCAAGGACAAGAGTCATAGTGATTATCAAATTAAAGGGATATTTATGAGATTCGCTAAACTGTTCGGGGCAGCAACTTTATTCGTCTCTATGATTGCATCTGCCCAGGCAGGCATAATCGTCACCGTGAAGGTGAAGAACTCTACGACCGGTCCAGCCGCCTACACTTTCGAGTACTTTTCAGGGAGTGTAGCCCCCTCCCCCAGTACGATTCTGCCGTCTGCAACGACAACATTTGCCCTGACCAGTGTCGCGGATACGGTTTCAGGAATGCGGTTCGTCTATACGTCAGGTAGTAAGAAATGTCGTTTTGCAGCAAGCCACCAAGTCAATCCAACGACTAAAACCCCTAGCTGGACTAAAATGGGCACTAGCACTGGTTCCGATAAGGCTACTTGCAATGCCAATATCACAGCAATTCAATCGGCGCCTCCCTATAACTACACTGTCGAATTTGAAATCAAATAATCCGACATTTGTATAGGCACCCTAGCTGGAGATAGCTCTCGATGTATCGCCAGCGTATGGAGTATCACCATGGATATTTCGATTAAATCGTATCAAGCGAGCACACAGGCAAAGGTTTCGACACAAGAGAAGCTTGCTTCGTCCAACCCTGCAAATTTACCTTCAGGGGATGCCGCCCTCAAGACGACGGAGACCGTCACAATCTCCGATTCTGCACGGGCACTGTACGCATTAAGTAGCGCTGATGATAAACAAGCCTCTATGTCCACTAGGGATTTAAAAGGACAATATGCAAAAGGTCAGAGCGATATGTACAGTTTCGGGCAGCGGATTGCTGGCGGGAATTTTAATAATGAGGATCTACTTCCCAAAACAGACGACCCTGCCCGTTTGGCGCTAGGTCAGCAGTCACTGGATTATGCAATTGGGCTTTCTAAACTCCCCCCGGAAAAACTTCCAAACCCATTTGAAGGTATGGCCCGAAACGGGCTAAGCGATATTGTTTATGATGAGTCAGGAACCTATACGGATGCAGAACGATATGCCGCCTATGGGGAGCTTAGTAAGCAGGATGAAACCTATTTTTCCAAGTTATACGCCAATATAACGAACGGCGGTGACAACAGTGAAATATTCAAAGGCATCATGGACTATTTCGATGATCTTCCAGCGGTCGAGAAAGCGGCATACCCTGATGGCTTCAGGGACAGTATAAAAAGTCTTTACCAAGAGCAGTTAGAACAATCGGGGCCGCTCGCCCTTCTCAGGCAATCGACTGAAAAAGACTCTGATGAATTGTCATCGAGCGTCTTCAACAAGGCACAATCACCGGAGAAAATGTTACAAGCCGTTTTAGAAAAAGCGATTGCTCTTTCGACGGCCTGATCAGTCCAAAGCAACTAATGTGTCACTGCACGGATCAATCAGGAACGTCAGCATGGTGGGATATCCGACAGTATCAGCTGCTTGCTTGGGTACGCCACAGCACAGGCCAATACAGCTGATCCAGCCCCATGCACGGGATCATTTCAGCCGCATGCGTCAGCGTGAAACCCTTACCATCGTAACGCCAACGCAGCGCAGTGCCACAATTACCCATACTCATCGCCCTTACCTGACTGCTAAGTTCACCCGTGGCCGGATCAAACTCTACGAAGCCCTGGGGGTCTCTTTCCGGCAGGTTTGGCACTTCGGCGATCAGCGCTGCACGCGCCTGCTCCGGGTGGTCCAGAGGCGCTTGGTAAATATTGTAGAAACAGTTGTAGGCCCCACAGCCGGTTTCGATGATCACTAGCGCTTGATCTGAACTCAATGCGTACGCTTTGGTTTTTGGCGCGGCTCCTTCATCTAGATCTTCTTGCCATGCCCTACGCGTGGCAACCACCACGGCATCCGTGATCTCTTTTGCTTTGTCCAGAGTGAGCGCGGCAGGTGCCTGCCAACTGGGCGCTATCGCAGCGGCAGAGGCTTGCGGCACGCTGCTAGCGGGCGCCGGCCCCTTGGCGATCAGTGCGCCCTGGGTGCCGACCCGGCCCTGAACCGAGTCCATCAGCAACAGCGCCGCACTCATCCCGCTTAGCGATGCGTACGACTTGCCCTCCTCGAGCGGCAGCACCAGGTAGTTCCCGTCGCGCAACTCGGTGATCAGGGCTTGGGCAGACTTACCGTTCAGCGCAAACACCTCGGGGGTATCGCCTTCTTTCAGTTCGCCAGGCTCAAATTGAGACTTCAGCGGTTTGTCATCAAGTGTTGGCTGGCCGCGGGGTTTTGTATAGCTGAACACCCCGACATGCAAGGCGCCCTGAGGGCCGGCTTCACGTGTGACTCGTACGCTGAAGGTTGAAAAGCCAGTGTCATCGCGCTGCTGCACGGCACTGATGGCCGTGCATGTTCGTGTGTTATCGCAGCCGATAATCCAGTCCTTGATTTCGCGCGCCAACGGGACCTTCTCGGCAGCGTGCACGCAGCCAATGCCTGCAGCCAAAAGGAATATGAAAGTGCTTCGTATCATCAGGCGACGCCTTTGAACAAGTAAAAGCCGATTTTCCATCGTGGTCTGACCCCGTTTTTTACTGGCGCAGCGCATCGAGATGTTGTTGTGCGTGGGCTGCTTTGCAATAGGCGTTGAGGATGTCTGCGATCTGGTCGCAATCCAGGGTAACGCCCTCATGCATCAGGCCGGCAGATTGGATGCGGATCTGCGGCTGGGGCTTTTTCAGGGCCAGGGCCTGGTTGCCGAACAGCTGTCGCGCGGAGCGATGAACAGGCAGGGGCGCATCGGGACGCAACATCAGTTTCTGCACCGTCAGCCAGCCTTCCTCACTGACGGAGACGTCGACAATGTCCACCAGATCCAAGGGTGCGCTCAGGGTGTCCGCAAACAGCTGGCGGCGGGTCAAGCGCATAAACGCGTGTTGCCCGGCGTTGCGGTGCTGCCAAGTGATCAATCCACACACCACCGCTATCACCGCCGCACAGACGGTCAGGCCGGTGCCCCCGCGATTCAAGGCGAGCCCCAGCAAACCCAGGGCAATCAGAAAAAACAGCGGGCCGCGCACCTTGTACCGGCGCGAGTTGGTGAATTCGGTCTGCTCGGGTACGCGCTGGATAACTTGCTCGAGTTCGGCGATCGCACGCTCGCGCTGGGCGTCGCGGGAGTCGGCATATTCTTGGCTGAGTGTGCTGGCGAGATCCGATAGCGGATCGAAGGGTTGGGTCATGGGTCATTCTCCTTGGACGGTTGGTATTGGCGGTGATTCGGACTGCGTGGCAGCCGGCGACGCCGTACGGGTGAGTTGGCTGAACCAGTGCCGGTCGTGTTCGGTGGGCACACGGGTGGCCTCGGCCAGCAGCGTCTGATCCAGGGTTACGCCCAGTTGCTGGAGCCGTAATGCCGTCGGCGGGTGTGTATCGAAAGGGTGCGCGATGGCGTAGTCCAGTGCCGCCTCGTTCAAGCGCAGCGGCGTGTGGCTCAGGTGGTCGGCCAAGGCCTGGATCAGGTTGGAGTGACGCTCGGCGAGCAGCGTGTTGATTTCACCGTCCAACGCGATCACCCGTAACAGCGCCTGGCAGAACAGGCGCTCACCGCCGATGTTGCCACCCACCCGATCCGCGACCAATTCCTGAGCGCGGCCCCAGTGATGCACCGCCAGTTGAAAGTAATGCAGGAAACGTTGCGTCATCCAGATCGCCGGGCGCTCGATCCAGGCCGGGTCGGCATCCTCAGTACGGATAAACGCAAAGTGCAGGCACATCAGGCTGAACTGCGCACTTATCTCGCTGCCCCGCTCGGTGTCGCGGCGGCTGAAATGGCCCAGCTCATGACCGATGATCGACGCGGTCTCGGCCTGGCTCAGGGTCGAGAGGTAGGTCAGCGGCAGGTAAAGGGTACGCCCGCAGAGCAAGTCGCAGGCCGGTTGCAGGACCACATCGACGCTGGTGACGAAAAACGATTGGTCGATGCCCACCACTATATGGTCGGGTACCGGCGCGCAGGTGGCTGTGGCCAGTTGTTCAATCCATGCCCACAAGGCCGGGGCCTTGTCACGCCCGATCCTTTGCCCCAGAAGCGTCGAGGACGGGCTGCCCATGGCATCCCATTGCTGGCGCAGACGCCCGATCAACAAGCATCCCGCCCACAGCACGGCAACCAGCGGCACCGCCACCAGCAGCATGGACCAGCCACCGGTCTTGAAGTGGCTCCAGCCCCAGTTCAGTTCATACAACAGGCTCAGGGCCAACGCGCCCATCAACAATCCGGTATACGCCACCAGCCAATGCCCCAAGGCGTGCCAGCAGAGGAATAGGCGGTCGTAGAGAAAATCCCTGGACTTCAGCGCGCGCCAAGCATCCAGCCTCAGCTTGAGCCATGTCGCAGGCCCGGCCACCAACGCGGCAAGGGCCAGCCAGTAGGCCAACCCAGCCAGCACCTGACGCACGCGGAGCCAGGCGTAGTCGCTGCCGATACTCTGTGCTTGGCGCAGCACGTCATCGACGCGCCCGCTTTGCACACTGGCCCAGCCCATCAGTACCAGCGGCAGCAGCCACATCGTCAGCGGCCACGACCACCGCGCGAATCGGCCCATGGCTCAGTTGGCCTGCAAATAATCGGTCAAAAAAGCCTGTGCATTGCCTTGGCTGGACAGGAACTCGTCATAGCCGACGTTCAGCGCCTGCGATTCGCCAGGCAGGTATAGCTCGCCCCAACCTTGTTGCAGCACCAGCACCACGAATTTTTGGCCGTCCACGGTGGTGGAATAGCGGGTGTCTTTGCTGGTCTTTTCCACGGCCATCTTCTGGATCTTCATGTTCCAGTCATGGTCCACGCCCTCTACTTGCACCAGCGCCTGATTGTCACCGCGCGCGCCGATGCGCAGGGTCCAGACTTTCACGCCGCTTTCGCCGGTATAGGCCAGCACTTTTTCCGCGACTTCCGGGCGGTTGTCAGCATGGGCGACTCCCGCGATCACGGCCAGAACCAAGCCCAGCAGCGCTGCCCACTTGCGATACATCAACATTTATGGCTTCCTCGACAGTTCAAAGCCAACCATTGAAATCAAAGCTGCGGCGCCTGCCAAGCGGTCCGGCCGTGGCGCACAACAATAAGGCCGTGACTCACAACAACTGATCGGGCCGCCCGATGTCGATATCATGCAACGCTGCCCACCAGCTCTGACGGACGCTTTTGCCAATGCATCGCCGCAACCCCTATATGGACACCCACTTCTGCTTCGATCACCCGGAGGCCCTGGACCAGGCCGGTGTATTCGATGCCAGCGCGCGGCAGGTCATGGGCAGCGCGATCGGCCATTACCGCGCGCAGACGGTGCGGTCACACCTGCAGTATTTCGACTGCGATTTGCAGTTCCCTGAACCGTTACGCATCCACAAGGTGCTGCCCGACAGCATGTGCATCGTGCAGGTACTGGGTGGGCAATGGCAGCATCGGGTAGACGGTCGGCTAAATGAATACACGCTCGGCGCGCCTCATGTGCTGGGCTTGAGCGAAAGCATGGAAGCCATGGACCAGATGCCTGCCGGCAGCCGTGCGCGCATGGCCGGGCTGCGCATCGGCGGCGACTATCTACGCGAATTGGCCGAAGAAGACCCGTCACTCCAATCGCTGGCCAGGCTACTCGACGATGGCATGCACTTTTCAGAACTGCACGGCTGTCGTATCGTCGGGCGTTTGTTCGAGCGCCTTTATCACTCGCCCTACCAGGGGACGTTGGAACGACTGAATCAGGAAAGCCTGAGCCTGGCCGTGCTGGTCGAGCTGGCGACGCATCTGGCGCCACAGCCGGCCAAACCTGTGGCCGCGTTGCGCAGCCATGCGGACCTGGCACACGAAGCGCGCTTCAAGCTCGACGCCGACCTGATGAACCCACCCGGCACTCTGGCGCTGGCACGGGAACTGGGCGTGGGTGAAACCACTTTGAGACGTGCGTTCAGCCGGGTATACGGCCAGTCGATGCTCGATTACGTACGCCAACAGCGCCTGGAACTGGCGCGCAATCTGCTGCGCCAGGGCAAATGGCACGTGGCACAGATTGCCCACCGTATGGGCTACGCCAACCCTGCCAACTTCAACCATGCCTATAAGGCGTATTTCGGCCATACGCCAGGGGCAGAATCCTGACGTTCGCTACGACTACTCTGCCGCCTTACGCATCAGCACGCCTAAAAGCTCAACGCTCGCCGGGCTTTAGAGGCTAAGCGAGCTGACAGAGCTGCGTCTGTCCGGTAGCCACAGGCTACTACCGACCCAAAGCGGTCATCCCACCGAAGTCAGTACCTATGTGAACTCCTTTATGCCGGACGAGGTGAATCTGGGGAGTAAGGGTGATGGAGCTTGTACTCCTGGCTCAACCCACCATAGCCGTAGGCACTGGCACGGCAGTCGATCACATGGATGTTTGAGTGCGCATGTACATTTCCTATTTCTGTTGCCAACAGTTCGAAAGCCTCGCGCAGAAAGCGTGCCTTCTGGGCCTTGGTATTGGTTTCATCTGTGATGGTGACCTCCAGACGGAAGGAGTTAAGCCCTTGTTGGGCCAGCGAACGACTGTCGATGAACCACTGCGCATGAGGAAGGAACTGCACCATTACCAATGTCTGATCCGGTCGTTTTTCCAGTAGTTCACAGGTCAGAGTGGTGAGTTTGGGGACGATGCTATGGATCAGGTCAAGGTTTGGCTCGCCAGAAATCTTGAGTGTAATGCCGGGCATGTTGAACTCCTTTGCGGGTAATGAATGTCCAGCGCAGAGTAAGAAGTTGCGATGCCGCTGAAAAGCCGGAAGATATGCATCTATCTATCGGAAAAACAGCAGGATGAACATGCGCCCCCTTGACTTGGATCTCTTGCGATCTTTCACCGTTGCCATCGATTCAGGCAGCCTTTCGAAAGCAGCGCCGCACTTATGCCGGTCGCAATCGGCGTTGAGCGAACAATTACGTAAGCTCGAAGCATTCACCGGGGTAACGCTGCTGGAACGGGGCAAAAAGGGGGTTCGGCCTACGCCGGCGGGGCAGCGATTGATGGCGCATGCACGAGAACTATTGGCCTTGAGTGATCGCGCTCTTGAAGACGTACGTGGAGTGACGTTCGCCGGCGAATTAAGATTGGCAATCACCGACTACTTCTTACCTGGCTCGATTGCTGAGTTATTGAAACAACTGCGCCTGAGCTACCCACGCCTTCGAGTGCATGTGTCGGTGCGAAAGAGCCTGCAAATAGAGGGCGGGGCAGATGTTGGAGACTTTGATATCGGCCTTTCAATGCGCATACTCGACGGCCGCAGCTTTCCCGAGGGTATTCCGGTGCGTCGGGAAGCATTGCATTGGGTATCAGCCTCGGGGTTAGAGCCGAAGGGTGAAGAAGATAGCGTGTTGCCACTTTTGGTGCTGCCGGAGGGATGCAGCCTCCAACGCCTAACCCGAGAGACGCTGGACGCACACAAAGTGCCTTATGTGATTGCCCATTCCGCGTCCGGAGTGGCAGGGCTGCAATCAGCACTGATGGCAGGGCTGGGCGTCGCTTGTCTGAATGCCTCCGCGGTTCCGCTGGGGGCAGAGGTTTGCCGGCCGGCCCTCCGCTTGCCGACTTTACCCGATGTTGAGTTCAGCCTGTTACCTGCGCGTGCTGGCGAGTCTCATTTGGTCGGTGCTGTACGGGAAATGCTTGCCAGCAAATTTGGCAGAGGAGTTACAAATCCCTGAGGTAAAAAACGTGGGCTTTCAATTCGGACGATGAAGGTCCGCTTCTGGCCGGTTGGTGCCTGTCGTGAAGGGACGCAGTCGGCCAATTGCAGGCGGTCCAACCGTTGCTGAGTGCACAGCCGCTCACTTTTCCCACTGGTTTAGGTCAATGGGCTTCAGGCCGAAAAAAGGCTCTGCACAGAACGAAACAGTTCGGAAAGTAACGGCTCAACGTCTCTGCGGTTGCTACGGGTTGAGAAGCAAATCCCTCAGCTACCGGTTAATACCTGCCTGAGTCGGTTGTTCGCGGTCTGGCACCCTTACAACGCGGGACTAGTTCAAACCACATTCCTTTGAAACTGGTTCGACCATGAGGGTGTCTGGCACTTTTCCTGTTTGTACATCTATCACTTCTAATGAACAGCCGGAGTCAGGAGTCGACAAGGTTATCCGATAGGTCGCTCCCGTGTGGGGGATGAAGCTGCGGATGGTCAAACAACTTTTGTGAATAAGTGACTCATCAGTGGTCTTGCGATTTTTTACGCCCGTACTGAGAGCGTTCAGGTAAATACGTCTCTCAGGTTTGATCAAAAAACGATTAATTTCGGGGTTCGACGCTGAAATTCCACCCAGTACGCCGGTCTCTTCCGTGTCATTGCAGTTGTTATCATAAAACGCGTAAAACGCTTGAGAGCCCCCAGATACTAAATTGTTACTGCCCCACTTGGCCTCCAGTGTTGCATGCGCTGCGTCCGGCGCTGGCTGCTGGTAGTGACCAACGCAACCGGTCAGCAATGCTAGGCATGAGATTACAGAGGATTTAATCAACTTCACACCGACGGCAAAAAGACTGGAAGGGAGACGAGCTGGTTTTGTATCGACCGGATTGCAGAGAACAATAGGGTTAAAGGCCGCATCGAGCAACTTTGTTGAAAAGGTCACATAAGCGAGCTTTCTGACTCATCGTGATACCTGTGAGACGGCCTTGCGGCATCCGGCCTCGACGATTGGCAGGAAGCTGCGGACGGCTGACATCGCTGCTCGCGATCGACCCCTTCCGACCCAAAGGAGACGGTGGCCATGTGGGCTGTGGGCACGATTTCAGCTCCAATGTAAGCAATGAGGCTAGCGCGCAGGCCCTGCAAATGTGGTGTCCATCGTGTGTCGGTCGTAATCCAGCAGGTATGTATGATGCAGACGATACAGCTGTGAAAGCAGATCTTTGTTGGGGCCGACCACATCCATACCTCTATCGTCGTAGGGAAAAACCATGACGTGCTTCTTCAAATTGAAGAGGTATAAAACGCAGTTGGGTTTAGGCTGAATTGCGGCAAAGTCCCTAGCCAAAGCACACCAAAGAAATGCTTGAAGCAGAGTCGCAGGCGCTTCAAATGCGATGTTGATCCAATACTCCGGCTCCCTTTCGCAAAACCATTCCTCCGGATCTATCTCCTCACTCCAGACTGAGAATTCCGTGGGTATGTTAATGCCGGCAGATCGAAGAGCGTGAATCAGGGGCCGATGAGCAAATCGGTTGCTGCCAGAATGAATGCGCAGACAAGCAACAAGCGTCGCGTCATCAAGGAAGATATCGCTGCAGATCTTTGTTGATTTTCGTAGTGCTGTTAGAAATTGCTCAATCACTCCGCCAGTTTCAGAGAGCTCAAAACGCAGACCTCCTGGATAGGAATAGAAAAGTGGCCTGGCAAATGCTTTACCCCCAAAGATCCTCTCAATTTCAAGTTGTAGATTCACTTGATCCTCATGGCTAATAGCCCGACTCCATAGCTTGGGCGGTGCAGACGGATATTACTGTATACGTAAGATCTGAGCTAAGCCGCGAGCGTCCGCTGTTGGCCGATTTCTGCCGTTCGTGAAGGACAGCAATCGGCCAACGTAATATCCAGGGTTAAACCACCGCTATCTGGTACACACCGAATCATATTTTTCCGACAGCATTCTGCTCGCAGAAGGGCTCAATGCTAAGGCGTTGCGAGAGAATGCGGATTGGGTGGGTGTCTACTGGCATGGCGTTTTCCTTCCTGGGGGCCATTAATCCATTTATGCCGTGAAAATACCAAGCGGTTCGCTTCACGCGTGTCGCTTATACGTCAAGTAATCATGTGCCCCGGTACCGCTGCACACAAACCCTGCCTTCTCGTACATCCTCTTCGCGGGGTTATCAGGTCGCACACTCAGCCGCAATTGCGTGAATCCGTGCTGTACCGCGTCCAGGGCATAGGCTTCCAACAGCGCTATGCCTACCCCGCTACGCCGATGTTCTGGCATGACATGGATAGTGCAAAGTTCTGCGTAATTCTGCTCTGGCGTCCAGAGTGAGTAACCCGCGAAGGTATTACCCATAAGCGCGACATTCAGACGATCAAAATTATCTACCCAACGCGTCAGGTGCCGTTCCAGTTGGGCGCGCCAGGATGCTTCATGCTCGGGCTCCCAACAGCGGATATAGCTCTCCTCGCCGCGGTAGATGGCCGGAAGATCGGTCACACGTGCTTGTCTGAGTCGTAGTGCCATTCCATTAGCCCTTGATGAGTTGAAGGGATGGTATGGCCTCATCCCGCAGCCATGGACTGACTCACATTAGCCCTTCAACTCACTCGCCCGATTGCTCGCGGCGTCGTCATAAGCCACATACAGCGACTCTGCAATTTGGCTTTTGATCGCCTTGGTAGCCTCCAAACCCAACACAAAACCCTCGGCTTTACCGCCAGCACGGTTAAGTTCTTCATGGGTGGAGGCGCCAGTAATAGCGTCAAGAAGCTTGGCGGCGTGGGGGCCTACGCCTTTGGGGAGGGAGATCTGGTCGATGGACATTATCGCTACCTTGAAAAATTGAGTTCGGGAGCGAGTGGAACCACTGCCGGGGCAGGTATGGTAGACCTGTTTGCCGTGAAAGGGGTCGCTTTACGCGCAGCGGCGCTATTCTTCGCGGTTACGCAGTCAGCGTCGGGGCATTGATAAATCTGGAGGGGTTTATGGAGTATTGCGTTGAGGGCTACTGCCTTCGGCCATTGTCGCGTGACGATTTCGAGCGGATCAGCCGTTACGAACGCGTTAACCGCAGGCATCTGCAACCCTGGGAGCCGCTCAGGGATGAGGAATATTTCACAACGGGCAGCGCCAAGGCCAGGGTCGAGCAGCAGGTAAAGAGTATGCAAGCTGGCAATGCTCTGTTTTTCCTCTTGCTTGAGCCCGAGAACGGAGAGGTTCTAGCGCGGTGTAACTACGCGAACATTGTGAAGGGGGTTTTTCAGGCCTGTCATCTCGGCTTCTCGCTGGCGGAATCGGCCCAAGGTCGCGGCCTGATGAAAAAGACACTTCAGGTCACCAACCGTCACTGTTTTGAGCAACTGGGCCTTCACCGGATCATGGCCAATCATTTACCCCGCAATGTGCGAAGTGAACGTCTTCTGGAATCGCTGGGGTTTGAGAAGGAAGGTTATGCGCGAGCCTATTTGAAAATTGCCGGCGTCTGGGAGGACCATACGCTGAGATCACTGATCAACCCTGAACAATAAGCGCGCCACCCACCCCACTCAGGAATAAAGCCGATGCCCACCGAGCCCCTCTGCCTGGTTTTCGTCCCCGCCCTCGCCGCCGTGCTGACAGCCGCCGAATCGAAAAAAGGCGCCCCCCTCAGCGAAGTCGAAGTCTGCAATATCCGCGACCAAGCCACTTGCATTGCGGTAACCTTCTCCACCGCGCTGGCGATGGAACAAGAGCGGGGTTACCCGGATATCATTGCCGAGGATTGCTGGAATGAGTGGCAACGCTTGCGCCCCTCGCTGCAATAACCCTCGCGCTGATCAGCCTATCGCCTGACGCCCCAACCCACTCCCAGGATTCACGGACTTGAAAAAATTACTCTCGCTTGGATGCATCACCCTGGCTTTGAGCGGCTGCACATTCACCGGCGCCAATGAAGTTGCCCCGGGTGAATACATGATCAGCAGCCATGGCAGCATCTTCAACTCCAGGGAGGGCTTGCTGGAAAATATCAACCAGAAAGCCGCAAAGGTCTGTAACGGCAAGCCTTATCGCTTGGAAGGTGACACCGGCGCCAATATGCTGGTGAGCACGACCTCCCATCTGGGCCCGACGCCTACTACCGTGCTGGGTCTGAAAGCCATTTGCGAGGGCGACAAGCCATAAGCCCGTTGGAGCGCCTTTATGCCGCCTGCCTCACGCGATCATGCACGTATTGAACGTCGTCTCATCGCAACCCTGACCGAAGCCTGCGAAATCGCGAAAGCTGAAATACCGGGCTTCGACTGGTTGACCCACACCGTCGACTACCGCGCCTTCCCCCAAAGCCTGCGCGTGACCTGGGTGTTCGACAGCCGTGCGAGCAAGGAGCACGCCTTCTCCACCGGGGCCGACGCACGCATGCGCGAGCTGACCGCCGCGGCGCTGGATGACGCTGGCGTGCAGGTTACGCACATGGCCCGTTGCGTCAGTTTCGACTCCGAAGAGGAATGCCATCACCAGCATGGCGGCGATTGGCATCGGCGATTGGCCAATGTGCGGGCGATCTGAAATCGACCTTTCACTCCCCCGCTTTACACGTCAACCAGGCCCCCCAGAAAAGGCTGCTGAAGAAACGCGTCGCGTCGCCAAACCCGCCGTCGTGCAACAGTTTCTGAACCGCTGCTTCGGAATGTGGAGGGTCGGCGCCTTGGAGGATTTTCCCGAGCTTGGCCTTTACTTCGTCCGCGCTGGCTCCATGCTGGCGCCACCGTTGCCCCCAGGCCGCCAGCAGTAACGGCTGGCTGGCGTAAGCATAGTGATTGCCCGCGACAATCAGCGGTGCACCCGGTTTGAGATGCGCCCGGATCGATTGCAGAATCTGGCGCTTGGCCTCATCTCCCTCCAGATGGTGGAGTACACCGATCAAGGTGGCGGCGTCGTATGACGCATCTGCTGGCAGGTCTTCGAGGTGCCCAAGATGCAGGGTGGTTCTTTCAAGCAAGTGGTTGGCTTGCAACTGCTGCCTTGCTGCTTCCAGCATCGGCTGGGAAGGATCAACGGCCATGAAGCGCCAGCCCGGCTCGAGCCCGGCCATGGCTATGATCTCCTGCGCCGTACCGCCCGCGCCGACCACGAGTATGTTGGCCGAGGGCGCATCGCCAAGGCTTGCCGCCAGCATGCAGGCGGCCAGATCCTGGCAGGCATCATATCCCGCCAGGGCAATACGGCTCTGGCGTGCGTATTCACTGGCTCTTGAGGTATCGAATTTTTCAGCAGGGTTGGATGGGGTCGAGTTCAAGGCGGTTCTCCGTGGCCTTGAAGCAACTTACGTCACCCACAGAGATAAGAAAAATTCATTAATTTTATCTGCTGCATTCCTATAGGGAATACGCGCCGAGGCCGTCGCTCGCATGCTCAACACTCGGAAGACTCTATAGCAATTGCCTCACCCGATCCCTATCATGCCTACGCACGGAGCCCCCCGCCCCTTCAAGGAGAATGCAATGAAAGCGTTAATAGCCGCGGCCTTACTGGTCACCCTGGCAGGTTGTGCATCATCGGGTAAAAGTGACCAGCAGATTTACCAGGAAGCCGCTGACGCCCACGTCATGACACTTACTGCTGGCCAGACCACCGTGAGCCTGCCCAGTGTAAAAATACCAAGTCATGGCCTGATCGGTGACAGCATGGCGATTGCTGCGGGCGGTGGCGCCAATGCAACGGCTCTCAAGCAAGCCCTGCTGCAGGCAAAAAGCGCGGGCGACAGCGGCTTTTTAATTATGGGTGCGGGTACCGCGCTCGACGTGGCGATTATCAAGAACGCGTTTGATTCGGTCGATTTGAGTGGCATGCGTATCTATTACGCCGGTAATGAAGCGCAAAAAGACGCAGTGCGCAGCGCGGTCGAAAAAGCGCAGGCGCATTTCCAGTACATCAGCATGCAGTGATGTTTTAACGCGCAGCCCACATGCCTGCGTTGCGGGCTGAGGTGAGTGATGCGCCCCTCAATCCTCAGCTTGTGACAACGGCCGCGCCACCGCCTCCAGCGCCTGGCGCTCCGCCGCCACGCCCCACACCGCCTGCACCAGCGCCGCCGCGCACATCAACCCTGCGCCGATCAAATACCCAATCAGCAAACTCCCGCGCTGCTGGGTCTGTATAAGTTGCCCGAACAACGTCGGGCCGATAATCCCGCCCAGCCCGGTGCCGAAGGCATAAAACACCGCAATCGCCAGTGCGCGTATCTCCAGCGGGAAGGTTTCCGCCACGGTCAAATACGCCGAGCTCGCCGCCGCCGAGGCGAAGAAGAAGATCACCATCCACGCCAGTGCCTGCTGGGTCACATCGAACCAGCCCTGTTGGAACGCGTAGCCACTCAGCGCCAGCAGCACGCCGGAGATCGCGTAGGTCGCGCTGATCATCACCCGGCGGCCGATCACGTCGAACAAGCGCCCCAGCAGCAGCGGGCCGCAGAAGTTGCCTAGGGCCAGTGGCAGCACGTACCAGCCGACTTTTTCGGCAGGGACTTGGTAGAAGTCCGTGAGCACCAGGGCGTAAGTGAAGAAGATTGCGTTGTAGAAGAACGCCTGGGCGGTGAGCAAGGTCATGCCGACCAAAGCGCGGCGACGATAGCTGACGAACAGGGTGTGGAAGATCTCGCCCAGGGGCGTGTAGTCGCGGGCATGCAGGCGCAGCGCTGGACCAGTGACGGCAGGCAGCTCGTGGCCGGTGTCGCGCAGGCGCGCTTCGATGCCTTCGACGATGCGCCGGGCTTCGTCGTGCCGGCCGTGGATCATCAGCCAGCGCGGGCTCTCGGGCAGCCACAGGCGCATCACCAGGATGATCAAGCCCAGGGCGGCGCCGATGCCGAAACACAGGCGCCAGCCAAGGTCACCGCCGACCACTTGAGGGTCAAGCAGCACAATTGCGCCGCCGGCACCGAGGGCCGCGCCGAGCCAGAAGGTGCCATTGATGGTGAGGTCGACCCAGCCACGAAAGCGCGCCGGGGTGAACTCCTGGATGGTCGAGTTGATCGCGGTGTACTCGCCACCGATGCCCATGCCGGTCAGGAAGCGGAACAGCAGGAAGGTTTCCAGGCTGAAAGAAAACGCCGTGGCGGCGGTGGCGCCGATGTACAGCCACAGGGTGATGAAAAACAGCTTGCGCCGGCCCAGGCGGTCGGTGAGCCAGCCAAACAGCAGGGCCCCAAGCACAGCGCCGGCGATGTAGACGCCGCCGGCCAGGCCGATGTCGAAGTTGCTCATGCGCAGCTCGGGGCTGTTCTTCAAGGCGCCGGAGACCGAGCCGGCCAGGGTCACTTCCAGGCCGTCGAGCAGCCAGGTGATGCCCAGGGCAAACACCAGCAGGGTGTGGAAGCGGCCCCAGGGCAGGCGGTCGAGACGTGCGGGCAGGTCGGTTTCGAAGACCGTGCCCATTTCGCTTTTGAGTGCCTGTTGTCGGGTCATTGCCACATCCATCCTGTGCACTTGCTCCTTCGTTATGAGTCAGCCCACACAGCGGGAGTTCAGTTGCGCAGGCTGAACGAAGCAGGCCCTGGTGCAGTCGGAACAGCAGGCCATAAAGGCAAGGAACCCTGCTCATGTCGTTACGCTGCGCCGCCCTCCTCAGCTTGTTCACCGTTACTGCCAGCTCGTATGCCACAGCCCAGGAGCCATTGCGCCTGGAAAACCTCAAGCGCTGTGGCGACCTGCTGGGCAACCGTCAGCAGGAGTGGTGCCTGACCGTGCGCGGCCTCGGCGCTGGCACCCCGCAGTTGAAACTGGCAGGCCAGGCATTGCCGACGAAGGCCGTCCAGCACGACGGCAACCAGTTGCGCCTGCACCTGGACAGCGCCACCTACCAGAGCGGCCCGCTGTGGCTGGAAGACGGCCCGCGCACCAGCAACGCGGCCTGGCTGAGCCTGCGCCACAGCCAGGTGGTGGCCGCCGGGCCAAGTGAAGTCGCCAAGAACATGGATGGGTTGACCACCTATGTCGATCTGGTCAGCGTATTGATTGAAGAAGACCACGAGGGTCGCCAGGAAGCCGAGCGCCTGGCGCGCAAGTACGGCGCAACCGTGGTGGGCAGCATTGCGCCACTGAACGTCTACCAGCTGCGCCTGCCGGCCAAGGACCTGGTGCAACGCGATGCACTGGTGCTGCGCCTGGGCAGCGAGACCAGCGTGGATGCGGTGGTCATCGAAGAGTCCGCAGCCGAAGAGGCCGAACAGGCCCGGCCTGAAAAGCCAAGCAAGCCGGCGCCAGATTCTGATGAATGGGCCGCCAACCGCTTTCTTGACGCCGTGGCTTACTACCAGCGGCGCATCCCCGGGCAGCACACGCCTATAGCGCCCAAGCCGGTACGCATCGGCGTGATCGAGCGCGGGGTGGATTTCGACACTGCGGATTTTGCCGACTACCTCGGCCCCTGCTCACCCAAACGCACCTGCGTGTATGCCCGCGATACGCAGGCGCCGGACAGCCACGGCACCACGGTCACCGGCATACTCGCGGCAGGCTGGGATAATGGCGGCAACAGCGGCTTTCTGCGCGGGCTGGACAAGGCCAGCGATGGCTTTGAGGTGATTGTGGACCGCAACTCTGATGCCGGCATTACCGCCAACATCGCCGCGTCAGTCAACCTGGTGGAAGACGGCGTGCGCGTGCTCAATTGGAGTTGGGGCATTCATCGTGTCGGGACCAAGGACGTCAATGGCAACGACGTCGATTCCCTGGTGCGCTCGGGCATCGCCATGAGTGGCTATGAAGAACTGCTGGAAGAGTTTTTCCTGTGGCTGCGCAAGGAACATCCCGACGTGATCGTGGTGAACTCCGCCGGCAATGGCTCGGCGTTTTCGGGCAGTGATGACTACCGCCTGCCCTCCTCCTTCATCACCGAACAATTGCTGGTGGTCGGCGCACACCAGCGCAACCAGCGCACCGACATTGCCGTTGAAGACCCGGCTTACGCCGTCACACGCAGCTCTTCGAATGTCGACATGCGCGTAGACATCACCGCCGCCGCCTGCACCCATGCCTCCACCGCCACTGCCGGCGAGGAAGGCGCGGTGCATTGCGGCACCTCCTACGCCACGCCGATGGTCGCAGGCCTGCTGGCAGCGATGCTGTCGATCAACCCGCAACTGGAACCCGAACAACTGCGCATGCTGCTGCGCCGCAGCGCCATGACCATTGGCGACAACCATGATTTCGAACGCAGCGATGCCCAGGACCTCACGGCGCCCATCCTGCCATCGGAGCGCAACTACCAACTCAATGACAAGGACGTGGGCCGTTCGGCACGGCTGGATATGCAAAAGGCGTTGGACCTGGCGGTGCAGAGTCGTACGCGGGTGCGCTGAGCTCAAGGGTTGCTGGCCGTTACAGGCGCAGGCCCATCTCAACCGCACGGGACTCGAATCCGAATTCGGTGTACATGCGCATCGCCCGCTCATTAAACGGCCAGACCGCCAATCTCAGGTCCTGGGCATGGTTTTCAATGGCCCACTGCTTGATGCGCTCAATCAGCCCGCGCCCAATGCCTTTGCCCCAAAATCGCTCGGCGACGCACACTGAACCAATACGTACCACGTTCAATGGCTGCATCAGTGGCCCGGCGCTTGCTGAGAGGCTGGCGGTAATAAATGCGACGGTTTGGTGGCCGACATGGGCAATGAACACTACATGCTCGGGTTTCTCGAACAGGCCAAGCCAGTGCGGCAGGTCTCGGGCAAAGTCCTGGGTGGCTGCCGCGTAGATATCCGGTCGCGCAGCGTGGTGCAATTCGTTGAGCAACTGCCCCAGTTCGCAGATGCTCAGTGCGTCGGACGCAGTAGCGTGACGATAGGTTACAAGATCTTCCATGGTGCATCGTTCTCCTGGTACAGAAGATGAGTCGAAGGCACGTGCATTTCAACAGTGCCCTTGCAGGATCGTACAAGCCCATTGACCGGCGGCTTGGATACTCTAGCTTCTCTGACCGAAAAGAGTGATCCAGCATGACTCAACTACAGCATCCCACCCAGCCTGTAAATCTCACGCAAAAAGCCTCGCTCATCGACCAGCAATGGAGCCCAAGGGTGGTCGCCGAAATGAACGACTACCAGTTCAAGGTGGTGCGCATCGAAGGCGAATTCATCTGGCACTCGCACCCGGAAACCGACGAGGCCTTCCTGGTGCTCGAAGGCACGCTGCGCATCGACCTGCCGGACGGCCCTGTGTACGTGGCGCCGGGTGAGTTGTATGTGGTGCCGCGTGGCATTGAGCACAGGACGGCGGCCGAGGGAGAAGCCAAGCTGATGATGATCGAGCCGCGAGGGATCCTGAATACGGGGCATGAGGGTGGAGAGCGTACGGCTTTGAATGACCAGTGGATTTGAGCGCTGAGGCGCACGACTTCAGGTACGTCCGCTGAACCCTGTGGGAGGGGGCTTGCCCCCGATGGCGGATTGTCAGTCACTGCATGTGTTGGCTGAACCACTGCCATCGGGAGCAAGCCCCCTCCCACAGGGGCCAGCGGGGTACGCAAAGTTGTGTTGATACCTAACACCGCGGCCTTATCGTCTTTGAACCTGCACACTCGCAAACGTCGGCTCGTCGCGCGCCTGCTCCAATGTGTCCTTGGGCCTTTCCGATACTGGGGCTGGCGTCACCGGTCGCACTGCGGCGGGCGGGTGCAGGCGCATGTCCAAGCGTTCGTCACTGGGGGCCACGCCGAAAAAATCCCGATAGCACTTGGAGAAGTGCGGCGTAGACACGAAGCCACAGATCACCGCCAGCTCGACGATCGAAATCGGCGTCTGCATCAGCAATTGGCGCGCACGGGTCAGGCGCAGCTTGAGGTAGTAGCGCGACGGTGTGCAGTACAGGTACTTCTGGAACATGCGCTCCAACTGGCGGCGGGACACTTGCACATAAGCCGCCAAGTCGTCGAGGTCGATGGGCTCTTCCAGGTTGGCTTCCATCAAGGCCACCACTTCCTGCAGCTTCGGCTGTTGGGTGCCGAGCAGGTGTTTGAGCGGTACGCGTTGGTGGTCGCGTTCATTGCGAATGCGCTCGTACACGAACATCTGCGAAATCGCCGCCGATAGCTCATGCCCGTGGTCGCGGCCTATCAGGTGCAGCATCATGTCCAGCGGGGCGGTGCCGCCGGAGCTGGTGAAGCGGTTGCCATCGAGGGTGAAGACGCTGGAGCTGACCCGCACGCGGCTGAACGCCTCCTGCATCGACGCCATCAGCTCCCAATGCACGCTGCACTGGAAACCGTCGAGCAAACCCGCCTGGGCCAGCGCCCAACTGCCGGTGCACACCGCACCGAGGCGCTTGCAATACAAGCGTGCCTGGCTGCGCAACCAGGCAATGTGGGCAGAGCTGATGGCCTGCTGAATGCCAATGCCGCCGCACACGATTACCGCGTCGAAGCCACGCTGATCCAGCGCGCAGGCATCCGGCGTAACCGATACACCATCACTGGCCCACACCGGCCGGCCGTCGAGGCTCAGGGTCTGCCAACGGTAGAGTTCTTCGCCGGCCAACTGGTTGGCCATGCGCAACGGCTCGACCGCACACGACAGTGATATCAGCGTGAATTGGTCCAGCAGCAAAAAGCCGATGGTCTGGCAAACCGGCGCGTCAGCGTCCATCAGGGCGATTCTCCACGCGGGATCAGGACTGTTCCAGCGCAACCGGCTTGGTTGCCCGATTGTGCTGGCGCGCCGTGACCAGGCCGATGAAGGAAATCACCAACGCCAGGCCAATGGTCGAAGACACTTCGGTGCGATGTTCCGGCGTCACCATCATCACCCCCAGCGCCAGGCAGATGAACACGATCACCAGGTAAGTCAGCCAGGGAAACAGCCACATGCGAAAGGTCAGCTCGATGTTCTGTCGAAGCAGGAGCCGACGCATGCGCAGTTGCGAGATCGCGATCACCAGGTACACCAACAACGCAATGGCCCCGGAGCTGGCGAGCAAGAATTGGAACAACCCCGCCGGCATGAAATAGCTCAGCAGCGTGATGCCCGCGCCGATGATGGTGCTGGCGATCACCGCAGCCCTGGGCACGCCCGCCGCCGAGGTGATTTTCAGTGCGCGTGGCGCATCGCCGCGTTTGCCCAGGGAGAACAGCATGCGCGAGGAAATGTAGATCGAGGAGTTCATGCAGCTGGCCACCGCAATCAAGACCACCACGTCGACCATGAACTTGGCATTGGGGATATTCATCAGCTCCAGTGCGCGCTGATAGGAGCCCACGGATGCCAGCAGCGGGTCGTTCCAGGGCACCACGGAAATAACGATGGAGATCGACAACAGGTAGAAAATACCGATGCGCCAGATCACCGAGCGTGTGGCCTTGGCGATGTTCTGCGCCGGGTTGCTCGATTCGGCTGCGGCGATGGTCACCGCTTCGGTGCCGATGAAACTGAACATGATGGTGATGAACGCGCCCACCACCGCCGACAGGCCGTTGGGGGCAAAGCCACCGTGCTCCTCCATCAAGCGGCTCAAGCCGCTGGCTTCACGATCCGGGATCCAGCCCATCAGCACGCTGAAACCCAGGCCAATAAAGCCAACGATGGCAATCACCTTGGCCATCGCGAACCAGAACTCGAACTCGCCGTATTTGGCGACGCTGAACAGGTTGGTGATCACCAGCAGGATGATCGAGAGCAAGGCGAACAGCCAGGCATCGACCTGGGGGAACCACTGGTTGAGCACATGCCCGGCGGCCAGCGCCTCGATGGGGATCACCAGCACCCAGAACCACCAGTACAACCAGCCGATGGTGAACCCCGCCCAACGGCCGATGGCCTGGTCGGCGTAGGTGGAAAACGAACCGGTGTCGGGGCGCGCCACCGCCATCTCCCCGAGCATGCGCATCACCAGCACCACCAGCAGGCCGGAGAACAGATAGGCCAGCAACACCGCCGGCCCGGCGGCGGCGATAGCGTGTCCGGAGCCTACAAACAGCCCCGCGCCGATAATGCCGGCGATGGACAACATGGTCACGTGGCGGGGCTTGAAGCCCTGCGCCAGCTGACCGTTGGAATCGTTGGGAGTCAGGCTAATCATTGTTTTTGTTGTGCTCAGGCGGCCAATGACCCTCACCTTAAGTGCGCGGGGCCCGGTACAAGTAGCCTGGTTACGCCATCATCGAGTCTGATATCGACATTGGTGATGGCGATGCACGGGTTTAGCGAGCGTCGCGCCTTACTCTTGAACGCTGCGAATCAGCGCGCCAAACAACTCCCCACGCGGCATCTTGTCCAGTGGGATATCGGCATTCTCAAACCACTCCCGGCCGGCTTCAGGATGCGGCCCGCTCAGCACCACAACGCCTTTCTTGTAGGCGTAGCGCGCCGCTGCCACATCGCCGTTGTGGTAGGTGGCGAGGGTCTTGTAGGGCGCGGCGGCACTGGCCTTGGGAAAGTACGGGCCATCCTGATAGAACACATGATCAGCCTGGCCAGCCCACGTCACCCGCACAGCAGCGTCGTCGATACCGGTCACTTCAAAACCGGGGCGGCCGGCTTCGGTGTCCAGCGCCTGGGGGATCAGCCCGAGGTTGTTGTCGTCCGCGAGGTAGGCGCCCATGCACAAGCCCAGGTAGCGGCCACCCTTGGCGACGTAGTCGCGGATGGCCTCGGCACGCTCATCACCGAGACTGTCGAGGGCACCGGGGATGTCCTGGCCGCCGCCGGGTTGTACGTAGAGGTCGTAGCGGGCCAGGGTGTGTGGGGTGATGTCGATGGGTTCGCCGGCGCCGACGAAGTCGATCTGGTAATTCGGGTTAAGACGCTGCAAGGCGGTTTTCACGTTTTCCGAGCAGTCCGCGCAACCTGCCGGGCCACGGTAGATGGCGACATGGGTGATGGGCGTTGCGCCATGTACGGGTAACGGATGCAGCGTAGCGAAGGCGAGCAACGTGGCAGCGATGGCGGGCAGTTTCATGGGGTAGGCTCAACGGTCAGTTGAATGGGTTTGATCCAGACGTCGCAGCGCCAAGCCTATAACGATGAGCTTTTTGAAGTCGTGAAGAGTTGTAAATCAGCTGTTGGACTTGGACCGCTAGCCATTCCCCAGCATCTGCCACAACGACGCACCCACGCCGGTAATACTCTCCCCAGCGATCAACCCTGCCGCTGCCGTGATCGCAAAACGTTGCGTCACGCTCGGCCAGCGACAACTCACCGCCCAGGTGATCACCGCGCCCAGGGCCATCATCAGCGACACCGAGGCGGGCAAGACGAAGGCCAGTCCCAAGGCTGCCGCACTCGGCAGATAGCGAGCGCGATGGGCCGGCAGCGTGCTGTCGAGCAGGCCCAGCAGTACGCCGAACAGGCTGGCAATGCCGATGGCCCAGCGGATGCTCGGCGATAGTGAATCCAGGCCATGGGTCAGGGTCTGGGCCACGGCTTTCCAGGTGGCCACCGCCGGGGCCGGCCATTCTTCAGTGAGCAGCATGGTCTGAGGGTCGGGAATCAACGCCAGGTAAGCGAACACGCCGACGATGCTGCCGACGAAAATCCCCAGGATCTGGGCGATCACTTGCTTGTGCGGCGTAGCACCAATCGCCTTGCCCACCTTGAAGTCATTCATCAAGTCGGTGCATTGCCCCGCCGAACCGCCGGCGGTATTGGCGCTCATCAGGTTGATCGGCACCTGGCCCGGCGCAACAATGCCAAAACTGAGCTGGGACAGTTGCCCGATGGCGCCAATCGGTGGAATGCCAGTGGCCCCCACTACCCGCGCCGCCACAGCGGCCAGGCAGATCGCCAGGGGAATGGTCAGCAGCGCCATGCCCAGGTTGATGCCGAACAGCAGCGCCTGCAGGCTTACCACCAGCACGATCGCCAGGGCAAAACCGGCGGCAGGTCCGAGCTTGGGAACCGCCCATGGCGTACCGCCAGCGGCCTGGGTTGAGCGGTGCAATGCCCACAGGCGAATCGCCAGGGACGCCAGGGTGGAACACACCATCAGGCTCACCCCCGGCCACAACAGCCATTCCACCAACACCGCAAACTGCGGGCCGCTGCTGCCGGCGGGCAGGCTCACCAGCCCGTTCGCCAACAGCCACGGGCCCAGCCCACCCCATGCCAGCAGAGCGCCGAGCAGCAGGGTCAGGCCCACGCGAATGCCGATAATGCCGCCGAACCCCAGCAACAGCAGCGAAGGGTCTGCGGTGAAGGTCAAGCGCTCCAACTGGGCACTTGGCGACCAGCGCGGGAAGGCCCACATAAAGGTATCCACCCACTTGACCAGCCCCGACAACAACGCCGCGCCGAGCAGCACTTTCAAGCGCGTTGCGGCTTCGCGCCCGTGGTTGTAGATGTGCAGCAGGGTCTCCAGGGTGGCCATGCCTTCGGGAAACTTCAGCGCCTTGTCATTGAGCAATGAAGGCCGCAGGTACCACGCGATCCAGATCCCCAGGAAGCTCACCGAAAACACCCAGGCGATCATTGGCAGCGCGGCCAGTTGGTTGCCGGTGAGCAAGGTATAAGCCGGGATGGGTGCGACCAGCCCGCCGGAGATGATCGAAGCGGCGGCCGAGGCCACGGTCTGGTTGATATTGCTCTCGTGCAAGGTCCACGGCAGGTGCTCGCCGGAACGCCGGGCCAGGCCTTGCCAGATGCCATAGCCGATCAACAGGGCGATGATCGACATATTGAATGACCAGCCGATCTTCAAGCCTGCGTAGACGTTGGAGGGAGTCAGCAGTATCCCCAGTACGATGCCGGTGATGACTGCCCGCAGGCTCAGTTCGCGTTCTACGGGGACGGTTGCCGAGGTGGAGTACATGCAGATTCCTTTCGAGAAAAACCAGTGCCGCCTCTTAAGTGAGCGCTGGAGGACTCGAAGGTTCACCTGGTTCCAAATGTGGGAGGGGGCTTGCTCCCGATAGCAGTCTGTCAGTCAGCATTTTTGTAGCTGACCCACCGCTATCGGGAGCAAGCCCCCTCCCACATTGGTCCTCTTCACCTCTGGCTATTTGGCGAACGCATATTCCCCGCCCCGCTCCACCGCCTTGCGGTAAGCCGGGCGCACCTGGAGCTTTTTGACCCACGCCGCCAGGTTCGGGTACGCCTGCAATTTGCCCTGGGCCTGGGCGACTTCGCCGATAAAGCTCATCTGAATATCCGCGCCGCTGAGTTCGTCGCCCACCAGGTACGGCGTGCGCCCCAGCACATCATTCAAGTAGCCCAGGTAGTTGGCCAACTCCGATTCAATCCGCGGATGCAGCGGTGCGCCCGCTTCACCCAGCCGCCCCACATAGAGGTTGAGCATCAACGGCAGCATGGCCGAGCCTTCGGCAAAATGCAGCCATTGCACATAGCTGTCGTAGGCGTCGGTGGCCGGGTCGGGTTGCAGTTGGCCGTTGCCGTGGCGGCGGATCAGGTAGTCGATGATTGCGGCGGATTCGATCAGCACGCGGGAACCGTCTTCGATCACCGGGGATTTGCCCAGGGGGTGAACGGCCTTGAGTTCAGGTGGTGCCAGGTTGGTCTTGGCGTCGCGCTGGTAGCGTTTGATGTCGTAGGGCAGGCCCAGTTCTTCAAGCACCCACAGGATACGTTGTGAGCGGGAATTGTTGAGGTGGTGAACAGTGATCATAGCGGGCAACACCTTGGGGGATTTAGGAGAAGACTACAGGGTAGCGGTGAAGTGCCGTGAATGTGGCTCAGGCGAGCAACTGATCGATCCACTGCACCTGCTGCACGATCTCCTGCACTTTCTGCTCGGGCACGGCCTGCCGCGCTTGTTCGAGGCTGGCCAGTGTCTTGCGTTTCTCGCGCACTATACGTTGCCACTTCGCCAGGAAATCCGGGCTGCGCGCCTGCATTTGCAACGGGCCGAAGTACAGCTGCTCGGCAGTATAGGTCACCGTCTCGGTGGGTTCGGCGACGATGATTTCGTAGTAGAAGCGGTTTTCCCGCAGCAACTCTTCATGGAGGATCTGGTAGCCGTTGTCCATCAACCATTGGCGCAGCGGTTGCTCGCCGCCGTTGGGTTGCAGGATCAGGCGTTCGCGGCCATTGAGGTGAGCCTTGCCGCTGTCGAGGATGTCGCGGATGGTCTCACCGCCCATGCCGCACAGGCTGATGGCGGTGATTGCGTCGGCCGGCTCGATGGCCGCCAGGCCATCGGCCAGGCGCACCGTGATGTGCTGCGCCAGGCCGTTATCGTTCACGGTACGGTTGGCTGCGTGAAATGGCGTAGCAGCCACTTCCCCCGCCACAGCCGCCGCAATGGCGCCACGACGCATCAAGGCCACCGGCAGGTAGGCGTGGTCCGAGCCGATATCGGCCAGGCGTGCGCCGGTCGGCACATGCGCCGCCACACGCTCAAGGCGCATGGACAAGGTGTGTTGGTTCAACGGTGGTTCCTTATGATTGCCCGGAAAATCGATCCCGGCTGTTGGTCAAGTGCAACACCATGGCCGCCCGTGCGGCGTCCGGGTCCTGGCGCTTGATCGCATTGTAGATCGCCTCATGCTCAAGGTTTGCCAGTTGCCCCAGCTTGGCAAAATCCGCGCCGCCACGTTCGGCGGCCTTGACCTGGGTGCGCGGGATCATCCCGCTGCCCAAGTGCAACATGATGTCGGTAAAAAACCGATTGCCGGTGGCCTCGGCGATCAGTTGGTGAAAGCGCTTGTCTTCCTCTACGCAACTGTCGTTGTTGGCCAACGAGGCTTGATAGTCATCCAGGGCCTGGCGCATGTGGGCCAGTTGCGCGTCGCTCCTGCGCAGCGCGGCCAGGGCCACGGCCTGCACTTCCAGGCCCAGGCGCAATTCGAGCATGTTGCGCACGCTCGCGACCGTGTCCACATGCAGGCGCAAGCCTGGCTGCGTGTGCTGCTCCAGCACGAAGGTGCCGATGCCATGACGCGTCTCCACCAGCCCGGATGCCTGCAGCTTGGACAGCGCTTCGCGCACCACGGTACGGCTCACCCCGTGTTCGCGCACGATGGTGGATTCAGACGGCAGCTTTTCACCCGGCTTGAGTTGCCCGAGCAGGATGCGCTGGGTCAGCGACTCGACCACGCCTTGGGCCAGGTTGGTTGAACGTCTACGCACAGGTGTTGTGCTTTCAATGGGCATTGTCACGGTCCACGGGCTTGGGCTGGAGGGAGCTTATCACTCTGAATGCAAAGGACACCTCATTGCTGAAAAAACACCCAACTTGTATGACAACAACACCACACGTCCTTTTTATCAGCTGTTTCGCGCTGAAAGCGCCACCCCACCACTACGCCCTCATCCCAGCGATAAAACCCAGCAAAGACTCACAAATAACCAAAATACGCCGCCAGACCTGGCCCTTATAAACACAAAATCACTGAGCTGAGCATTGCGATACTCAGAAAAGCACTTGTATGATGTCTGGCAACAAAACACCTAACCCGCATAAAAACAATCAGGGGACGTTTTCAAATGGTGAGCCATTCAAGCCCAGCATCCGCCGCACCCGAACGTGATTCGGTACTCGCCCGCGCCGTAAGCAAAGTGAAGCGCCATGTGCTGCCACTGTTCGTCATCATGTTCATCCTCAACTACATCGACCGGGTCAATATCGGCTTCGTGCGTACGCACATGGAGCATGACCTGGGCATCGGCGCGGCGGCCTACGGCTTCGGTGCCGGGTTGTTCTTCATCGGCTACGCGCTGTTCGAAGTGCCGTCCAACATGCTGCTGCAAAAAGTCGGTGCACGTATCTGGCTGACCCGCATCATGTTCACCTGGGGCATCGTCGCCACGCTGATGGCGTTTATCCAGAACGAAACCCACTTCTACATCCTGCGTTTCTTGCTGGGCGTGGCCGAAGCGGGCTTTTTCCCGGGGGTGATCTACTACTTCACCCGTTGGTTGCCCGGTGTGGAGCGTGGTAAAGCCATCGCCATCTTCCTCAGTGGTTCGGCGGTGGCGTCGTTGATCTCCGGGCCTTTGTCGGGGGCGTTACTGCAGATCGAAGGGCTGGGCCTGCACGGCTGGCAATGGATGTTCGCCATCGAGGGCCTGGCTTCGGTGGCGCTGGGGTTCTTTGTGTGGTTCTGGCTGGACTCCAAGCCCCATGATGCCAAGTGGATGACCCGCGAAGAACAGGACGCTCTGGTTGACGCCATTGACCAGGAACAGCGCGAACGTGAAGCCCTGACCACGGTGAAACCGACCATCGGCAAGCTGCTCAAGGACCGCCAGATCCTGCTGTTCTGCGCCCTGTACTTCTGCATTCAACTGACGATCTACGCCGCGACTTTCTGGTTGCCGAGCATCATCAAGAAAATGGGTGACCTGAGCGATGTGCAGGTCGGGTTCTTCAACTCGATTCCCTGGCTGATCTCGATCATCGCCATGTATGCGTTCGCGACGCTGTCCGGCAAGTTCAAGTTCCAGCAGGCCTGGGTCGCCGCGGCGTTGCTGATCGCAGCGGCCGGGATGTTCATGTCCACCACCGGCGGACCGATCTTCGCCTTCGTGGCGATCTGCTTTGCGGCCATCGGCTTCAAATCCGCGTCGTCGCTGTTCTGGCCCATCCCCCAGGGCTACCTGGATGTGCGCATCGCCGCTGCCGTGATCGCACTGATCAACTCCATCGGCAACCTGGGCGGCTTTGTGGCACCGACCACCTTTGGCTTTCTGGAGCAGACCACCGGCTCGATCCAGGGCGGGCTGTATGGCCTGGCCGGCACCTCGGTGCTCGCGGCCATCCTGGTGTTTTTCGCCAAGACGTCGCCCTCTGTCGTGCAGACCTCACATAGCGCTGCACCTGGCGCCGCCATCAGCAAACCCCTTTGAGCGTATATAAGGACCTTGCCATGAATACCCCTGTAGTCACCCATTTCCAGGTCATCCCGGTCGCCGGCCACGACAGCATGCTGCTCAACCTCAGCGGCGCCCACGGCCCTTATTTCACGCGCAATATCGTTATCCTCAAGGACAGCAGCGGCCACACCGGCGTCGGCGAAGTGCCCGGTGGCGAGCGCATCCGCGAAACCCTGGAAGACGCCCGCAGCCTGGTGATCGGCCAGCCGATTGGCCAGTATCAGCGCGTCCTCAACCAGATGCGCAGTACCTTTGCATCCAGGGATAGTGCCGGCCGCGGCCTGCAAACCTTTGACCTGCGCATCACTATTCATGCCGTCACCGCCATGGAAGCCGCGCTGCTCGACCTGATGGGTCAGTTTCTCGAAGTGCCGGTAGCGGCCTTGCTTGGCGAAGGCCAGCAACGCGACGCGGTGAAAATGCTTGGCTACCTGTTTTATGTGGGGGATCGCAACGCTACCGACCTGGCCTACCGCAACGAGGCCGACGCCGATGATGAGTGGTTCCGCCTGCGTCACGAAAAAGCCCTGACCGCTGACGCCGTGGTACGCCTGGCCGAAGCGGCCAAAGCTAGATATGGCTTCAACGATTTCAAGCTCAAGGGCGGCGTGTTGAGTGGCGATGCAGAAATCGAAGCCGTCACCGCCCTGGCCGAACGCTTCCCGGATGCGCGCATCACCCTTGACCCAAACGGGGCCTGGTCGCTCAAAGAAGCCATCCGCCTGTGCCGTGACCAGCATCATGTGCTGGCCTACGCCGAAGACCCGTGCGGTGCAGAAAACGGCTACTCGGGCCGCGAAGTCATGGCCGAATTCCGCCGCGCCACGGGCCTCAAAACCGCTACCAACATGATCGCCACCGACTGGCGCGAAATGGGCCACGCCATCCAGCTGCAATCGGTGGACATCCCCCTCGCCGACCCGCACTTCTGGACAATGCAGGGCTCGGTGCGCGTCGCGCAAATGTGCAACGACTGGGGCCTGACCTGGGGTTCACACTCCAACAACCACTTCGATATTTCCCTGGCGATGTTTACCCAGGTGGCCGCGGCCGCACCGGGCGAAATCACCGCCATCGATACCCACTGGATCTGGCAGGACGGCCAGCGCCTGACGCACGAGCCGTTGAAGATTGAAGGCGGTTACGTAAAGGTGCCGGCCAAGCCGGGCCTGGGTGTGGATATCGATATGGACGCCGTAGCCAAGGCCCATGAGCTGTACAAAGGTATGGGCCTAGGGGCGCGGGATGACAGTGTGGCGATGCAGTTCTTGATTCCGGGTTGGGGCTTTGATAACAAGCGGCCTTGTTTGGTGCGGTAAATCGGCTTTATGAACGCTCAGCGCAATTTGAGCGTGACGCAAAAAATCCGATGCCCAAACAGGCATCGGATTTTAGTCAGATCAGAAGCTTAGCTGTTTGACCTCTGGCACGTCTGCCAGAGGTCTCTTTGCGCTACTGCCGATTGGCGACCTCGAGATCCGCCGTATCCTCCTCAAGGCCAGAGAGAGCAGTGCCATTGATCAACGGCCCATAACGGCGGCTGAATTCCCAGTTGTAGGGCACGTGGTCTTTGCTGACCCCGTTGTCCCAATTCACCGACCAGGTCATCAGGCCCTTGATCGACAATCCTTTGTCGTACAAACGCTTGAATGCACGGGTCACGGCTGCTGGGTTGATCACATAACCGGTGGCAGCCGCATCGACGTTCGCGGGCAGGCCAATGACGAACTTGTCTGCCGGGATTTTGGTAAACCCGCGCGTTCCGCTCACCAGGCTTTCGGTCAGGTAAAACAGGAAGTCCTCTTTCATCGCGTCGTTGTTCTGGGCAATCCAGGCGCCGTTGCCGTTGTTGACCTCTTGCACCCAGATCCCGTCGCCACCCTGGTTGTAATACTGCGGGGCGATGAAGTCGTAATAGCCTTCCAGCGCCTGGATGTAACCGACGTATTTGCCGGCGGTGGTGAGGTAGGGAAACTCCGGCGCCATGCTGATGATGAAGTGTTTGCCTTGACCTGCGTAGTGGTCCTTGACCAATTTCAACGCGGCGGGCAGGACAGTCTTGTTGTCGGCGAAATCAATCGCGCTCTGTTCAAGATCGATATCCAGGCCATCAAAGCCATAAGTTTCCACCAGGCGGATAATTTCGTTGGCCAGTGGCTGTTCGTTGCCTTTATGCAGTTCGATGTGTGCATCGGCGCCGCCAAGGGAAATCAGCACCGCCCTGCCCTGGCTGTTCAGCACGCCCACCTGACGACGGAACTCGGCGTCGGACAGGTTGTACGGCTTGAAGGTTGGGATACCGTTGCCCTTCATGAAGGCCACGGCCACCACGTTGTAATCCTTTGGTACATCCGCCAGGCTCATATTGGCGAACTGGCCACGCTGGTAGCCGTCGCTCGGGCCGGCAGGCCAGTTGTGCCAGAAGCCCATGAGGATCTTTTTGCCGGCGATGCTGGGCATCAGCGAAGCGGCATCGTTCAGTGGCGATTGCAGTGAGGTAAAGTCGATATTTGACATGTTCTAATCCTTCAGAACCTGTGGGTTTAATGGTGCGGGCTTATTTGAAGTCCACGTCGAAGGCTTGATAGAAGGCGTTGCCGGTGTTGGCGACGATCCACATCAATACGATCACATGCTGGCCCTTTTTGTTGGCCGGCAGTTTCACTTCATGATTGACCTTGGCCTTCAGTTCGCCTGCATGGCTGTAGTACGGCACCTGGGCATAGAAATCTTCAGCGAACGGCTGGGTTTCCAGTTGTGCGCGGGTGATGCGCTGTTTCGGATCCCAGCCATCCTTGGTGATCAGCCAGCGATAGCCACGGGTGGTGTGCGCCGCGGTGTATGCCCAGGTGACCTTGAAGGTCTGACCCGGCTCGACATTGAGCAACGGCCAGGTGAAGGCGCGGTTGAGTTTCTTGGCCATTTCCTCGCTGGTTAAGTTGATGCAGTCACGGGCATCGGTCTTGCCACCGCTGAGGATGAAGCCGTCGGCTGGTGGGGTGACGCTGTCACTGTCGGTTTGATAAGGCGCCGGGAACGGACCGGCCATCAGTGCCGGGAAGTTCTTGCCGCCTTCCATTTCATTGACCTGCCAGGTCTCCAGCAGGCCGAGATCCACGGCGACTGCACCGCGGCTGGAAGGGGATGTGACACGACCATGGCGAAGCGGTGTCTGGGTTTGTGGTTTGTTCATTTTGTGACTCCATTCACTTGATTAAGAACTCTCCTTTCTTGAAGGAGAGGACCTCAAACTAACGGAGTCGCTTTTTTTTGCCATAGGCCCATTTTTCAATCATTTTCGTTTCATGAGCTCGCCGCCCCGAAAACACTGGATATATAACCAGTATAATAGGAATAGCCTTACGCTATCAGAGGTCGATTTCCTACAAGACCAAGCGCACATCAACTCAGCTTCTCTCTTAAATCGTTTGATCCCGTTCGTAAGGGAATGGCCCTCTGTGGACAAAAAGGGACGTCTCTATTTTCAATCAAATAAACCGTCCTCTTTTGGGTCCATCAGGTTTTGCCGATGACGGCCGTTTTTTTAATTGCGGTCGCGGCAATCGGTTGCACCGTCAGTTCCACCCCTAATGCCATCATCAGCTTCTGGACCGTCTCATAACGCGTCTTTGAGCCGCCTTTCAGGGTTTTATACAGGCTCTCCCGATTCACCCCCGCCGCTTCGGCAACCTTGTTCACACCCTGGGCCTTGGCAACCTCGGCCAGCGCCTTCATAAGGACTTGCGGGTCATGGCACGCCATGCTTTGCGCAAGATAGGCACTGATGGTTTCCGGGCTATCAAGGAAACGTGAAGCCTCATAGGCGCTGGTGCCGGATGTATCCAGCTCGAGGATCGGCATGTCCTCTGGTTTGAATGTCGACTTACTCATGTCATTGACCTCTCAGGGCATCGAGAATCTCTTTTGCCCGCTTGATTCCTCGTTTCTGGTCGGTTTTATCGCTCCCCCACAGCATCAGGTAAGCGGTGATGCCTGTGCGCACAAAGTAAATCCTGTAGCCGGGCCCGACAAACACACGCATTTCACTCATGCCATCGCCTACAGGCTGGCAATCGCCAAAATTGTTTTCTTCGGCTCGATCCAGGCGGATCAGCACAGCCGTTTTTCCCCATACATCCCTCATACCGTCGAGCCATGTATCGAACTCGGGCGTCCTGCCAATCGTATTGATCACAGAGTCACTTGTAGCCTACTGGCTACTCCTTGTAGATGCCAGTGAATTTTTAATGTCGGTGAGCACCGCAAGAAAAAATCCTAGTCCAGCCGCCGCGCAGGCAGCCGAGCAATACTATTAGCACTTGTGTACCTTGCATCCAGAGCAGTTGATCAGGCATTGAGCCGAGGGCAGCGCCAGCCGAAAAGGGAGGGCCAATCAACGCCTATCAATGTGGGAGGGGGCTTGCTCCCGATAGCGGTGTATCTGCCACTAAGAGGTTGGCTGACCTGCCGCAATCGGGAGCAAGCCCCCTCCCACATTTTGCCCTGCGCCTGGCCTCAGAAAGCCAATGAAGTGCCATCCTCAGGAATATCCACACGCCCCTCGATGCCGTGCTGCTTGACGTAGCTACGCAACGCCTCGCGGGTTAAGGACATGTGATTGATGGCATCCATATGCACAGCCACAATCTTCGCGTTTTTCGCCACCTGTGCAGCGCGCAGCACGTCTTCCTCACCCATGATGATCGAGCCCTCATACCCCGCCATCATGGCCTTCCCGGCATTGAGCACGATCACCTCGGGGTGGAACTTCTCGATGGTCTGGTCGACCTCTTTACGCCACACCGTGTCACCCGCCAGGTATAGGGTTTTGTAACCGGGTGCTTGAAAAACCACGCCCATGGCTTCGCCTAATGGCTTTGCCAGCGCCGGCACGGCATACATCTCATCGGTGCCATGCTGGCCGCCGGTCTTGGTGATTTTGACGCCGCCAAATTCCGCTTCGTCGGTCAACACACGCACATTCTTGAAACCTTGGGAACGGATCAACTGCGCGTCTTCTTCATGCTGGGCAAACAACGGGATGTCTTTGGGCAGCGCTTTTTGTGCTGCGTCGTCCCAGTGGTCAAGGTGCGTGTGGGTGACGATCACAGCGTCGACACCGGCGATGACCTGTGCCGGCGACTCGGTCAAGTCCACCAGCGGATTGCGCAGCTCGCTACGGTAGGTATTTTCGAAACCTGGGTAAGTGCCCTTTTTGGCCAGCATCGGGTCAATCAGAAAGGTGATACCACCATAGGTGATTTTCACCGTCGCGTTACGTACTTGCTGAAGGTCTAATTTGTTGGCTGCATCAGGGGCGGTCGAGCCTGCCAATGCAGGCGTGGCAGCTGCGCCGCAAGCGATGCTGAAAACCAGAGGGAGCGTGGTAAGTTTCATGAGTTGAGTCCTGTTATGTATCGAGGCGTTTATTCTTGCCGAACCCCGTAACGGCCAACAGTGGCCTGAATGACAGATAGCGATATAATCGGGCCATTCGATCCCGCCCCCAAGGTGGCCTCATGCCTCCCATCCGCGTAGCCGTTCTCGCCTTTGATGGCGTAAGCCTCTTCCATCTTTCCGTGCCGGGGATGGTGCTGGGAACCGCCCAATCCACAACCCACGAGCCTCATTACCAGATCAGCTACTGCGCAGAAGTGCCTGGCACGATCAGCAGTGACCAGGGCCTGGGTTTGTCGGTAAGCCTGGGCCTGGAACTGATGCACACCGCCGACGTCATCATCATCCCCGCCTGGGGCGATCAATCGATCGTGGCCTCTCCCACGCTCGTCCAAGCGCTGCAACTGGCCGACGCACAGGGCAAGCTGATCGTCGGCTTGTGCCTGGGCGCATTCGTGCTGGGCGATGCTGGCCTGCTGGACGAAAAGGAAGCCACCACCCACTGGGCCGCCCGCGACGAGTTTGCGCGACGCTTTCCCAGTGCGCGATTCAGGCCAGAGGCGCTTTATGTGTGTGCCGATAACATCATCACCTCCGCCGGCACCGTCGCGGCCATCGATTGCTGCCTGCACTTGATACGCCAGCGGCTCGGCGCCGATGTGGCGAACCGCACCGCAAAAATGCTGGTGACCCCGCCCCACCGCCAGGGTGGCCAGGCGCAATACGTTGAACACTCCGTGCCGCAACTCTTAAGCGAGACACACCTGTCGGAGGTGCTGGCATGGGCGCGCGTCCATCTGGCCAGCGACCTGTCGCTCGATGTGCTGGCCGACCGGGCAAAGATGAGCCGGCGCACCTTTACCCGCCGTTTCAAGGAAGCCACCGGCACCACCGTGTTCAAATGGCTGAACGCTGAGCGCGTAGCCAGGGCGCAGGCGCTGCTGGAAACCACGGAACTGCCGGTTGAATGCATTGCAGGCGAAGTGGGGTTTGGCACCGCGCTGTCGTTGAGGCAGCATTTTGCAGCGCAGCTGGGGACGTCGCCTTCGGAGTATCGGAAGATGTTTTGCCTGGGGGTGGGCGAGTCGGCGGCTTTCTTCGGGGTGACGCAGATCGGTGGCAGCCCATTGTAAGATGTGGCCTGAGCCCCCTGCCCTACCATTAACAGCGCGGCTCTATCTTCCCACCCCGACATCGGAAGCGCTCTGCATGAAGCTACCTGAGATCAGTACATTCATTGCTCAATGGCCCGCCCTTGGCGTGACGCAGCCTGCCGCTTGGCGGGTGTCTCAAGACTGCGAAAACCAGGTTCTGGCCTTGCTGTCACGCCTCGGCACGGGCTACCGGCGCCACGGAGACTGTGCCATCCACGAAAGCGCCATTGTCGAAGAAGGCGCTGTGTTGAAAGGCCCGATCATCATCGGCGAAGGCTCATTCGTAGCAGCGGGAGCCTACCTGCGTGGCGGCGTTTATCTGGGCAGCCATTGCATTGTGGGCCCAAGCTGCGAACTGAAAAGCACCTTCATGCTGGCCGCAAGCAAGCTGGCACACTTCAACTTTGTCGGCGATTCATTGATTGGCGAAGGGGTAAATATTGAAGCCGGTGCAATCATCGCCAATTACCGGAATGAGTTGGATGGGGCGGATATCCAGATCCGCTACGCAGACAATGTGATCGACACAGGGGTGAACAAATTTGGTGCCCTGGTAGGCGACGGCTGCAAAATCGGCGCGAATGCCGTCATTGCTCCAGGCGCAATATTAGAGCCAAACAGTCGTGTTCCGCGTTTGGGGTTGATTGACCAGTTCGCCTACGAGTAGCGATAGCCCGTAGACATGTCCTACAGCGCGCTGCACCACCTTGCTCCATTGCCTACAGTTGCGTCAGAATCCGCCGGCTTGTGCGCTTGGATGGGCGTCTCTAAGGTGGCTCGGTCGCTGACAACTCAGTGATCGGGTTTAGTAGCCCGAGGGTCAATTACACTTAGTGCATGAGCTTCATCTATCAGACGTTCCTGTCTGTGCCTGATGGTGGCTGTGCGTAGGGCACCTTCGGGTGCGCCGGCTTTGTGTAATTCCCCGGTCTACTAACCTGCGTACAGCTGCCACCCTTTCGTTTAGTAGCGAAACGGTGTCGGCGCCACTCAGGAATTACGCATATGTACAAAATCACGCCTAACCCTCCAAACGATCCAAACCTCAAGCTTGATCAGGCATCCCTTAACACCCACGCCGAACCACCCCCCTCACCGCTGTTCAGCGTTGCCGACGACGCCAGCAACGAAATGCTCATCGCCAACAGCTACGAAACCTTTTCCTCGGTGACAGCGTTATTGCTTGACCTGTCGGATGAACTGTCAGGCAAACAGCGCGATGTCGCGCTGGCGATTCATCAGCTGAGTGAATTGGGGGTTTTGTTGGTGGACAAATTGATGGCGAGGGAAAGTGCTTCAACGGTTAGCTAGTCTTGCAGCCACCCGATAGACCGCCGCGTCGTCATGATCGACTTCACGACGACTCGGCAGCGCCTAGGCGCCGGTCAGGCCTTCGGGGCCTGGCGGGCGCCCTTTCTCTTGGAAGACGCTGGAGCCACCCCTTCCTCGCGCAGACGATTAATCAGCAGCTGCGCATTCTGCACATGCCACACCCTCGGGTTTACCTTCGAAAACCATTGACCTTAAAGTTGGCTTTAAACCTAAGTCAATGGGTGGCCAAGGCGTGTGATTGCACCCCTCCTCATGGTTTTGGATTTTTCATCAATTTTAATAAATACCCAGGCCAGCGCCATCGCGGGGTGGACTGATCGGGGGTGCCTGCAAGGGTGTCTACCAGAGAGCGCGTCTTCAAAGGGTCGGCTACGGCCTCATCGACGACGCTGTGCGGCTGCCTGTCGTCGACTGAAGGCGCAGCCGCCCGACGCGGTTTTCCGGTGGCCGGGTCCATGGTGTAACCCGCGGCCTTACCTTTTTCGGTGATGGTCCAGATGCCATCGGTGTTGATAAGCACGGGCTCATCAAATGTGAGCGTTACCTCTTCGGCTACTGTGACCACCATATTGTCGTTGATACTTATCGGTGTGTAAGTCGCGAACTCCCTGCCCAACGAAGCTTGCGTGGCACCTGCACTGGAAAACTTCAGCACCATCTGCTCAAGGAAGGCAATGCTGCCCATATTGCTCAGCGCGCCGAAGTCCGGGTTCAGGACATGACGCAAAAAACCTTGTTCGAAGCGGGTAGAGTCAATGGCCGAGCCGTTCAGAATGCGTGATGCCGCAGCTACATCATGCTCCTTGAAGTTGAACGTCACCCGGCGCCCCTCCTGGTTGTAGCCATTATTACCGCTCAAGAGCTGGCGACCATTGTCGTGATGGCGGTAGTTGCCGAGGTCGTAGGCCAGCATGTCGACATATGCCAAGTCGGCTCCTTGCTCCTGCGCATAGGCGTACATGTCTGACAACAGGCTGCGATCATCACGAGTCAGGAAGTCGTAACTGCTTTGGGCCATATTGCTAGAGGTCAGGGTGCCTTCGGCCACCGCAGGTTCATGCCCCAGGAAGAGCCGAGAAATCATGAGTTCACGCCCAATGGCGGAACCTGAAGAGGCGCTGACCCGCTGTTCATTCAGGCGAACCTCCTGCCAGGCTGCGCGCCGTTCGTTGACGGTGAACGTACCGCTTTCGTCGCGAGCAATCAGCGTCAATTGATCGACCGCGAGTCCTTTGAAAGGGTTACTGGCCAAACCGTTGGCAAAGGCGGTGGCTTGCTTGGCGCGCTCAAGCAATTCCAGAACGTGAGTATCGGGAACCTCAGCATCATGCTGAGCTTTGTCAGCGAAATATCTTTCGTCGCTGATCGCATCGAGCGGGTTGGAGAGGTTGTTGCCTGGGTCTGCTTGACGCATGCCGGCGTCATGGTTGGCAGCGTCACTTAGTTGCCTCGCCAGGATCGATAAGGTGTTGTCAGCATCGGCTTCAACAACGGCAGGCGCGCCGATAGGGTCTCGAAGAGGCAACACCGAGGCTGGGCTCAAGTCACGGACAACAGTACTACCCAGGCGATTATTGGCTAACGACGTATCAACGTTGATAGTTACCATAAATGGCCTCGCGATCGATTAACAACGCTTTTGAGCTGCAAGTAAGCCCCGCAGGCTGATCGCGAGCGGGGCTCGCAACTTAGTCCCTATACCGAACTGTCACGGTGTCGCTGCCAGCGGGATAACCCAGTCGTGCACCGCCGCCCAAAACATGATGCTTGATGGTCACGCCCGCACCTTGGCCGAAGGGCTGATCATTGAAGTCGGTCGACGTTCCGGAAGATCCAGGCCAAATCGGCACACACGTTCGCTGGGCGGTGTTATAAGGACGCGAATAGCACAACTCAACGCTTTCCTTTATGTTTTCGGGATAGGAGGTCGTATTCCAATCAATCCCTAGCAACTGTTTGGGAACGCCGAAGGAACCGGCTGGAAAATCGCTGGGGGACAAGCTAAAAATGGCCAGTCCAGTCCCACCAATAGAAATGACGTTGATAACAGTGGGCGTGACCGTTTTACTGATCATTTTTTCCTCGGCATTAACTACACCGGAGGGGGAAAAAGTTATTCCGATCAGCAAAAAGACTAAATAACTACGGCCAGACAGGTCATACCTCGGCTTCGAACCAAGTGATGCACTTATAAGCTCCATAATCATCACCCTTTAATTAAAGGTCAGTGTCGACACATCCAGTAGGATTCACGCTCCAACACTGCATGATTTACAGCTTCAGGTAAGCCAGCTACTTCCTAAAAACGTGAAGTCCCCATCTGTAATACCAAGCAGTAGGACTCTGTCAGCCACTTCGTAGTCCCGCCTCCCCTCTACCTGAACCGACCGTTTCAGGTCATGCTGCGCCCTCCCTTTCAAGGACGAATAAAACATGAAAGCCCGCCTCGCTGCTCTGCTGCTGATGTGCCTGACCGCTCCCGCATTCGCCGCTGAAAACCCCATCGGCTTCCAAACCACCACCCTGCCCGACACCCTTAACAACCGCCCGCTGGAAATGGCCGTGTGGTACCCCGCCACCACCAATGCCAACCCCAAGCTGATCGCCGACAATGTGGTGTTCATCGGCGTGCTGGCGGTTGCGGATGCAGCGCCGACGCCGGGCAAGCATCCTTTGGTGGTGCTCTCCCACGGCTACGGTGGCAATTGGGGCAAACAGGCGTGGCTGGCCAGTGCGTTGGCGCAGCAGGGTTATATCGTGGCGGCGGTCAACCACCCGGGCACTACCAGCCAGGACCGCAGCGCCCACGCCGCTGCGCAGTTATGGCAACGGCCGCAGGATTTGAGCCGGGCCATTGATGCGTTGCTGGCGCAGCCGGCGTCATTCGGTGCGGTGGATAACGGCCGGATCGCCGTGGTGGGGCATTCCCTGGGGGGCTGGACGGTGATGGAGATGGCCGGTGCACGTTTTGATCCGGCGCTGTTTGCCCGAGACTGCAGCGCCCACCCGACGCTGGTCGCCTGTACCGCCTACCGCGAGATGAACCCTGAAGGCACTCCGAACGGTAAGGAGCAATTGGCTGCGGACTTGAGCGACAAACGTGTCAGCGCCGTGGTGTCTCTGGACCTGGGCCTGTCGCGCGGGTTTACCGATGCGAGCCTGGCGGTGCTACCAGTGCGGGCCTTGGTGATAGCCGCCGGTGCGCCGTCGGCGGATTTGCCGGCGCAGATGGAATCGGCCGACATGGCCAAGCGGTTGCCAAAAGCCTCGACGCAGTACGTGGAGATCCGCGACGCCAGCCATTTTAGTTTTATGTCCCAATGCAAACCGGGCGCGGCGGCGATACTCGACGCCGATGTGCCCGGCGATGGCATTATTTGCCAGGACGGGGAGGATGCGCGGCCACGCCCGGTGATCCAGCAGCAGGTGATCACGTTGATCAGCGAGTTCCTGGCACGCTGAACCATTAATTCAGGACCACGGCGATGAATAGCGGCAAATCATCCACCTTCGCCTATCAGGCGGTGTACCGCTACCTCATCGAGCTGATCGAGGCTTGCCCTGCCGACGGCGAACGCAAATTGCCGTCCCTGCGCGAACTGGCCCAGCGCCTGGGCGTGTCGGTGTCGACCACCAAGTACGCCTATGCCTTACTCGAAGACGAAGGGCGGATCCAGGCCAGGCCCAAGCTCGGGTATTTCATCAAGCCGAGCCCGGCTCCCGCACTCTCCCAAAATTCATCCTCTTTGCTCGACCAGGTCTTCGCCAACGCACGCCAACCCGGCATGCTGGCCCTGAGCAGCGACGCGCCAGCGATGTTGCTGTCGCTGGAGCAGCCTTTGTTGATGCTGGAGCGGGAACTGACCCGGCAGTACCCGCGCTCGCTGGCGCCGCTGTATCTGCCAATGGGGGAACCCGAGTTGCGCACCGCCCTGGCCGAACGTTACAGCCGCTCCACGGCGCACTACTGGCAGGCCGACCAGATGTATATCGGCTCGGACCTGCACAGTGTGTTGGAGGTCTCGCTCAACGCCCTGGAGCTGGCCGGCACGCTCGCGCTGGTGGAGTCACCCTGTTCGTGGGCGATACTGCGGCAATTGCAGGCGGCGAAGATCCGCGTGATCGAGATGCCGCTCGGCCCGGATGGACGTTTCGACCTGGACGCTTTGGGTGCGCTGCTCAAGCGTGAGCCGATCCGACTGGCGGTGCTGTCGTCGACGGTGAATATGCCCCAGGGAGGCGTGGTGCCGCCACAGGACAAACAGCAGATCTGCCAGTGGTTAGCCGAGCGCGATATCTGGCTGTTCGAAAACGATACCTACGGCGAGCTGTACTTTGGCCCGCAACCGGCGCGCTATCGCGACTATGCCGCCCCGCACAAACTGCTGGTGTTTTCGACCTTCGACAAAGTCATCGGCTCGGAGGCGCCCTACGGCTATGTGCTGTGTCGCGGTGCCGGGGCGCCGTTGCAGCGGCTGTTTCTGGAGCGCGGTTTTCGCCTCTCGCCGATCCGCCAGAAAGCCATTGCCAGGCTGTTCACGACCCAACGTCTCGACGCTCACCTGAAGGCGTTGCGGCCACTGCTGCTGGAGCGCATGACCCAGCTCAAGGCCTTGCTGCACACCCATGGCGATGACCTATGGCGCGTGGTCGCCCCCCTCGGTGGCGCAAGCTTTTGGCTGGAGGCCACGCGCCCCGTGCAGATGCGCCAGGTGTTCGCGCACTTGCTAAGCCAGCGTATCGTCATCGCCCCCGGCGAACTGTTCAGCCAGCAAGGCGCCTGGTCTCATCACCTGCGCCTGAGCTACACACTCGACTGGAGCAAGGACATTACCCAGGCCGTCCAGCTACTGGCCCAGGCGTTGCGTCAAAGCCCGTAGCAGTGCCGGTCTTCGGGAAAACGACCCTGGCGCACATCGTCGGCAAAACGTTCGCACGCGTCACGAATCACCGCCCCCACGTCAGCGTATTGCTTGACGAAGCGCGGCATCGCCCCACCGCCCAGGCCCAGCACGTCCTCGGTGACCAGCACCTGACCGTCGCATGCCGGCGATGCACCGATACCGATCGTGGGTTTGCTTGAGTCCAGGGTGATCTGGCGAGCCACGCCTTCGGCCACGCCCTCCAGCAGCAGGCTGAAAGCACCGGCCTCCAGATTGGCGCGGGCATCTGCCGCAATCATTGCAGCTGTTTCAGGCGTAAGCCCCTGGGCCTTGAACCCGCCCATCACATTGACGAACTGCGGCATCAGCCCCACGTGGGCCATCACCGGTACACCCCGTGCAACCAGAAACTCCACGGTACCGGCCAGGGCCTGATTGGCCTCCAACTTGACCGCATCGCAACCGGTACGCGCCAGCACCTGGGCACAATTGCGAAACGCCTGCTCATGGGATTCCTGGTAACTGCCAAACGGCATATCGGCGATCACACAGGCCAAGCGGGTACTGTCGACCACCGCCCGAGTGTGGCCGATGATTTCTTCGAGCTGCATGCTCAAGGTCGAGGCGCGGCCATAGCCGACCATGGCGGTGGAGTCACCGATCAGGATGAAGTCGACAATCGGGTCGATCAGCTTGGCGATAGCGCTGGAATACGCGGTGAGGGAGACGATCTTCTGCTGGCCCTTCATGGCAACCAATTGGGGAACGGTGGTGCGTTTAGTGCGGGTATGGATACTCATTGGGGGGCTTCCGTTTGCGCTGGATACCCGACCTGATTATTGGTAAAACCCAGCCCCGTTCAATGCACAGATTGCCGCGAAAAAGCGACCCAGGCCCGGCCATGTTTTTTCAAGCTGGTATCATCCACTCCTTTCCTCCCCAGGCAGCAAGACATGAACCGCCAGAAAAAACTCCAGCAGCTCTTCAAGGCCAAAGCCAAGAAGGCCAGTGCCAAGCTGGCGCCAAAAAGCAAAGATAAATACATCAGCAAGGCCGACCGTTTGAAGCTGGAGACCGAGGCCGGTGAAAGCCCTGTCACATCCCCCGAGACGCCTGCTGAATAAGGCGCACCGCTGAAGGGGTGGCCGCTTCATATTTGCCCCAGATACGCCGCAGATGCCGCGCCGAACCAAAGCCTGCGCGCTCGGCAACAGTTTCAATGGCCAGGTCAGACTCGCTCAGCAGTTCACGAGCCACGGCCAGACGCAGGCGGTTCAGGTAATCCAGCGGGCTGATTCCTACGTGCTCCTGGAACAAGCGCCCGAGGTGGCGGCTGCCGGTGCAGGCCAGGGCAGCCATGCGTGTCACCGTCCAGGCTTCACAGGGGGCCGCTGCGATAGCGTCCTGCACCCGATGCACCGCGGGATGCAGGTGATTACGCCCGGCTATCCAGGGCGACAGCTGCGGGTCGCTGCCACTGCGGCGCAGGTACACCACCATGTCCCGCGCTACCGCACACGCCAGCCGTGGCCCGGCCAGTTCGGCGACGAGGTGCAGCATCAGGTCGATACCGGCCGTGACACCGGCGCTGCAACTGACCGGGCCATCGGTCACGTACAGGCGGTTTTCCAGGACCCGGGCCTTGGGCGCCATGGCTTGCAAGGTGGCGCACAACGAGTGGTGCGTGGTGCATTGGCGCCCATCGAGCAATCCGGCCCTGGCGGCACTCAATGCACCGGCGCATACGCACACAAGGCGTTCCGCGGAGGGCGCGAAGACGCTTTGCAGCCAGTGGGTCAGGTGGTTGCTGGCCGACTCGAAAGCCTGTTGGTGCACCTTGTCGACCTTCATCGTGGAACCCACCAACACTACCAGGGTACCGGGGGCCAGGGCCGGTGGCAGTGGCGCCAACCCTGTCAGCGGCAAGCCGATGGACGTGTGCAGTGACGCCACCGGGCTGACGTATTGCAAGTCGAAATCCACAGCCGTCGGGTCGTCGACTTGCGCGGCCAGGCGCAGCACTTCGGCAGGCCCCGCCAGGTCGAGCATCAGCACATTGGGCAGCAACACGAACAGCACCGGCACGCTCATTGACTCATCCCGCCAGGGCCTGGGCGACCGTCACAATGCGCGCAAATCGGTCATCCAGGACCAGCTCCGTGCGCTGGCGAATCTCAGCCGGCGTGTAGACCCGGCCGCTGTACACATGAGTCATCGGGAAGGTCAGCGTCGCCTCGCTGACAAAATCCACCGCAAAGCCGCTGTCCGAAGCCTGCCGTGTGGTGGTCTCGCAGCATTGCTCGGTGCGAATGCCGCTGATGATCAGCGTGGTGACGCCCATCTCCGTCAGGCGAGCAGCCAGTGGCGTACCGGCAAAGGCACTGTGGTAGCGCTTGTGGATTACCAACTGCGGATCGATCGACAACTCGCTCAATGCCCTGACGTTGCCCGATTGCATGGAGAAATGCCCCTGGTCTTCAACATGGAAGACTTGTACCACCGGGATGCCTTGCTGAACACAACCATCGATGAGGGCCTGTTGTTTTTCCAGGTAATCGGGCAGGTCATTTTCGGACCAGTAGGTTGAATGCCGGAACGAATGCTGGGCGTCGATCACGATCAGGGCTTTACGGCTCATGGATTGTCCTTGTGGCTTGTATCAGTGGCTGAACGATGCAGCCATGGTATGGGCAACACACTTCGCACGACAGACGCGCGACGGACTACTTCAGGACGGATTCGGACTTCCCACCGACCAGGCCATGGCGCATCGGCTGCCAGGTTCGAAGCCATGGGCATACTCATCCGCCAGGAGATTTTCCAAACGCTGATCGGTATGCGCTACAAACCCCAGGCGCCGATAGAACGGGGCATTCCACGGCACCTGCAGGAAAGTGGTCAGCGTCACCGCACGCAGGTGCCGAGCACGTGCATGGCCCATCGCCGTTTCCACCAACTTGCGGCCCCAGCCTTGGCCTTGCAGCGGCTGGGCCACCGACACTTCATGGATATGCAGGTCGTCACCGACAGACTCTGCGCTGAGGAAACCCTGGGGCTGGCCGCGCTCATCAACCACTACCCAACAGGTCATCAAGGCGATCCACTGCCGATGGCGCTCGACGCTGATCGGCGCGGCATCCGCCAGCCAGCCCAGCCCCTCGATTGCCCGGAACGCTTGGGCGGCAGAGCGCTCGATGGCGGGCAATAGTCCGGCATCCTCCATGCGCGCCAAGCGAATGTGGGCGGGCCGCTCAGCACCCACTCAAAGCCACCTGGGGCCGTTCGCCCGCGAAGAAAAACGGCCGCAGACGCACGCCCACGCTGTTGCCGATAAACGCCGCCACCAGCCACACCCAACCGTGCAGGCTGCCCGAAGCGATGCCGCTGAAATAGGCGCCGATGTTGCAGCCGTAGGCCAGGCGCGAACCATAACCGAGCATCAGGCCGCCGATCACAGCCGCAATCAACGAGCGCGCCGGAATATTCAGGCTGGGCGCGAAACGCCCGGCCAGGCCCGCCGCCAGCAGCGCGCCGAGGACAATGCCGATATCCATGACGCTGGTGATGTCTTCCCATACCGGCGCGGCCAGCGCCTTGGCATTGCCCGGCATCTGCCAGAACGCCCAACTCGTCACGTCCACGCCCAGCCCACTCGCCACCTTGGCGCCCCACAGCGCGAACGCCGAAGTAATGCCCCACGGCCGCCCGGCCAGGGCCAGGGTGGCGTAGTTGAGCAACGCCAGGCCAATCGCGCCCCACACTAACGGCCAAGGCCCACGCAGGAAGCGGCGCAGGCCTTGGTGCTCGCTGTGCAGGCCTTGTTCAAGCTGGCCATGGCGGCGTTTTTCCAGGCGCACCGTGACTAGCGCAATCAACGCAAACAGCGCCAGGCTCAGGACCAACGCCGGCAGTACACCGAAACTCTTGACGATGGACACCGCGGGGAACGACGGCAACGCAAACCACCAATCGACATGATGGGTGGCGATCAACGAACCACAGATAAAGAACAACAGCGTCACCAGCATGCGCGCATTACCGCCGCCCACGGTAAACAAGGTACCCGATGCACAGCCGCCGCCCAGTTGCATACCGATCCCGAAGATAAACGCGCCGAACACCACCGACACCCCGGCCGGCGCCACCAACCCGGCCACCGGCTGACCGAACAGGCTGCCCGCGCCCAGCGCCGGGAAAAACAGCAGCACCGCTACCGCCAGCATCACCATCTGCGCACGCAAGCCGGCGCCACGCCGATCATTGATAAACACGCGCCAGGCCGAGGTGAAACCGAAGGCGGCGTGGTAGAGGGTCAGGCCCAGGGCGGCACCGACCACCAGCAACAGCACTTGGCGCGCACCCACCGTGTTTTGCAGGAACAGGGCGCCCGCCACCAGGATGATAAAGGCGATCAGTGGCGCGGCAGGCTTGCGCGCAGGCGTCAGGGAAACAGAGGTGCTCATGGGGATCTCGATGTATTTGAAGAAGGCCAGTATAGACCCTTCAGGTGCGGTCCTATTTGAGACTCAAGGAATTCCACGCTGCTTCGGCCAGCAGCTCACGGTACTCGAAGGGGCTCTTCTTGACCTTCGCCGACAACCACGCGCGGGAGTAGCTTTCCGCCGCGCCAATGATCAAGGAAGGGATAAGTTCTGCCGGCAAATGGTTGAAGTGCTCCTTGCGCCCTTCCCCACTCATCCAGGCTTTCAACTGCTGGTTGCGCTGCTGGTTGCGTGCAATCAGCTCGTCCTTGAACGGGCCGTTGGACACGGCAAAACGGCTTTGGAACACAAACCGCGCCCACTCCGGCTGTGCGCTGACCCATTCAACGTAGCTGTACACCAGGCCGACCACGCCGGCGTGGGCGGTGTCCGCCGTTTGCAGGTAGCGATCACGCAAACTGGCCTGGTCTTGCAGCGCAGCGAAGAACAGCGCCGCCACCAAGCCCTCTTTATTGCCGAAGTGGTGATAGATAGCGCCGACGCTGGTATCACAGCGCGCACGGATGGTTTCGATATTGGTCGCTTCGATACCCGCCTCGTTAAAGCACGCCAGCGCTTCACGCAGGATGGTGCGCTTGAGGTCGCTGCGCCGACCGGGAAAGGTGCGCTCGATAAGATCGATGGAGTGCATGGGGGGACGCCAAATAAAAACAGTTTATAGGTTGAGCGACCGCCAGAGAAAGCTTGGTTGACAGACAGGGAAATAACGGAATATTGTTCTGTTACAGAATATTATTCTGTAAACCACTTCTGAGGATATTCCTATGAGCCAAGCCCTGAGCATGTTCAATAGCGTCGGCCCCGCCGCATTCAGCAACCTGGCCTGCCAAATGGCCCCTTACTTCAGCACGATCACGCCGCAAATCGCCGAGCTGAAGCCCAACCACGCGGTGGTCACCGTGCCGTTTCGCAAGGAAATCACCAATCACCTGGCTTCGGTGCACGCCATCGCGCTGTGCAACGCCGCTGAACTGGCCGGCGGCATGATGACGGACGCGTCGATCCCCCCTGGCGCGCGCTGGATCCCCAAGGGCATGAGCGTGGAATACTTGGCCAAGGCAAAAACCGATATCCGCGCCGTCGCCGACGGCAGCGCTATCGATTGGCAAACCGCGGGGGACAAGATCGTGCCGGTAGAGATCTTCGATGCGAGCGACATCAAGGTGTTCACCGCCCACATCACCATGAATGTGAAACTCGCTTAGGCACTCGGCCATTCAGTGCCCCGCCGCCGCAGGCCCATTGGCAGACCGCCGTCCCGGCTTGAAACCATGGGCATGCGCCGTCCAGGCGATCAGCAGTGCGAGGATGATCAATACCAGCATCGCCCAGGGAAACGCGGCCACGCCCCAGCGTTCCAGCAGCACCCCGCCGATCACGCCACTGCCGGCAATCGCACTGTTCCACGCTACTACGTTCAGTGACAGCGCTACATCCGCGCCGTCACCGGCGGCATCGGCCAGGGCGGTTTGCAGCAAGGTGGCGGCGCCGCCAAAGCTCAGGCCCCATATCGCCACGCCGAGGTAGACCACTGCCGGCTGGCTGCCCAGCAGGCCGAACGCCACACAGATCGCCGCGAATACTCCCAGGCTCGCCAGCACGGTTTTGCGCAGCATCGGCTCGACCAAACGCGCCGTCAGCCATATACCCGCCAATGCGGCAACACCGAACACCAGCAGCACCAGGTCGACCCTGCTCGCCAAGCCAGCCCGCGCCACGAATGGCGCGATGTAGGTGTACAGAATGTTGTGGGCCAGCATCCAACTGATGACGACCGCCAGCACCGGGCGTACGCCGGGCGTAGTCAGCATTTTGCCAAGGGACACGCGCTGATGCGCAGGCTGTGGCGGATAGTCAGGGACCTTCACCAGCACCCACACGATCAGCCCTAGCGTCAGCACCGACATCAGGCCGAATGTGGTACGCCAACCCACCAGGCCACCGAGCCAGGTGCCCAGCGGCACACCCAGTGACAGCGCAATCGGCGTGCCGACCATCGCCAAGGCCAGGGCCTTGCCTTGTTGCTGTGGCGCTACCATGCGCCGCGCATAACCGGCCAGCAGGCTCCAGGCCAACCCTGCCGAAACGCCGGCAAAGAAGCGCGCCACCAGGGTCACGCCATAGTGAGACGACCACGCGGTGATGGAGTTAAACAACAAAAAACCAACGATGGTCAGCAGCAGCACATTACGCCGGCGCCAGCCACGAGTAGCGATGGTCATGGGGATCACCGCCAGCACCGAGCCCAGCGCATACGCGGTGACCATCTGCCCGGCCATGGACGGCGAAATGCCTAGGCCTGCGCTGATCAACGGCAACAGCCCGGCGGGCAGGGTTTCGGTGACGATGCAGATGAAACCGGTCATGGCCAGAGCGAGCAGCGCGCCGATGGGCAAGCGTTCAGACGACGCCGATAGGCTGAGTGAGGGTGTCATGGGAAACTCCTTGGCGGATTTAAGTACTGATCGATACAAATGTTGCGCGACCTGGCGTCGCATTGTCAACGACTTATGTATCGACTAGTATTTATCTCATCTCCCCAAGAGGATTGCCGTCATGGCGCAAATGGGCCGCCCCCGCAGCTTCGACCGAGAAGAGGCCGTTGAACAGGCCATGCACCTGTTCTGGCAGCACGGCTACGACGCCACCTCCCTTGCTCAACTCAAGACGGGCCTGGGTGGCGGCATTTCCGCACCGAGTTTCTACGCCGCGTTCGGCTCCAAGGAAGCACTGTTCGATGAGTGCGTGCAGCGCTACCTGGCAACCTACGCCCAGGTCACCGAATGCTTGTGGGATGAAAGTCTGCCGCCACGCCGGGCCGTCGAAACCGCATTGCGCCAGTCAGCGCGCATGCAATGCGACGACGCCCACCCCAAGGGCTGCATGGTGACACTGGGGGTGATGAGCGCGCCGAGCCCGGAGCATGCGCGGGTGGTGAACGCGCTGACCCAATCCCGGGCGCGAACCCGGGCGGGAATTGTCGCGTGTGTACAGCGGGCGATCCAGGCCGGCCAGTTGCCGGACACGCTGAATGTTGAGGCGATGGCGACCCTGTTCGATTGCTTCTTGCAGGGCGTGTCGATCCAGGCACGGGATAACACACCCCATGAGCAGATCGATGCGGCGATCAACCATCTGCTGTTGACCTGGGACATCGCGGCCTCTACGGCAGCGCCTATTCGTCACGGCACGCCAGCGCTGTTGAAAACATCACAGTCGTAAGGAAGAACACGGTCGCACTATCTATGTGCAGCGCTCGGCATCACGCTGGTGAAATCGAGGATGACCGTGAAGCGTTGTTGCTCGCGGATCACGTCAATCTGCCAGTTCAGTTTTGCGCACAATTGCCGCATCAACTGCAACCCAAGGCCATAGCCATAGTCGTCGGATTCCTGGCGCGGCTTGACCTCCCTGATGTGATTGGCAATCACCAGCCGAGGGTATTTGAAGCTGATATCTACTGCGCCCTCTTCGGCGTATTGCAGTGCATTGCGCAGGAAGTTGCCGATCACGATGCGGCACGCGGTAGGGGGCAGTCGGCAAGGTTCGTCGTGGATGTCGATGCTCAGCTCGATATCCCGGTTACCGATCAGGTAGCGGTGCTTCTCAATCAGTTCGCCGACCACTTCGCTCAAGTTAACGTCTTCCTCCGGCAGCGATTCGGCGTGCTCGCGACTCATCCACAGTAAGGTCTCGGCGATAAGCTGCATATTCAGCACGGAGCGTTCTATACGCTGCAAGGAGGGAGGCAGCACACCGCCGGATTGCAGGGCCAGCAGTTCGATATTGGCCTTGAGCACCGCCAATGGCGTTCGCAGTTCATGGCTGGTGTAGCGCAACAGGCGGCCTTCACGCTGGCTGGCGGCCTGCACTTGCTCGACACTTTTGGCCAGGGCATCGGCCAACATATTGAACTCCTTGAAGTTGAAACCAGGCCGCCTGCTGGCCAGGGCATCAGGGTTTTTCAAGGTGCCGGACCATTGGACCAAACGTCCCAGCGGACGGACCAACCACCACACGAGCAAAGCGATGATGATCAGCGCCGGCACGAATACCGCCAGGCTGATGAACTTAACGCTCTCTATGACCTGATCAAAATAGGCGTCAGACAATGGCGTCTCGACCTCCCCCCCGGCCTCTTTATCGTGGTCGATGTCGTACATGTAGAGAGTTTTGCCGTCACCCAGAGGCTGTTCAAGGATGATCTGGAATGGCTCGTCGTCGTCATCGGAATAGAGATCGCCGAAGATATTCACCGCACCGAAGGACAGATTCGGCGGTGTATTGAGCAACTCACGGACGTCCTGCGGCAACGCCTCCTTGCCGATGACGCTGGTATAGAAATAATTGTGCGGAGTCGGTGTGGTCGGGTCCTGCTTGTAGTGCCTGACAAAATACTGGGCTTCCTCTTCCATCATCGCGCTGGCGGTATAGAACAAGCCGCGCACGGTGAATTCAGGCAGCAGCCTGCTGTAGATCACCAGCACCACCGCAATCAGACACAGGAAACTCCCGCTGATCACCCATTTCAAGCTCAGGCCGTTACGCATGGGCTTTCACCTGAATGCCGACACCCGGCAGGGTATGGATCAACGGCCGGCCGAAGGGTTTGTCTACCGCCTTGCGCAGCCGATGCATATGTACTTTGAGCGTATTGCTGTCGGGTGGCTCATCGCCCCAGATCTTCGCTTCCAGGCGTTCTCGGGAAACGGGTTGGGGACTTGCGCGCATCAGGCTTTCCAACAAGGTCCAGCAAATGGGTGACAAATGCAGCTCCTGGCCCGCGCGGCTGACTTTGCGGGTAGTTAGTTCCATCACCAGATCATCTACTTGCAGGCGACTGGTCTGACCGCTGCGGCGCAGGCTCAGTGCGCGGATCCTGGCCAGCAGTTCAGCCAGTTCGAACGGCTTGACCAGGTAGTCGTCGGCGCCCGCAGCAAAACTGGCGAGCTTGTCCGACAAGGCGTCCAGCGAGGTCAGCATCAGGATGGGGGTCTGAATGCCTTGCTGACGCAACCGCTCGCATAATTGCTGGCCGTCCAGTCGCGGCAGCATGATATCCAGGAGAATCACGTCGTAATGCTGGTTAAGCGCCAGGTTGAGCCCGGTCTGGCCATTAGTGACGTGGTCGCAGACGATGCCGCTGATCTCCAGGTACTCGATGACGGTGGTGGCCAGATCCAGGTTGTCCTCGACCAACAGCAAGTGGATATGCACGGAAAAAACCTCGGACAGGGAGTGCGCAGAGGTTTGAAGGATAACGGAAGTCGAGCGGTTCCCTGCGGGTGTTTACCTGACGTTAACCCAGCGCTGATTAAGCTGAGGTTCCTCTCGTCCAGAGCTCGTCATCGCCATGAACCTGTCTTCGATGATCAAAGGCGTCCTGCTAGCCTTGATTTTCCTCACACTGCTGGTCGGTTGCCTGCCACCGCAAGCTCAGCGGGTGCGTATGGGAGGCAGCAGCTGGTTTCCGATTGGCCACAACATCGAGCACTCAGGGTCGTGGTATGTCACCCGTGCATGCTGATGACGTCGGTGCCAGCTATACCAACCAGTTAGTCGCCTGTGTAGTGCTGATTGTTTGTGTGTCGGTTGCGGTGGGTATCTATATCGCGCGCTTGAATGCCCATGTTGATAAGCAACGCGAGCTGGCGTCGGTATACCTGCACGAATGTCACAATGGGCGCGGGGGCTTTATCGTCTACCCTGATGGCAGGCGCAGCGCAGACGACTGCTACACCGCCACAGGGGGTAAATCGACGGATGCCGACGAGCCACAGGATCTTCCTGGCTTGCTTGGGGCTCAATAGCGTTGAATTCATCTGACCCTGCGTTGAATCCGCGCAGGCTTTTGACGGTAGAATCGCTGCGAATCGAGCTCCACCAAGGATAGGAAAGCAATGTATTTCAATTTCATCACTCTGCTCACGCTCACATTGCTCACTGGTTGTGCAGCAATCCCTTACGAAAAGCCGCAAGACCAGTTGAGCATCCAGAAAGACTTGTCATTAAAACCTGAAGAAATTGTCACAATGACCCAGGTGAATTGGTGCGCCTACGCCTATGGTGAACTGACGCCTTGCCATCCTCAGGAAGCGCTGGGGGTTCAGACTCGGACAAAATTGATATTGGCCAGTTACGACAAGCCCCACTACAAAAAAATTGTTGAAGTACAAGCCAGCGATGTCATGTGCGCGCACCTACAAACGCCGGTAGACACCACTCCAAATCTGTTTTTGTTCGCGCAACACTACGCCGTGCAGATTTGGCCAGTAGAGCCGAGTTTTAAACCGGATATAGCGAAGAAAAAACTCATCGTGGACACCATGCTCCAACCAGGAAAGCGAACCTTAGTGGGCACTGAAAAGGATTATGTAAAGGCCACGGGGCATGGGAGAGCAAGCATGACGATGACCGCTATCGTAAATCTGGTTAATCCTTGTACGCTTTGAAACCAAAAAGGTTGGTAGGTCCCTCCCGGAGCCTCATGCGTTAGCGTATAGAACGAGGACAGTGACGGCTGGGTATCGAGATCAACGAGTACGAAGACCCGCGTCGGCGCAGAACGCGCCTGGATTAACGCCAACCGTGGTTTTACCCGGCCCGCGTTTGGTTGAAACGACTGCAGCGACTTTCATTGGCCTTACCTCTGAATCGAAGGATTAGAGATGGCGTCATGGGAATCGCGCTAAGCGTTTGGATTGCTGAGTCAAATCCCAGGCAAAAAAAAGCCTGTATCTCTACAGGCTTTTCTCTATCTGGCTCACGACCTGGACTCGAATAGACAAATAAGCACCTGTTTTATAAAGACATTGTGCTGACCTCAAAAATACTTATCCCTACTATTATCCTAATTAAGCCCGGATTTTATACAACCTCTTTGGATCCCCCTGAGCACGGCAATCCGAACTGATGAGTTGTGACAGGAAACCAATCGGCCAGAAGAACAGTTGAGATTTACCCCCATAAGAACAATTGTTCAATTTGTGCTCGGTTTCAGCATCGACGGACATGGCGACTGGGTCAGGACCTCTTTCCGCGGGTTCCCTTCGACCACAATGCTGAGCTGAAAATGCCGCTGCCATAGTGTATGGCCCCGACGGGTGACGAAGCAGAACCCGCTCTGTGGGGAAAGAAGGCCAACGCGCCCGCCACGGAATTGGCGACGATAAGCCCATTCATGGATATGTAGAAAAATATGGGGACGACCAAGCCCCAAATTTTTGGCGTTGATGTCGAATCGACCCAATGGCCGATGCCACACTGACCTAACCCCAATCGGCAAAAATCCAGCACTGATAATGGTTCACAACGTAGGAGCCTAGGTCAGTAAAATTTCGGTAACTGGGTCAATCCTGCGCTGGCGATAACATCGCTTCCAGCAACCCCGACGTTGCGATTGCGATTGCGATTTCAACCCAGTGAAGGTCAGTTTCATTCCGCAAGGTGTATTGCACAGACGCTTACCTCTTGATGGCAATCCCCTCTTTGATGCGTGCGACTCGTTGTGGGCGCCAACACCGAAGTGACCCAGGCAGCGAGCATTACAACGCCCAGAATCCCAGTCGACCAAAGCTGGCCGCCAGCCTGAGGCGTGATGTCTGCCAGCGGCTGAGGGTTTGAATATGCTCTTGCTCAGCACCGGAATACGCGGTCAAGGCATTGAGCAACTCGATCATGCTGCCCACCCCGGAGTGATAACGGCCCTGGACAACCTCCAGCGACTGGCGCGATTGATCGACCAACTCGCTGGTGCGCTGCAGACTTTGGGTCTCAACATTCAACGTCTGGTAGCTGGCCCACAGGTCTAGCGCGACCTCTTGCTCGACCTCAGCCAGTTCTGCTCGGCCCGCGTCTACACGGGCTTGTGCTTGGCGGATCTGGTAGGTCCGGCCAAAACCGTCAAAGATCGGGATGCTCAACTGCAAACCAATACTGCGGTCCCGCTCACGCTCATCGCCATTGAATATCTTCGATTGCTGGCTACGGGCGTACGTCAGGTCGGCGGTCAGTGCCAGGCTCGGAAGGTTGGCAGCGCGTCGCTCATCAACGGCCGCCTGAGCGGCTCTGAGCCTAGCGTGTGCGGCGAGTACTGCCGGGTGATCCTGACGCGCCTGGGTCAACAACTCATCGGCCGCCTGCAGGAACTGAGTGTTCGGCAGTGGAGTGAGGTCACCCGCCAACTGCAGAGTCGTTTGGGGTGATAGCCCCATGCGCAAGGCAATCACGCCCAAAGCGTTATGCAATGCTCCACGGTCGCGGATCTGGCGCAAATTAGCCTGGGAAAACGCTGTTTGCGCCTGTAAGCGATCAGAAAGTGCGGCCGCACCGGCTTTGTATTTGGCATCCGCTGCTTCCAGATTGCGAGCCGCCAGTTCGGTGATCTGCACCGAGGCGGCCAAGCTGCGCTGAGCTGACAAGGCATCGTAATAAGCCTGCGCTGCCTCAACAAAAGTACGCTGCAACATGGCGTCCTGGGTAGCGTTGGCAGCCACCAGCAACTGGCGGGCATTGCGCAAGGCGGCCCCGCGTCGACCGAAGTCCACCAACACCCAACTGAGCTCAAGACTGGCGCTGTCGTGCCGCCGGTGCCCTTCACCAGAACGCAAGGCCGGCTCATCGTAGTCAACCCGACCATTGCCGCGACTACTGCTAACGCGCCCATCCAGGCGCGGCAGATACGCCGCCTGGCTGAGCCCAACCTGGGCAGCCTGAGCCTTGGCGTTGGCCCAACTGAGACGCGTCTGTGGGTCGTGGCACAGAATCAGTTCGACCACTAGCGCTAACGGCAAACGTTCAGGCAGCCGGCCAAAACTACACGGCAGCTCGCCACGTGCATCGTCATACACCGCTTGCAGGGAAACGTTGCGTGCAGTGTCAAAAACGTCTGGCTCAAAGGCCCATGCAGAACGTGAACAACACAGCAAAACCATCATCAAAACCGAGGATAATCGCTTCATACCTGGCTCTGTTTCATCTCTGGCGAAGTGTTCGCGGTATGTGCGCTATTCGTTGGTCCATCAGCATCGTCATGCACCACCCTACCGGCCAGAATCCGGATGACACGGTCCGCAGAGGCAATGGTTTCAGGGCGGTGGGCAACCATGATGCGCGTAATTCGCAACCCTTGAATGGCCTGATTCACGCGCTGTTCACATGCGACATCCAAGTGACTAGTGGCCTCGTCCAGGAAGAGTATTCGTGGTTTCTTATACAGTGCCCTGGCCAGCAGCACGCGTTGCTTTTGCCCCCCGGAAAGCACCGTGCCCATGTTCCCACCAAAGTGTTGTAACCCATCGGCATGGCTTGGATATCACTGTGAATCGACGCGATCCGGGCACATTCGATCAACCAGGACTGATCCACGTTGAGGTCGAAGAAACTGATGTTATCGCGCAAAGATCCCGCAAACAGCACATCGTCCTGAGTCACAGTACCTACCAGTTGCCGCAAACCATCCAGGCCCAGTTGCGCCATTTCGATACCGGCGATACGAATCTGCCCCCGAGTGGCCGGCAGGATACCGAGCATGACGTTCATCAGCGTGCTTTTGCCACAACCGGACGGCCCAACGATAGCCACCGACTCACCCGCAGCAATGTGCAGGTCGAGGTTGTCCAGCACCCAGGGCTCCTGCTCGGCATAGCGGTAGTGCAGTCCCTGGATTTCAATGCTCGCATCACAATCCATGAGTGTCTGCAGGTCGACACTGGAAACGGTTGTTTCCGGTGGGTGCAGAACAATATCTGCCAGCCGTTCGCCCTGCAGTTGCAACATACGCAGCTCGAAAAACTTGTCTATCAAGTTACCTACTCGGGTATCAAACTGCGTTCATGTGCTGCTGAAAGCTCCAGATAATGTTTGGCCTTAACATAGTCAGCTGCGCCAATCGCCTGTCCGTCCAGATACAAGGCACCCAAGGTCGCTTGTGCAGCGGCATAGTTTTGTTGGGCCAAGTCGGTCCATAGGTTTAGTGCGGCGTTGACATCCCGGGTGTGCCCCTTTCCCGTGAATAGCAATCCCGCTAGCATATTTCTGGCATCAGGATCGTTAGCTTGCTTGGCTAGCGTAGAAGCCAGGGAATAGGCACTTGAATAGTCATCTCGGTTGTAGGCCGTCCGCGCGTCGTTTATGTTTGCCGCGTGCGCGACCGAGAAAAATAGGGCATAGCAGGCAGCCATCAGCCCCTTACTGAACTGGAATTTTTTGTTTGTAGCAGGCTCTTGATTCATGTGTGTTCCATATCAATTCATAGTCTTGAAACGCTGGCCATCCCAAGACATAGGGCGTCAGGTACTTTTGTTCGGCCAGTGTCGTATAGGAAACATCTTTCGCACTCCCCCCTATGTTCAGATTGGTGGTGGTATGGGTAATTGCTCGGGGAAATGTACCATTCGCATCGGTCACTATTTTGCTTCGCTGATCACTCCTCGCTGAACCGACCTTGGTTTCGCCGCCACTTAAGTAGTAAAGATTACCGGTATCAAGGGAAGCAGCGGTTTGTTGGCCATCCACATTAGCGAGCACATATAAAAACTGAGTTTGTCGTGAATAAGAGCTGCCTAGAAAGACGCTGCCCACGCACTGCTGTTCAAGCGCCTCTATTTCCGCGGAGGTTACGTTCAGTGCAATATGCTCACTTCCAACAATGACACTGTCGAAACTAGACATCAGGTCCAGACCAAACAAACTGAGCGCCCCGCCCACTACAACCAGAACGTTTCTGAGTTCAATGCCCGAAAGGTTCATCTCCCTGATCAAGCCGTACTGGGCATTCACCGATTGCCGACTGTAATAACTATTGATTCCCACCGGCAACTTAATCAATTCAACGCCATATCGGAGGGCATCAGACTCGCCGATAACTGTCACGCTCGCGCCCGTATCAAACAAGAGCTTTGCCGCATGCCCATTTATTTCAACTTCAAGCAAAGGTTCTGTGGCGCTTTTTAGATAATCATTTTCTTCACTACTTAACACTATTTGAGTGCGCTTCAATAAGCCGGTTTGCCGATCGCCCACACGTTTGAGCGTATCGACATCCAACTGAGCAATAAACTGTTCGGCTCGACGAAGCTGTTCTGCAGTCATGGACGCCAGGACCTGCGCATAAGCCGCGAAGTGCCCATCATTCAGGTGATTACCGAGCAGTATGAGTTTGCAGGCGGTCGCCGTGTTTTCCACATTGAGGACTGCGCAATCACTAAGGTTGATTTGCGTCGCGGGCTTCTTGGACTGGGCCCTGGCCAGAACGGCGGAAAGCAGCGTATTAGCGTCTATTCTTGATGCTTCCAAACCGCGTAATGGAATAGAACTCGGGGCATACAGTTTAGCTTGTATGTCCTGCAACTCGACAGCACTCACTGGGTTCGACAGCAAGAATGCGACCACGTATAGAGTGAGGCTATTGCGGCCCATTATTTAGTCCAAATGATCGCTCGAGCCTTTTAATTTCGTCTTCCGACAGCAGCGACTTCGGTGGCACGGTGAACGCCTTTTCCGGCGACGGCAGCGGATTGGCGATAGTGGTCTTTTTTACTTTTGTTGCAATTTCTCCGCTGCTCATGGGGTACAAGGCCTCATCCAAACACTTATCCCGCATTGTTTGGCTGGACAAGCCATAGCAACCCTTTCCATTTGACAGCGCCCTGGCTTCACAGGTACTGCGACCATCAGGATCCTCCTGCTCTACACAGCTCAAAGAACCGAATGCGTGGCCTAGCACACTGGCCGGGTCAGCAGCATGAGCGACGGTGTAAAACAGCGCCGGCGCCAAGGCGAGTAATGTATTTCTCATATTCGGTCACTCATAGAAAGTGTGCCAATCAAGGCACACTTTTTTCACTTAGTACGTAATAGTTAAACCGACTCCCCCCGACAGCTCGCCTCCCGAAGCAGAGCCGCCTACGGTGACGCTGGTATTACCCGAAGTCCAGGTCGGTCCTGTGTAACCGCCATTTGATCCCAACCACTCAAACTCTCCGGGTTCCCAATCAGTGACAGGCTCAACCGTCGTCTGGCCGCCCGAAACAAGCGCCAACTCTTTCCGTCAGTACACGCATTTGATAACTCCTTGGCGACGGATAGAGCCTTCCATGGCCCGCCCGTTGGTTATTTGCCCTGATGGGCGCCTCAATTCCCTCTGAGAAAATAAACCTAGTGACCGGCCATAAAGCCAATGATGTCGCAATGGAAACGCACCCAATCATCCCACTCACCAAATAGCTCAGCCTGCCGGATGCGCAATACATGAGCGCCGGGCGAACAGTTATAAAAGTCATATAAGGGAATGTAGTTTTGCGATGTACGCCCCATCAGGGCATTGAACAACACACGTGCCAATCGCCCATTACCATCTACGAACGGATGACAATTCATTAGCCCTACGGAAGCAACGGATGCACCCAATAAGTCTTGGCGACTGCTCGGCAAATCGGCCACATACTTCCAAAGGGCCATAAGTGCCGATGGTATATCAGCCGCCTGAACAAACTCTACTGTGCAACCACGCTTATCAGGCCTGACACCTACTCGCGTCGTCCTGATTGTTACAGCGGTGCCTGTGAGCGCGCAGGCGGCGGCTTCCAACAGTTCACAAATCGTCGAGTAGTTCAAGGTGAACAGAGACTGTTCAAGTGCTGATGAAAACACCTCAACATACTGTTGTTCAGTAGGCGTTCTATTCTTCAAGGGCTCCAACGCATTATTCGTCGCATAATGCTCGAACAGCGGATGTCGGAAGCACCGCGATTTGCCATCGCACGCCAACACTGCCGATACCGATTCGGGCGAAATAGGCCACGGCTTATTTTTATACGTCTCAAGTCTTGCCTGAGCGCTAAGCACTGATTTAACCGTTCCCTCAGCCAGCACCAATCCAACCGGGTACGTTAGGGATTTTCTAAAATGCGCTTTTACTTTTGCCACGACAAAATCCATTTCATTCCGGTCCTATGCCTCGTGCACAAATAAATCTTGCGACGACAACATTTGAAAATAGCTATTCCCTCAAGAAAAAGCACTCTACCAACGAAACATGACACTTTTCCAAAATTCGTGTGAAACTTTTATTGATTTGTTATTTTATTAGCCCTCCCTACTTAACAAGTTGCACCCCTCAGCAGACACGTAATACATTGTCTACTCCCGCCGCCCCACCAAATTATAATAAACCAGCTCTCTCCTCACACAATTGGATAATTCACAATGGCCAATACCGACTTAGACTCGCTTTTTTCACAGCATTACTCCAACGCCAAGACCATGGAATTCCCAGCCTTCATTGACAACAAGTCAACTTGCAACCCAATCAATTCAGCACCTTATATAACGTCCCTTTCAAGCTTTTTTGAAGAACCTAAAGATCCAAAAAGGAGCTTGCTCTGCGCACGACTTAAAACCGCTATAGCAGAGTTGGCGATGGCTGATATTGGCGTTGAAATCATACTGATAGGTGGAAGTTTTCTGGACTCAACGGTCATCCCAGGCGATCTGGATTGCGTGCTCTTCTACTCATTGAGCACCGAAACGAGCACACTGGACTTTCAGCAATGGCAATATCAGATGAAAAAGCAAGACCTGGATGCCCGACTAATTCCTATGGACTCCAATCCGCTCATCATGTGGAAAGCCGCGTTATTTTTTGCCGTACTGTACACGCAAAGAAAAAACGCCGAGGGTGTCCCTACCGGCTTGATATTAATTGACTGCAAACGCTGAACGCGCACTCGAGCCATCTCAAAGAAACCGTCACGAATACGGCGTCATTCAGAAACATTCTTATATTTAACTATGAGCTGCCCGCACGACCCTGCGGATTAATTGACTCGATGTGACATACCCTTTAATGATCTTGACACAAAAAACCAACTTCACTCGGCAATTATAGAACCCACACAAGAGAACTGATAATGAGAGCGTTAACGGCAGAAGAACTATTGCTAGTTTCCGGTGGCACCACCACTGATTCGACGACTCCTGATCCTGACGATGGCGCCCTTGATACAGGCATGTCGTTTTAACTGAAGCAGCCTGGCTCACGTTGCGAGCCAGGCTACAACGTTTACTGAACCACTTCTGAATTGCTCGATCCGCTACCCGCTTCAAAACTCCTTGCCAGATGGCCTTAGCACGCTAGACTTAACGCCGCACAGACCGCTGTCGATGAGAAACGTGCTGCTGACCATCCAACCTTGGCACTGACGGCGGACCGGCCTATGCGCAAAGCCTGCAATCAAAGATATTCAATGGCAGTGAGCGCGGCCGCGACCGCGGCGTTGGCTTGCAATTGAGCATTCCGATCTTTGAAGGTTTTGGGCGTACCTGCCAGATCCGTAATGCACAGACCCTTGTCGAGGCGATCCAAGCGCAGTTGGCTGAGGTCGAAAACAGGTCGCGCGTGAGGCTGGCTGCCAATCTGGGTCGCCTGGGATTCTGGACGCTGAAATGAGATTATAGACAGTCTGTGAAAGTCACCCTCGATACAAGGTGTCCAGATAGAGGTTTTTTGCCTAACATTTGCCCCAGGCGTTCCAAACGCATAGCACGATTCGCTGGGCTGCTATTGATGCCTGACCATTTGCCATCTACGATTCACACGGGCGGCTAAATAAATACCTTCGGTTCAGTCACGATATCGCACAAATTCAACAGTAGGCTTGCTTTAACTACTGCACGAGGAGCTTGAAATTGAAATCTCTGTTATTTGTTTTTTTAGTGCTGGGGGTTTCTTGCAACTTCGTAAACGCAGCGCCTGTAGGAAAAACCCAGATTATTGAAGCGGCCATAAAGGAATGTAAAGGCTTGACCAGCTTGATAAACCCTTCAGTCCTGAGGTCGTCGGCGTTTTTCCCTGAGCCAGATGGAATCGTTGCCGTTTTAATACAGGGTATAAAGCCTCCACCGTCCATGAAAAATCAAGTAGGTGCTGAATTATGCCTATATTCTTTACACGAAAAAACGGCACGCCTTGCCAATTGGGATGCTTTGGCAAGATCAAAAGGTCTCCCCACTTATATAAGACCTCCTAGCAATCTCTAAATGAATAAAAATTGGCTACATGTATCGATATACACAACCCCTATAAATGACATGACTCACACTGTGAGTCATGTCCTTTCCAATCACATTGAAATAGTATCTGGAGGAGATACGTCCCCTGGGTCATGACTCATATCATCATCCAGACCTGGCCCAGGATCATGGGAAATCGGATCCTGTGATGTATCCCCCCCACCTGCAACAAGTAGCAGCTCTTCAGCGGTCAATTCCCTTAACGTACTCATCTTTAATCACCTGATTTAATAATGGATAATGTTTAAGCCTCTTTGCACATCCCCCCTCTGGTGACATCTTTAAAGTGTGCATACCTTGCGCCTGAGATGTCGCCCGCAAAATATTTCTCGATACTTCAAATAACGAAGTGCGTAGATGCCGAAGTATCTAAGCCATGCAAGCATGTCAAAACAGTTAAGGCCAAGTTAAGGTTTTATTGCATTCTGCAAGGCCTTCTCGCTTGCATATAACGCTTCAAAAAAGCCAGCGGAAATTTTGGTGGGTTACTGAGTTCACGATGCTCTAAAGGTTTCGGACTAACCTTCCAATTCCGTATGTCGAAGCAAGCCAGACAGCGCTGAACAAGGTCGAGCAATAGGTCACGCTGGACCTATGGTTCGGCTATCGAATGTTGAATATCAAGATTTAAAGTCCGCTGCGTACCAATGGGTGAGTCGATCAATCTCGCCAGTCTTGGATGTAGAAACGCAGATTTGGCCCAACAGTTACCGGATTTTCGTTCATGGTTGGCAGATAGCTAATGATTGGGAGCTACCTTCGTATGGTGGGTTAACCGGCGCGTCAGTTCCCTGTAGCAATGACTTGACCCACGCCTCCCCGCTGTTCGCGGTTTCGATTCACGCTTGCTCCCCACATTCGGTCGCCCTCATGCAGTTGCGCTTCACTTCGTTCGCTGTGATCAGCTTACGGTGGGACTTTTACCCACAAGATTGCGCCCCATGGTGGGCGCAAAGCAAAAAAAAAGCCTGCATCTCTGCAGGCTTTTCTCTATCTGGCTCCACGACCTGGACTCGAACCAGGGACCCAATGATTAACAGTCATTTGCTCTACCAACTGAGCTATCGCGGAATGCGCCGTATGTTACTGATTAAAAAGAAGAAGTCAAGCCTTCCCTGACACTTGTCGCGATTAACCGCCATGACCGCTTGAAAACGCCGGCTCCAGGGCCAAATCCAGCCAGGCCCGGGCCGCGGGTGGCAGGTGGGCGCTGGCGCGCCAGGCCAGGGCGATGTGCCAGTCGGTGTGGGGTTCGTCCAGGGGGATCAAGGCGATGCCGGCGTGTTGGTGCTTGTGCGCCAGCATGCGTGGCAGGAAGGCGACTCCCAGCCCGGCGGCGACCAGGTCGACGATAAAGTCGATCTGCCCGCTGCGGGCGGTGACTTTGGGGGCCACGCCCTTGCGCTCGCAAGCGCTGAGGATCTTGGCGTTGAGGGCGAAGCCGGCCTCGAACAGGATAAATGGCGAGTCCGCCAGATCGGTGAAGTCGATGCGCTTGCGACGCGCCAACGGGTGACTGATAGGCAGCACAGCGATCAGGGGTTCGTTGCGTACCGGCTGGTAGTCGAAGCCTTCGTCTACCGGCAACAGCAGGGCCGCGAGGTCGACCTCCCCCGCCTCCAGGCATTCGCGCAGTTTTTTACTGCCGTATTCGGTCAGTTCGATATCGATATCCGGGTAACGGCTGCGGTAAGCGGCAAACATGGCGGCAAACAACACGCCACATCCTACGGGCGGCAGGCCAATGCGTAGCACACCACGCTTGAGGCCGCGCAGGTCATTGATTTCAGCCACCAGGTCGTTGCGTTCGGCGAGTATCACCAGGGCGCGGCGGTAGGCAATTTCACCGGCAGCGGTAAGTTCGTTCTTATGGCCGAGGCGATTAAGCAGCGGCGTGCCCAGCTCGTCCTCCAAGGTCTTGACCGCCTTGCTGACGGTGGACTGGGTCAGCGCCACCGTATCGGCCGCTTGGGAAAAGCCGCCCTGGCGCACCACCTCGACAAACGCACGCAGGGTTCGCAGGTTCATCAGTATTCCTTTTGCGACTGGATATCAGTGATAAAAGTTGTTTTTATCATGTCACGATTTTGCTTATGGTGTAGCACTTTGCCCTGTGGAGACACCGTAGATGATCATCTCGTCCGCTTCCGACTACCGCGCTGCAGCCAAGCGCAAGTTGCCGCGCTTTCTGTTCGACTACATCGACGGCGGCGCCTATGCAGAGCACACCCTGCGCGCCAACAGTTCGGACCTGGTCGAGATCAGCCTGCGCCAGCGCATCCTGCGCAATGTCGACAACCTGAGCCTGAGCACCGAGCTGTTTGGCACTGAACTGGCGATGCCGGTGATCCTCAGCCCAGTGGGCCTGACCGGCATGTATGCGCGGCGCGGGGAAGTGCAAGCGGCCAAGGCGGCGGCCAATAAAAACATTCCCTTCTGCCTGTCGACGGTATCGGTGTGCTCGATTGAAGAAGTGGCCTCGCAAAGCCCGCAGTCGATCTGGTTCCAACTGTATGTGCTCAAGGATCGCGGCTTTATGCGCAACGCGCTGGAGCGGGCGCAGGCGGCTGGAGTCACCACGCTGGTGTTCACTGTCGACATGCCGACACCCGGCGCACGCTACCGCGATGCACACTCGGGCATGTCCGGCCCATACGCGGCGCAACGGCGCATGTTGCAGGCGATCACCAAGCCGCAATGGGCCTTCGATGTAGGCCTGATGGGTCGCCCCCACGACCTGGGCAATATCTCCAGGTACCTGGGCAAACCCACCCACCTGGAAGACTACATCGGCTGGCTCGCCAACAACTTCGACCCATCGATCAGCTGGAAAGACCTGGAATGGATCCGCGAGTTCTGGAAAGGCCCGATGATCATCAAGGGCATCCTCGACCCACAGGATGCCAAGGATGCGGTGAGTTTCGGCGCCGACGGTATCGTGGTCTCCAACCATGGCGGTCGCCAGCTCGACGGCGTGCTGTCCACGGCCAAGGCGTTGCCGCCGATTGCCGAAGCCGTGGGCGACGACCTGACTGTGCTGGTGGACTCCGGCATTCGCTCGGGGCTCGACGTAGTGCGCATGCTCGCCCTGGGTGCCAAGGCATGCCTGCTCGGGCGTGCCGCCGCCTATGCACTGGCCGCCGAGGGCCAGCACGGGGTGGAGAACCTGCTGGATATCTTCGCCAAGGAAATGCGCGTGGCGATGACCCTGACCGGGGTTACTTCAATCGCACAGATCGATCGCAGCACCCTGGTCTAGCCTTGCTGCTCGGCGATACCTCTCGACCTTAACGTATGCCTGGATTTTATCGTGATGGGAGCCGTGCTGTATTTGCGGCTCAATCCAGATTTCTTTATTTTCGACAAACAACCTGACCCGCAAAAAGAGTAAAACTGGGCAAGCTGTAGCAACTCCAGCTCCAACCAGCCAATTAACTGGCGCCATTGTTTGCCAGACTTTTCTGACCTTAAATACAGTCGATTGATTTATAAGGATAGTCTGAAGTAGGCCGCTATTTTTCGACTGCTGAGCCATAGGTGCTTTCAAAAAACGGCGGCCGTTCAAAACCGATCACGTCTGCCGCCTATTCCATCCATTTTTTCCGCTGAACGCTCCTCGCAGCAGCTATTTTCCTCATTACGGACGCACCTCTCCTGCGCTGGAGAGCAAATATCGACGCGCCATCCAAAGGTTCGACAGGGCGAACAGCGTCACCATCTGAGCAGTGTTTTTCACCAAGCCTCGGAAACGCACTTTCGTATAACCAAACTGACGCTTGATCACTCGAAATGGATGCTCAACCTTGGCGCGAACCTGGGCCTTGGCTTTCTCGATCTTGCGCATCGCTTTGTACAGCGCGCTGCGTTTACCGTGTTTTTTGTAGGTACTGCGCCGGGCTGCAATCTGCCAGATGACGTGGCGTCCCGCATGCTCTTCGCGCTTCTCGACACCGGTATAGCCTGCATCGGCGCAGACCACGTTCTCAGCACCGTGTAGCAGTTTGTCGAGTTGGGTTATGTCCGCGACGTTGGCCGCAGTGACCACCACGCTGTGCACCAGCCCTGACTCATCGTCGACACCAATGTGAGCTTTGGCACCGAAGTAATACTGGTTACCTTTCTTGGTTTGATGCATCTCAGGGTCGCGTTTGCCGTCCTTGTTCTTGGTCGAACTGGGCGCATGAATCAGCGTGGCATCGACGATGGTGCCTTGTCGCAGCGACAAGCCACGGTCGCCCAGATAGCCATTGATCACGCCGAGAATACCAACGGCCAACTCGTGCTTTTCCAGCAGGCGACGGAAGTTGAGGATGGTAGTTTCATCTGGGATCCGCTCCAGGCTCAGACCGGAAAACTGGCGCAAGATCGTCGTCTCGTACAGCGCTTCTTCCATCGCAGGATCGCTGTAACCGAACCAGTTCTGCATGAGATGAACCCGCAGCATCGCCATCAAAGGATAGGCCGGACGACCCCCTTCGCCCTTCGGGTAATGAGGTTCGATCAGGGCAATCAAACCCTTCCAGGGTACGACCCGATCCATCTCGATCAGGAACAATTCCTTGCGGGTCTGCTTGCGCTTACCGGCGTACTCGGCATCGGCGAAGGTCATTTGCTTCATTGAAAAGCTCGGCGATTGGTGTCCGGAGATTTTGCCAAATCAGGAAGTCTTTTTCAGGATTTCCATAACGATTTTTATTGACTGTATAAACTTGGCACGAATCTCGCTCTAATACTCTTCAAGCAGGTGAGGCGATGACAAGACGTGCGGCAGTGCCCCGGGGTTATAACCCGAGGCAAAGCGGTTTAAACTGTTTCCAATGTTTTACGGTACTGAAGGAACAGTAAGACGCTTGGCGTTCGCCACTCTCATCCCGCCTGTAAGACAGCCAAGTGCTTAGAGGCCATTCGTTTATGAAAACACCCACCCAGACCAACGCAATTGACTTCGACAGTGCCAAATTGCAGCGCCTGGGGTTGGGTCAGCCTTCCCTTCGCCCACGTCGCCCTGCAACCCTCACCGAACTTCGCCAGCAATTGAGCCAGCAGCTGCAAACCAGCCTTGAGCCGGAGCGTATCCTCAGTCTGTTCTTTCGCGAAATACAGCGCTTGGTACCACTGGATGCGTTGCAATATCGCCATGCCGCCAGCGACCTGCGCCTGGAGTTCGGCCATCGTGGCCACCATTCGGTGAGCTACACCTTGAGCCACGAGGGCGAGCACTTGGGCGAACTGGTATTGCGCCGTAACCAACGCCTGATCGAAGAGGAGCTGAACCAGCTCGAGGCGCTGTTGGTAACGTTGCTTTACCCGATGCGCAACGCCCTGCTCTACCGCGCCGCCACCCGCAGCGCCCTGCGTGACCCGTTGACCGAAACCGGCAACCGCGTCGCCATGGACCAGACCCTGCAACGGGAAATCGACATGGCCAGGCGGCACCTGCATCCTCTGTCGTTGCTGATGCTGGACATCGACCATTTCAAAAAAATCAATGACACCCATGGTCACGCCGCTGGCGACAGCGTGCTGCGCGCCGTGGCCGGGGCGATCAAGCGCCAGTTGCGTAACGTGGACATGGTGTTCCGCTTTGGCGGGGAAGAGTTTCTGATCCTGCTGTCCAACACCAGTCGCGAGGCCGCGAGGATGGTCGGTGAACGCCTGCGCCAGGCGGCACAAGCCCAGGACTACTGGGTGGAGGGCACGCGGATCGAATTGACGGTGAGCCTGGGCTGCTCGACGCTATTGGCGGCCGAGTCGGCTGAAAGCCTGTTGCGCCGGGCAGACAACGCGTTGTACGTGGCCAAGCGCGAAGGCCGTAACCGCTTGGCAATGGCGGGGTAAGCCCCCGCCATCGCACTTACCTCATGCCTCGCTGGCGACGCGCATTGGGCGCTCGCGAACCGCCGCCTTGTCTTGGTCTTTCTGCGCGTTCTCCAGGCGCATGCAGCTTTCCAGAAACAGGTACATGTAGTCGTAGCTCTTGCACACCGCCTGGCGCAGCTCTTCCTGGAGCGCCTTGCTCGGGTTGGTCCCGGCCAGGGTGCAGATGATTTCCAGGGCTTCCCACGGGTGGGCATCGTCGTACTGGGCGTGCATCTTGAGCCACTTCATCGCGCGCTTGCGATCTTCCTCAGGGAAGGCGGCAGCATACACACCGGTCGAGCAGACCACGGCGGACCACTCCCCAGTCGCCCCCTCGATCGCGTAGTTGGTGGCGGCAATCGCGACGATCAACGGATCGGCCGAACTTGTGTGCCAGCACCAATGGCTCAGTGCGTGCAGTTCCGGCGGTACGTCCTGCGCCTGCAGTTCTTCCAGGCTGACGCCGTGGGCGCGCGCCCAGTGCACCCAATAGTCGGCATGGTTGAGTTCCACGCGGATATTGCGCATCAGCCAACGTCGTGCCATGTCCTCCCCCGGGTGGCGGGCAAACTTGGTCTTGGTCAGGTTCTGCGCCATGTACAAGGCAAACTGTTCGACCACCGGCCAACCACCAATGAGGTAGTGGCGCATGGTCTGGGCGCTGAGGGCGTTGTCGCGCATGCGCTGATACAGTTCGTGCTCGACAACCCGGCGCTTGCTCTCGCTACAGGCCTGGATCAATTGCTGCGCCCAGGCGGGGTAACTCGAGGCTTCCATAAGCGGGCCGGTTCTGTTGAAGGTGTCGATCACTGTAGGGCTCCTTTTAAGTGTGATTGTACAGACCAGCAAATGTTTCAGCGGAAAGTGCCGGGCGCCTTGAATAACAGTGGCTGCGGCCGGGCAGGTCGACACTGCAAGCTATCAAAGGTAAACAACTGCGGGCGTTCAATCAGGTAGCCCTGAGCGTAATCCACACCGATCTCAAGCAACGCCTGTTCGATCTGGGGTGTTTCAACAAACTCGGCAATTGTGCGCTTACCCATGACGTGGCCGATGTGGTTGATCACTTCGACCATAGCGCGGTTAATCGGGTCGTCCAGCATATCCTTTACGAAACTTCCATCGATCTTCAGGAAGTCTACAGGTAAATGTTTCAAATATGCGAATGAGGACATTCCGGCGCAAAAGTCGTCGAGGGAAAAATGGCAGCCTAAGGCTTTGAGTTCATTAATAAAGCGAATCGCACTACCCAAATTGGCTATAGCACTGTTTTCAGTTATTTCAAAACAAATCATTTCTGGCGGTATGTTGTAAGTGTCGAATTTCTCACGCAAAAAACCGAGAAAATCATCATCGCCAATAGTTATGCCTGACAGATTTATCGCACACATCGCCATGGGCCGGCCCGGACGTTCATTCATGCAACGGGCGATAATCTTGAATACGTTCTCCACCACCCAGCGATCCAGGGAAGTCATCAAGCCGTAGCGTTCGGCCGCGGGGATAAAACTGTCAGGCAGGATGATTCGCCCCGCCTCATCATGCAGGCGCAGGAGAATTTCGATGTGCCCGTTGCCGGCTTCGGTCTGGCCCAAAGGCGCAATTTCCTGGGCGTAGAGACAAAAGCGATCGTCTTCAAGGGCCATGTGCAGCCGCTGCACCCAGGCCATCTCACCAAAGCGCAGGGACAGCTCGGAATCGTCGGCGTGGTAGACCTGCACGCGGTTGCGGCCCTTCTCCTTGGCCATGTAGCAGGCCATGTCGGCAGCGCGCAGCGAGGTTTCCAAGGTGGTCGGGGTTTGCGAGATATGCACCAGGCCAATACTGACGGTGGTCATGAACGGCCGGCCCTTCCACACAAAGTGCAGGCTTTGCACGGTATGACGCAAGCTCTCGGCGATCTTTTCCGCCACCGTCGGCGGGCAGTTCTCCAGCAGGATGCCGAACTCATCGCCGCCCAGGCGCGCCAACGTGTCGCCCTCGCGCAAGTCCGATTGCAACAGCGCACAGATGTGGCGTAGCAACTCGTCGCCTGCGGCATGGCCGCAGGTGTCATTGACCAGCTTGAACTGGTCGAGGTCGAGGAACATCAGCGCATGTCGCCCAGTTTGCTGGCGTGTGACGTGTTGCAGCACCTGTTCAAGGCGGAACTCGAATTCGCGACGATTGGCCAGGCCGGTCAAGGCATCGTGGGTCGCCTGCCAGGAAAGGTTGGCGATGTACTGGCGCTCCTGGGTCATGTCGTGCAGCACCAGCACCGCACCACTGATCTTGCCGGCGCTGCGGATCGGCGCGCCGACCAGGGTGACCGAGACGGTGCTGCCGTCCAGGCGCTGGATCAGCTTGGAATGCTCGCTGCCGCCACTGAGCTGGCCCTTGATGATGTGTTCGATCAAGGTGAAGCCATCGGGCTCGGCGTTTTCATCCAGCAACTTGAACAATGCCGCCAACGGCAAGCCCTGGGCTTGTTCCGACTTCCAGTGGGTCAACACTTCGGCCGCCGGGTTCATATAGGCAATGGCCCCGTCGACGTCAGTGGTAATCACTCCATCGCCGATCGACTCCAAGGTGATCTGCGCGCGCTCCTTCTCCGCTTGCAGGGCGTCGGCGAATGCATGGCGCTGGGCCAGCAACTTGTGGGTGCGCAGCAGCGCCAGGATGATCAAGCCAAGGGCCGTGGCCAGGTTGGTGATCAACAACAGGCGCAGGATCATCCGCGAACCTTCGCCCAAGGCATCGCTGAACGCCTTGGCCGCCGGGGTCACTCCCTCGTTGATGGCGATGATGCGCGCCTTCCAGCTACGCACATCATTGTCCGTGACCTGGTCAGTGCCGATGGCGCGGTGCATCTCCCGGGCCAGTTCATCCAGTTGTTCCAGATAAGCATCGCCGACTGTCCACAGTTCAATGGCTTTTTCCAGATAACTGAAATGGCGGAAGTTGAGGTACAGCCAGATCAGGCTGGGGACGTCATCCGGGTGATTGCCGCCCTTGAGAATGCCCAGGCGTGCGGCAGCCAGGTCAGGCTTGGCACTGTCCAGGGCGACACGCAATTCATGCCCGCCCTGGGGCACGGCAATGGCCTGTTGGTATTTGAGGTAAGTGGCGTCGTCACGGCTATCGGCATAGAGCGTCAGGTAGTAGATCGCGTCTTTCTGGCCCTTGGACCACAAGCTTTCGCCAGCCACATAGCCACGCACCGCAGAAAGCACGTAGAGACTGCCGCAGCCTAACAATGCCTGGAACAAGACAACGGCGATAAAGGGCCAGACGATACCCAGCAGCCGTGGCGTTCCGAGAGTCCGCTTTTGCTTCATGAAGTCCCTTGCACATGCACAGCTCAATACGCACGCGAAAATCCGCCTCCGATAGCACAGCCTAAGCTAAATCAACGCACTTGTTGCAGATGACCGTACAGTTTTGCGTACAATCCGCCATCGGCGATCAGTTGCTGATGGTCGCCATCCTCGGCGATATGCCCGCCATCGAATACCAGCACCCGGTCAGCCTGCTTCACTGCAGACAGCCGGTGGGCGATGATCAGTGTAGTACGCCCACTGAGAAACCGCGCCAGTGCCTGGTGCAGGTTATATTCGGTAGCCGCATCCAGCGCCGAGGTGGCTTCGTCCAGAATCACCACCTTAGGCTCGGCAAGCACCATGCGGGCGATGGCCAGGCGTTGCCTTTGCCCACCGGAAAAACGCACGCCAGAGCGCCCTACCACGCTGTCCAGGCCCAGGGGCAGTGCCTTGACCGTCGCCTCCAACTGGGCGATTTCCAGCGCCTGCCAGCAGGCCTGGTCGGAACGCGTGCGGCCCATGGTCAGGTTGGCGCGTACGGTGTCATTGAACAACGCCGGGTGTTGCAGCACCACCGCGACGTTCTCGCGAATGGTTTCCAGGCCGATCTCCTGCTGGGTCGCACCGCCAAAACGAATACTGCCCGCCTGCGCCGTGTACAGCCCCAGCAACAGTTGCACCAGGGTACTTTTACCGCCGCCGCTGGCGCCGACAATCGCGACCTTCTCACCCGGTGCGATGGCCAGGTTCAATTGATCAAGCACCAGGTCTTCGCCGTAGCCGAAGTCGAGGCCGCGCACCTCGATGCCGACGGTTTCCCGCCCGCTGAACGGATCTGCGCCGCCTGCGTATTGCGGTTCATCGGCACGCGCCAACAGCTCGTTGATCCGCGTCAGCGCGCCACCGGCCGCGTAATAGGCGTATTGCAGGTTCAGCAGTTGTTCCACCGGGCCGATCATGAACCACAGGTAGCTGAACACGGCGAGCATCTGGCCGATGGACAGGTCGGAAAACAGCACGGTCAGCATGGCCGCCGCACGAAAGATGTCGATACCGAACTGGAACAGCAAACCACTGGCGCGGCTGGACGCGTCGGTTTTCCATTGCGAATGAATGGCGTAGTCGCGCACTTCCTGGGCACGCTGGCCAAGGCGCCCCAGGAAAAAGCCCTGGCGATTACCGGCGCGCACTTCCTGGATGGCATCCAGGGTTTCAGTCAGCGCCTGGGTAAAACGCGAAGTACTGTCGTTCTCGAGCTTCTTGAGGTGTTTGACGCGTTTGCCCAACTGCACTGTGGCGTAGATCACCAGCGGGTTGAACAACAGGATCAGCAGCGCCAGCTGCCAATGCATCCACACCAGGATCGCCGAAGTGCCGACCAGTGTCAGCATCGCTACCAGAAAACGGCTGAGGGTTTCACCGACGAACTTGTCCAGGGTGTCCAGGTCGGTGACCAGGTGCGTGGTGACAGTTCCGCTGCCCAGGCTTTCGTACTCGCCCAGGGAGATTCGCTTGAGGCGCTCGATCAGGCGCACGCGGAGGCGATAGACGATGTCCTTGGCCAAGCGCGCAAACAGGCGCGCCTGCACTACGTTGAACACCAGCGCGCCACAACGCAGGGCCAGGGTCACCAAGAGCATCAGGCCGATATAGCCGGCAGCTTTCTGCCAACCCAGGGGCAGCGCGTGGTTCATCACCTTGAGCGCGGCGTCGCCATGGCCGAGCAGCACTTCGTCCACCAGCAAGGGCAACAGCAGCGGGATGGGCACGCTGCACAGGGTCGCCAGTACAGCGACACCGTTGGCGACCCACAGGGACTTCTTGTGACGCAGGGCCAGGCGGCGAATTTCGGCCCAGGTCAGGCGGTCGGTGCGTTGGGGTTGTTCATACACAGGCGGCTCGCTCCAACCAGCGGGCGAGCAATGGCGACAGTTCGGACAACGGTTGGTAGCCGTTGGTCAGCAAGGCCAGTTGCCCATCGCGCTCGGCCAGCAAGGTAGGGAAGCCAGCGATGCCCAAATCCTGCACCCAGGTAAAATCGGCCGCCGTCGCCGCATGCTGCTCGGCACGGTCGAAGGCGCCGGCAAACTCGATGCGCGGTATGCCCGCCTGCTCCGCCAGTTCCACCAGCACACTGGCAAGGGTCACATCGCGGCCCTCGACATAAAATGCATGCTGGATCAGGCCCAGCAACGTCCATGCGCAATCCGGCGCCAGGCTGCGCGCCGTGACGATGGCGCGGCAGGCCGGCTCGGTGTCGTAGACAAAACCGTCGGGCAACGCACCCTCGCGCTTGAACGGCTGGCCGGTGGCCTCGGTGACGGCCTGCCAGTGCTCCAGGATATAGCGCCGGGTGGTCGGCTCCAACGCCGCGCCGCTGCCGGTGCGCAGGCCGCCCACCACCAGGTGCACGTCCACGCCGGCCTCCCGGGCCTGCTCAACCAGCGCCTGCGCTACCGGAGCAAAACCCCAGCACCAGGAACACATCGGGTCCATTACATAGAGCAGGCGCGCGGACATGGCTCAGGCCTCGGAAGGGGTTTGCTTATAGTTGAAGCCAATCGGGTGCGGCATATTGCGGGCCTTGGCCAGTTCGATCTGTTTCTGGCGGTCGATCGCGCTGCGACGGGTCTTCTCCGGCAGCTTATCCCAGCAATGGGGGCAACTGATGCCGGCCACATAATGTTCGGATGCGCGGTCTTCGATGCTCACCGGCGTGCGACAAGCATGACATTGATCGTAGTCGCCTTCGCTCAAGTCGTGGCGCACGGTGACACGGTTGTCGAACACAAAGCAGTCGCCCTGCCATTTGGTCTCTTCCTGGGGCACTTCTTCGAGGTACTTCAGGATGCCGCCCTTGAGGTGGTAAACCTCATCGAAACCTTCGCTGAGCATGTAGCTCGAGGCTTTTTCGCAACGAATGCCGCCGGTGCAGAACATGGCGACCTTCTTGTGCCTGGCCGGGTCGAAGTTGGCTTTGATATAGTCGGGAAATTCGCGAAAACTGGTAGTTTTCGGGTCGATTGCGCCCTCAAAGGTACCGATGGACACTTCGTAGTCGTTACGGGTGTCGATCAACAGCACTTCCGGATCGCTGATCAGCGCATTCCAGTCCTTCGGATCGACATAGGTGCCGACCTTCTTGTTCGGGTCGACGCCTTCAACGCCCAGGGTCACGATCTCTTTCTTGAGCTTGACCTTGGTGCGGTAGAAGGGCTGGTCGTCACAGTAGGACTCTTTATGGTCGATATCGACCATGCGGGGGTCTTTTTTCAGCCAGGCCATCAGGCCATCAATGCCTTCGCGGCTGCCGGAAACGGTGCCGTTGATGCCTTCTTCGGCGATCAGCAAGGTGCCTTTGATGCCGTTGTCGACCATCGCCTGCAACAGGGGCTCGCGCAGGGCGACGTAATCTTCGAGGGTGACGAACTTATACAGTGCCGCCACGACAATCGGTTGAGTCATGGGTGTTGTCTCCAGGTGGCTACCCTCGTAAGGGGTGAACCGGATGCAGAAAAATGCAGGCCAAGCCGCGCGGCGCACATTCTAGCAAAACCACAACACCACTGCATCGACACTCAGTCACCGATATTTCCCTGACTCGCTCACGGCATTGGCTGACCTCGGCCCGTACAGCCTGCGTGATAGCGTCTTGCGTCGTCCATTGGATCCACCTTTGGGCTCACAGGAAGATCGATGACATGGAAACTTCAAACCGTTCTTTATTGGCCAGACTGGTGGAACGGCCCGCCCCTCCAGGTGTTGGGAAGGTCGACTTCACCAGCGCCATGAACCAACTAGGCTTCACCAGCGTCTTCGACATCGTCGAGCTGCCCAAGGCCGAGTTCATCCGTCAACTGGCCCGCTACAATGATGACGATGGCGCCCACGCTTACGAAAACGCGTTGTCCTACGCCACGCAATTACAATGGCTGTACGACCAACAACCAGTCAACGCCCCCCCAGCCTCCACGCGTAGCAAACGCGACCTGGGATCCAACGTACCCAGCCTGCTCAACGAGGATTGGGGGAACGTCTGTCATCCCGATGCCATCGCCGCTATCGACTCACCGGTTGCCTACCTGCGCACACTGTTTCTTTTTGCAACTCAGCTTGAAAACAACGGGACGGGAACGCAACACAAAATCCTCCTGAGCCAGCGGCGCCCGGACCTGAAAAACTTACTGATTGACCACGACACGACCTTTGCCCAGCGCCCGCTGCTGACGCTGATCGATGACCTGTTGCGCAACCAGATCAAACACCATCACCCGCAAGAAGAGCTGCACCTGCTGCTCAGCAAGCAACACTACCCCTTGACGCTGCCTTACCACCATCATCACCTGCAATGCCGCCTGGGGCTGTCGGGAACCCAACACGCCTTGGGCGAATTGAATTATCGACTCAGCAAGCGGCTGCCGTTTGACGATGCCGGCAACGCACTGTACGGCACGGTCAAAAAGCGCAATGGTGACGCGCAATGCCTGCTAAGCGAACTGAATCCGCAGCAGCAAAAGCTGTTGACGCAACCGCCCGTCACGGAGAGCACACTATTTGAAACCTACTTTGGCAGATCCCGTGCACCGGAAAACCTTGACGACTTTTTGAGATGTACGGCGCTGGACAGTACCCAGTTGCAAGCCCTCCTGGCGCAAAACAGTTTCGCCCCCCATGCCTCCCGCTCGGCGCCTAAACAAACGTTGCTGATCTATGGTGCCCGCTATGTCAATGGCACAGACCGTCTGCCCAAGCTGGAAGTCGGCCACGCCGACGGCGGGAAAATTGCGACACTACTCAATACCAGCCCCGACCGGTTCGACCGTCTGCATCGGATGATCCGCCTGCAAAAGTGGGTCGATCTACCGTTTGCCGAACTGGATACGCTGATCGTCAGCGCCATGGTGCTTGAGGGCACCGCCAACGCCGCTCTTCAGATAAGCCACACCACCCTGCGCGCACTAGGTGTCTACCGCTACCTCCGTGGGCGCTACCGGCTCAAGCCGCTGGAGTTTGCGGCGTGGCTGGATCGCCTGCCCGTACAGGCCAGCGCCAACGAGCAACCCTTATTCGATCAGGTGTTCAATCGCACACTGTTGTCCGGGCGACCACTGGCGCTGGACGACCAAGTCTTCGATTCGCATACCCGCCAGCAGCTTTGCGCCGCGTTGGCGTTGAGTGACACCCCGGATTCGCTGCAACTGCTGACAGACGTGCTCCCCACCCCTGTCCTCAGGAACCTTGTCACATACTCCCGGATCTATCGGCTGGCACGTATCGCCCAGGTTTTCGGCCTTTCTGTGCTGCACTGCAAACAGCTGGCCGACGTGCTCGGCCCGTCCACCTGGAGCAAGCTGGCCACCCCCACATTGAGCACCGAGATGGACTTTCTCGATGTACTCATGCAGTTGGACTGGGCCGTCACCTGGCTCAGGAACAGTAACACCAGCGTAACGCAGTTGCGCCAGCGACTGCTGCTGGAACCCGCCACTGATAACCCAGCGCTCAAGCGCTGGGTCGACTTACTGCCAAAGGGACTTGAGGCTTGCATCCAACAGTTCCTGGAAAAACCGGCGCCGGCCCTCTACAGCAATGAGCTTAAGCTTTACTACAACCTACATTTCAAAAAAACGCAGACTGAGCCCAACCACCTGATTCTGCTGGCGCCGGACATCACCACGCTGTTGCCGTTGCCAGTCAACAGCGCCTCACTGCGTCAATTACTGATCAACCCCCACTGGCTGGACAGCAAAAAATCCCCCACGGAACTGGTCGAGCTGAACCTGGGCACACTCTATCTATTGCAGCGTTTCAGAGACTGCTGCGATACGTATGGCCTGGCACAGGACAGCCTCTTGGCGTACTTCCAGAGCGCCAACAGCAACGGGCCTCAACCCCTCGATACCCGGCTAAGCCAATGGTTGGGGTGGGACGAAAAAGAACTGCGGGTACTCACTGAGACCTTGCCCACAGGCGCGGTCAAGTCCATGGACCAACTGGATTGGATCATGCGCTGTCGACAAGCCTGCACCATCACCCGGCTCTCCAGCCAAACCCTGCTCAACACCAGCGAACTGGATAACGCCAGCGACTTCAATCAATGGAAGCTAGTGGGCGAAGCCATCATCGCCGCACATCAATAACCGCTTACTCTCTACCAGCAGACTCAAGGAATGACCATGTCTGAGCCCCTCGACCAGCGCCTCAATGAAGCCTGGCGTGATGCCATGCTGAGCTACTATCTGGCTCACTGCATCAGCCCCGCCCTTAAAGACTCGTTGCGCACACCCAGCGACCTGTACGACTACTGGCTAGTGGACGTACAAGTCAGCCAAGCGGTGCCAACCAGCCCGGTCGCCAGTGCGATCACCAGCCTGCAGCACTACATCAACCGGATTCACTCGGGCCTCGAACCAGGTTATGAAACCCGGGGCATGTCGGTTCACGAAACCCTCGCCTGGCAGAAGTCCCTGCACAGTTACCCCCTGTGGAGCGCTAGCCAGCAACTGCGCTATCACCCGCAAAACTTCCTCGACCCCACGCTGCGCGAGGACAAGAGCCAGAGCTTCGAGCAACTGGAAAACGAGCTCAACCAGCATCGAATCCAGCCTGACACCCTGCAGAACGCCGTACAAGGCTACCTGTCACGGTTCGAAGAAGTCGCCAACATTCAAACGCTCAATGGCTACATCGATGGCAATGTCAAACAGTGGAATACCAGCACCTACTACTTCGTCGGCAAATCCACCAGCGATGAGCTCTATTACTGGCGTTCGCTGGACCTGTCCAAACGCTCCACCGTCAAGACCGAGGGACCTGCGCCCCTGGCCTGGACAGACTGGACACCGATCAACCTGACGTTTTGCGCCGATACGCCCGCCCACAGTATTCGCCCCGTAATGTTCAATCATCGGTTGTTCATTGTTTGGGCCGAGAGCATCAAGCCCGCCCCCTACCAATCCTTCAAGGCACCGGGAAACGGCAATGGTGAGTATGAGAACGACGACAACGACGAAAAACAACGCCAGGCTGAGTGGCTGAACAGCCGGTTCGTGAAGTTTCGCCTGTGTTTCTCCTATAAAAAACTGGATGGCACTTGGAGCCTTCCGCACACGGGCCTGGAAGAGCACTGCGTTACGCGGGGCATCAACGCACTCACGTCAGCGCAACTAATCAGCCTCACGCAGACCGTTGCCGTGGTCGATAGCCGCTCCCCTCACACACTGTTCCTGGGTATAAGGGCCAATACGCTCAATCATGGCAGCGGCCAAATGGGCGAGTTCTTCCAAGCCATCAGTGTCGATCAGTCATTAGGGATAAAAATCGTCGCTTGCGCGGGCAGCCCTGGCCGATACAAGATCGTGCCGGGCTCAGAAGTTGCCCAGGAAACCGTGAGGTTGCTGGAAGCCTATGAGTCCACAAAAAATACCCCACTGCAGACCGCTTTGTTGGGCGGCGTCGATCAGGACAACGTATTTTCCAGCGTGTTGCTCCCCTCGTTCGCCCACCAATACTTCCGTCTGTTTTTCGATATAAACAAGGACAACTTACAATTCAAGACTCACGTAGCGCAGGGAGAGGACAAAAGCACGGTAGTCCTGGAAGCTCACCCCCCCCAAATAGAAGATCAACAGAAGTGGAACTTTGAATCCAAAAGCACCGATATAGTCGTAACCGATACTGCCAGCAAAAACTTTGATCCCGTCACCAACGAGTTCGTCTTCACCTCGAAAATCGCCAAGCCCTTCCTGCAGACGTACAGCATCACCCTTGCCTCCCATTACGCGCAGATGAGCATTACCCTGGTCACCAACTCTGCGTTGCATGACCCGGCTTTATCCGAAGTTGAACTCATCAGCGGCTCGGTCCTGAGGATCGACTGCGCGATATTCCCCGAAGTGAAGGCTACGTATCACTCGATGTTTTTCAAAAACCCTAGGAGCGGAAAAAGCTATTCCAACGCCATTTATGACAAAGGCTCCATATTATTTAGCCTCGACAAAAAAGAGACGATAACGAGGAACGACTTGAGAAGAGGCTATGAAGGTCAATCCTACACCGCCTTTGAATTCTCCCTGGCCGGGAAGCTTCTCAACAAAAATGCATTCCTGCACTTATATACCCATTATCAGGATCCCTTCCTGACGATACTCGACCGCTACAGCGGCTATAACCTGCCAGGTGACGAGACCGCCAACCAAAAACTGCACTTTGTGAATGACGTGAGGCTAGAGTCCACCAACACTTCCGCGCCCATTTTGCGTTTCTACAAGCACGTCATCATGCAGTCCAAACTCACAGACGTGCCGACTCCGCAAGCCATCAACAACAACACCGCCCAAATCCTCAACTACACGGACACCGAACACGAAAGCCTGGCGGGTGCCTCCCCCGAATTAGCAGCCGGGCATTTGGCGAGTACACGGATAACGTTACCCAGTGAGCAACCCGCATCAGCCATCACGGTGATCCATGGGGTCATCACGCTTGAGAGCCAAGAGTATAAGGTGAAGGTTCTCGGCTATGCGCTCAAGGCAGTCAAATGCTCCCTTGCCACATCCGTTGCCGTTGACAAGTCTGCGCATTCTCCGCGTATCACGCGCCAACAGCAAAATACCGGAGAGACAACCGAGTACATTGATTTTTCCACAAGCTTCGCCCCGGCTATCCCAGCCATTCGACTCAATACCACCGTTGCGAGTAAATTGACGCAGACTGCCAGGCTCGGCTTCGACCCATCATTTTTACGTTCCCCCGAGGACTGGACAGAACCGGCGCTGGACGCAGGTGCCTCCCCCGAGCCTCTGGATTTTCAGGGTGCCCACGGTAAAAGTCTGCGCGAACTGTTTATCTATTTACCCTGGACCATCGCTCATTACTTCAACCAGCAACAGCAATACGCTTACGCCGAAACCTGGTTGCACTACCTGTTCGACCCTCACCACCCAAACAAGGGCGCTCTCGGCGCGCTGCCAAGCAACCCCATAGAGCTGAGCTACGCCTGCCAGCACCCCGAGAGCCCGCATTACCGGGCGCTGAGTTTTCCGATATACCTGCGCAAAGCGTTGTACCACCTCAATGTGGATATTTTGATCAACCGGGGCGACGCGGCTTATCGCCAACTGAGCCCCGACAGCCTGGCCGAAGCCAAACTCTGGTACATCCAGGCGCAGAACCTGCTCGGCATGCGTCCGACGGTCACGCGCGCCGATACCTGGACGTCGCGTGATCTGAACGCACTGGCGACGACATCCTCCCAGGCAATACGCCGGTTGGAACATCAACCCGAATACACCTCGCTATTGTCCCAGCAGTGCAAATTCACCGGGCAACACGCCTGGTTTACAGACAGCCCCTATTTATACCGGCCGTTGAATACGCAACTGGTAGCACGCTGGGACACATTGGAGAGTCGCCTGCACGGGCTACGCCATCATCTGGATATTTCCGGCAAGCCTTTACGCCAGACACTCTTTGCGCCCCCCTTGTCCCCTGCCGCGTTGCTGACGCGCAACGCACCGGGCGCTGCGGGTGGCACCAGTGCCTATCTACCGAGCCGTCCTGAAGTGGGTCACTACCGGTTCCAGGTCATGCTGGGGCACGCTTTGAGTGCGGTCGACAGCCTGGCGCAGTTCGGCACCACGCTGCTCACGCTGATCGAGCGCAAGGAACAGGCGCATTACCTTGAGGTGCAACAGCAAAACGCCTGGCAGTTGGCCGAACTGGTGCTGACCCAGCAGACCCAGGCCCTGGCCATCGATGAAAAAAACAAAGACGCGCTGCGCCGCAGCCGAGCAATCGTCGAGGGGCGATTGGACTTCGTGACGCGTCAGTTGCGTGAAGGTATCAGCACCGGTGAAATTTCGGCCGGCCAGCACTATCTGGAGAGCGCCGCATGGGAGAGAAAAGTCGCAATTGCCGGGATGGGCGCCGGGGCCGCCATGCTCGCGCCCAATATCTTCGGTACGTCGTTCGGTGGCATGCGTTTTGAGGGCGCGTTCCATGCCTTCCAGGCCTTCGCCCAGGGTGAAGCCAACACCGCTCGCGCCAACGGTAATGAACTGGAGCGCATTGAACAGTTAAATCGTCGCGCTCAGGAGTGGGCCCATGCCGAGCAACAGGCCCGCCTTGAACTGGCCCAGATCGACACCCTGCTGCTGGTGCATGCCGAGCAGGAAAAAGCCACTCGCCTGCAACTACACAGCGCCCACACCGCATTGAGCCAGGCCAAGTCCGCTTACCAACTGCTCGGCATGCGCTTTACCGGAGCACAACTCTATCAATGGCTCACCGCGCAACTGAGCACGTTCTATTACGCGCTGTATGACAGCGTCCACTCCCTGTGCCTCGCCGCTGAAGCCTGCTGGCAGTATGAGACCGCCGACAGCCGACAGTTCTTTCAAGGTGGGGCCTGGCATCACACATCCCGCGGACTGTTAAGTGCCGAAAGCTTGAAACTGAACCTGGTAAAAATGAACACCGCGTACCTGCAACACACGCCACGCGAGCTGGAAATCAGCAAAACCGTGTCACTGCGCCATCGTCTGATCGAGTGCCTGGTCACGACCGACAAACGCCCCCCCGAAATCACCGCTCCCGCCAAAACCTGGGCTGAGCATAAGGCGCAACTGGTAAGCAGCGGTACGATCAGTTTCGCCCTGACTCAAGCGTTGCTGGATGAGGACTACCCAGGGCACACCCTGCGCCGCATCAAGCACGTCAGCGTCTCACTACCTGCCTTGCTGGGGCCTTATGAAGACATCAAGGCAACACTGACCCAGACCCGAAATGAAATCCAGATGCCCGACGGCACCACCAGGACCGACTTCAGGGCACACCAGCAAATCGCCTTGTCACGCGGGCTGGACGACGACGGCCTGTTTACCCTCAACTTCGACAACGATCCACGTTACCTGCCGTTTGAATACACCGGGGCAGTGTCGTGCTGGCGCTTGAACTTTACCAATGCGCTGCAACAAAAAGCCCTGCTTGAATCCATCACCGACATCATTGTCCATGTGCGCTATACCGCAAGGCCTGGCAGGAGCGATACATGAGCAACCCAGCCAATGAATCGCCCCTGAAGGTGCCTTCGCTGCCCAATGCCGGCACCGTCATCGAAGGGGCCGCCAAAGGCTGGGGCAACGTGGGCGCCGATGGCACGGCGACCTTCGAGGTTGCGTTGCCGATTTCCACTGGCCGTGGTTATGCACCCACGCTGTCATTGACCTATCAAAGCACGGCGGGTAACAGTGCGTTCGGCTTCGGCTGGGACGTCAAGCCGGGTGCCGTCACACGGCGCACTCAGCAGGGCGTCCCACATTACACCGCAGCCGATACGTTCCAAGGCCCGGATGCACAGCACTGGATGCCCGAACGCACCACTGAGGGCACGCTTGTACAGACGCCGCGTGATCATTTTGATCAGGTGCCGCTGGGACGCCACTACCTCGTCACGCGCTACTTTCCCAGGGTCGAACAGCGTTTCGAGCGCATCGAGCATTGGCACTCAGACGGCGACGCCGCCGGGTTCTGGCTGATCCAGGCGGCTGACGGCAGCCGGCATGTCTACGGCAAAACCTACGCGGCGCGCATCGCTGACCCCGACAACCTGAGCCATGTGGCGCAATGGCTGCTCGAGGAAAGCCTGAACGCCCATGGCGAGCATATCGGCTACCAGTACCTGACCGAGACCGAGACCGGCACTGCCCCCCATGACTGCCGAGCCCAGCGTTATCTGCATAAAGTGTGTTATGGCAACGTCAAGGCCAGGGAAAAAGAGACACTGTATCTGCTCAAAAGCGACGACCTTTCCAGTCAGGCATGGCATTTTTACTTGCTGTTCGACTATGGCCAACGCAACACCGCCAGCGACGCGCTGCCTTCCTATGAGGCCCTCAACCCGTGGCTCTCACGCGAAGATGCGTTTTCCAGCTTCATCTTTGGCTTTGAATTACGAACACTGCGCCTATGCCGGCAAATCCTGATGTTTCACGCCTTTGCGGATGAGCCCGACATGGGCCCCAGCCCTATACTGGTCAAGCGCCTGAGGCTCGAACACTACACCTTTCGCAACGGGCTCAACACTCTGCTCGCGGTCTACGAGCAGGCCGTTGATGCCCAAGGAACACTCACCAGCCTGCCGCCGCAAGAATACCTGTATCAATCCTCCAGCCTGAAACTGGATACCCGTCGCTACCAGCGTTTTGTTGACGTGCCGAGCCTCAATGACGGCCAGCGCTATCAACTGGTGGATCTATACGGCGAAGGCGTGCCGGGGATCCTGTATCGCGGTGATCAAGCCTGGTATTACCGCGCACCTCAGCGGGCCGAGGCGTCCACAGGCGACCAGGTGGCATACGCTCCTCCTCAAGAACTGCCTGCTATTGCGGTGGCCGACCGTTCACGCCCCGTCTATCAGGCCTTGCTTGATATAAATGGGGACGGACGTCTGGAATGGGTGCTGGCCCGACCGGGTATGAGCGGCTTCTTCAGCCTGGCCCCCCAGCGCAAAGAAGCGGGTTTCGTACGGTTCGACGCGTTCCCGGTGGAGTTCTTACACCCCCATGCGATATTTGCCGACCTGATGGGCAGCGGGTTGGCTGATCTCACGCTCGTGGGCCCGCGTAGCGTGCGCCTGTATGCCAATCGGCAAAGCGGTTTCGGGCAGGGCGTCGAGCAGGCGCACAAGGTTGACGGCGATGATTTGCCGTCCTTCACCCGTTCTTCCGCCGACTGGGTCGGCTTCAGCGACATACTTGGCAGCGGCCAGCAGCACTTGGTGCGTATCCGTCACAACGAAATCAAATGCTGGCCCAATCTGGGCCATGGGCGGTTCGGCAAGGGTAGAGTGTTGGCTGCCCTGCCCTTCAGAGAAACAACCTTCAACGCCGCCAACGTATTGCTGGCCGATCTGGATGGCTGCGGTGCCAGCGACCTGCTGTACCTGACGACCGATGAAGTGCGCATTTTCACCAATAAGGGCGGCAATGGCTTTGCCACAACCCCCTTGGTATTACCGTGGCCATCCGGCGTACAGTACGACTCCCTGTGCCAGGTGAACGTGGCGGATCTGCAAGGCAATGGTTACGCCAGCCTGGTCATCAGCGTCACGCACCCGCATCCGCGCCATTGGCGCTACGATTTTTTTGATCGCAAGCCCTGTTTGCTCAGCGGTACTCACAACAACCTCGGCGCGCAAGTCGAGGTGCGCTATCGCAGCAGCGCCCAGGAATGGCTGGACGAGAAACAGCAATGTCAAAGTGAAGACAGGCCTGTGGTTAGCCAGCTGCCATTCGCGCTCAACCTGATTAAACACCAGGAATGGCGCGATGAGATCAGCCATCAGCGACTGACTCAGCGTTTCAGCTACCGTCAGGCGTATTACGATGCCGATGAGCGCGCCTTCCAGGGTTTCGGCTTGTTGCTGCAAACCGGCGAAGAAACCCGCGCCAGTGAAGTTTCTGTAGCAGGTTCGCAAACCAAGCGCTGGTTTCACACCGGCCAAGCGCTGGACATGCCCCAAGACCATTACAGCCGCCATGACGCCGACGCCACCAAACTCGGCCCCACATTGCTGGCCACACACGATGCCCCCGAACAGCCGCAACCGACCGACCACCACGACAGCCTGATCGCGTCGCCCACGCCACAGGAAGCACGGGCAGCAGCCTACGCGCTCAGGGGCCTGCCGGTACGGGTGGAGGTGTTCGCCCTTGACTCGGCCGAGCGCACACCCTGCTCGGTGCAGCAGTACCGCTATATGGTCCGTCGGTTGCCCCAGGCTGGCTCACACCCCAGGCCACGCATGCTGCCGCTGACGCTGGAGTCCGTACACTATCAATACGAACAGGTGCCCGATGATCCGGTCTGCGAACACCAGGTCAACCTGCGCTGGGACGCCTATGGCAGCCTGGTCCACAACGTCACTGTGCACGGCGCGCGGCGCAAGGCCGCCCGCGATGCGCCTCCGGCACTGCTCAAGGATGAGCATCAGCAACAATGGTGGCGTGATACCCACGACCCGGCTCAGCAGGTCTTTTACCTGAGCGAAACCTTGGCGCAATGGATTCATCTATCAAACGACGACCAATGGCGATTGGGTTTGCCCTATCGTCGACGCGACAACGCCTGGACCCTGCCCAACGGCCAGCCACCTGCCGGGTTGAACACGACGGCGATCAACTACGAGACGTTGATCAACCGGCTGTCAGGGCCGCTGGGGCCGCAGGCACCACGCGAGCTGAGCGGCTTGTCGATCCAGTACTATCGTGAGCCGGGCGGCAAGGGGCTGACCCTGGCCCCTGGAACGGCAACCTTCCAGGGGCTGGCTGATTATCAAGAAACCGCGGAGCTGGCCCCTGACGCGCTGCAGGCGCTGGAGAGCATTCCCGACATGCCGGGCCAACCCGCCGAAGACCTTCCGAGCCGGCTGCGCCGAATCGGCTATCGCCCCATGGCGGTGTTTTTCCATGCCAATGATCAGGAACGCCAAGCCCCTTCCCTTTGGTCGATCCGCCGTCAGTTTCCACGCTACTTCAACGCCAAGCACTTCTATCGCTTACGCACCTGGCGTCTGACGCTGGCCGAGAACGAAACCACGCTGACCTATGACACTTACGGGCTTCAGGTCATCCAGGTGAAACAACCCGATGGCTGCATCACCCGCGTCCAGCACGACTACCGTCTGCTGCAGCCGATCAGTATCACCGATCCAAACGGCACGACCGAGCAAGCCCTCTACGATGGGTTCGGTCGTTTGATCGCGACCAGCATCCAAGGGCAAGAATCGGGAAAGTCCATCGGTTTCGGGCAATTGTCAGCGTATCGCAGGCCGCTAGACACACCTATTGAACTCGCAATTCAAACACCCGCAACCCTCCTGCGCGAAGCGGCCAAAGCCTGGCTCTACGACGCGTTCAGTTGGATGGGCTCGATTGCCACCACAGACAGGCAGGCGGACTGGGTCACTCAGCGCTACCTTTTGCCCGACGGGCATATACGCGCCACCGCCAGGTTGCGCTTGAAAAAAAAGGCCAGCACGTTGAGTGCGAGTGAGAAAGCCTTGTCTGACTTGATCCAAAAGGCCAGGCGCGAACCCGCACGAAGCCTGATGCTGGCCGCTGATCGCTATACCGACGATCAGGAACAGCTCATCCACATGACCCTGGTCGCCCAGGACGGCTTTGGCCGCATCTTGCAAAGTAAACAGAAAGCCGAGCCGGGGCCGGCCTATGCCGTGGACGACAAGGGTGACCTGAGGGTCAAAAACGGCGCCCTCCAGACGGTTCAGACTGACCCGCGCTGGTGCGTCAACGAGCACAACGAATACAGCCCCAGGGGGCTGATTATCCGGGTGTATCGCACCTATTACGCCGATCATCACAGGTACATCGACGGTAACCCCCTGCTGCACAGCGACACACAGTTTCATGACGCCCTGGGGCGGCCCGTGCGTACTCTCACGGCCCGAGGGGGAATGCGACAAACCACCTACTGGGCCTGGTACACCGTCAGCGAGGATGAAAACGATACCTGGGAGCCGCCTCCGACAGAGCAAACCTCTAAACCTTAACCATGTAACCACCGTGGCCGACGCCGTTGAGGCACCGCCACGGTGATTCGTTCAATCAGCGTACCGCCCGCCTTGAAGCCCTGGTACTGGCGGGTTTATAGCTGCGCCACGCGGACGAGTTGGACTCCCAAGGCGCATCGACCCGCTGTTGGCGCCGATAGAACGTCACGCGGCCTGCCAGTTGCTGTCGATGCCGATAAAGCCAGCGCAGTTCCGAACCTGTGGCAGAAGACTGGGACTTATCGATCACCAGATTCAGGTCCAGATCATCAAGAGCAAAATGCACATGACGCATGCTTTCAGGGGCCGTCAGGGTCTTCAATGACGACTTACTGATGCGGCTGACCAGCTTATGCTGGAAGTCAATCAAGTCCACGTCTATGTAGTCTTCAAGGGTGCGCTCGAATGAATAGTCGCCAGAAGCAAGATCACTGACAAATTTCTTCGCGAACTCCCGGTTGGCGGTGGTCGATGTACAGCCCGAATACTTCGCCACAACAGCGCCATAGAACTGTCGTGCGACCTGTACGCCTTGCTCACTGATCGTTTGCCTGTACCTGGCCTCGCTGATCCTGCCGAGCCCGTACCGAACGTGCGCACTGACGCTTTCTACCAGCGCCGCCGTTGCCGGCCCTATTTCATCAATTCCGACATAGGCGGCCATGATGTCTCCACGTGCCGTCAGCTTCGACCAGAAGCTACGATAGATACGCACAGTATTCGCCAAGCCGAAAAGGATATCGCCTCGACCTGGCTGGAATTGCTCGCCGAACAACGTTTGCCCACCATCGGCATCCCTGAACCGCAAGGGATTGCCCAGCGCCATCACATACAGATTCAAGCCATCCACGTCACCCTGTGGATCCGGACTGATCCAGCGTTGCAGCCACGGCGCGTAATACCGATATCCGTAGTAATACAATCCTGTCGCGTCGCGCTCCTTACCCGCGTAGCGGCGAACCTTATAGTTGGCTCGCTGCGTATCGTTGGTAGCCCACCACGCCGTCATGCCATAAGGATAGTAGTGCTCCTGGCTCAGCAACTGCGCGTGTTCGTCCAGCTCCAGTAAACTGCTACTGAGGTGATCGAGGATGCTGAATTGCAACTGCTCGGCGCTCATATCGCTGGGGCGACCGTGCTCCCATTGCAACACCGTGACACGACCACCGCCCGTATCAATCTCCAGCACGTTCAAACGCTTGCCAGGTTGTACATGCAGGTGCAAACCCGGCAGGTAGCACGTCAATTGTCTATGGGGTTTACCCGCGACCCGTTGGCTTCTGATCTTGGCAGCCCGCTGGCCCTGGCCGTCGTAGAGGTAACTTTCCACATCAGGATCACCCTGGTCACGCCGCACCTGGGTGGCATGGGTGAGTTGATTACGCACGTTCCAGCCTAACTGTTGGCCGCCGCCCAGCGCTTGCTGGTTACCGTTGGCATCAAACATCGTCGCCCAATGTTGCGCCGCACCGTCAGTGACCGACAAGGCGCGATTGCTGCCCACCGCTACACTCATGTCCCGGGTATACCCTGCGCCACTGCTCGCCACATGGCGCAGGCGTGTCAGGTTGCCATGCTCGTCGTAGGTATAATGCTGGGTGTAATTGCGCCAGAGTCCGTCGTCGGTTGCACCAAACGCCACCCGCCCCGGGGCTGCCTGACCACTGCTGCCAGCAGCATTTTCCCGACCGCTGGCCTGGGTTAACTGGTAAAGACTGTCGTACCGGTAACGACTGACCGCATCAATGCGCGCATTGCTGTGCCATTGAGTCGGCTGGGCCTGGTCGCTGAGGCTGAGGATATTACCGACCGGGTCGTACTCGTACACAAGGTCCTGTAAAGGCTGGGCGGCCTCGCCCTTGCGATACACCGTCAACTGCAGCAAACGGTTATCCTCAGCGGCGTATTTCGCCACCTTGGTGACTTCATTGCCCAGCCGCTCGGACTCCACCAAGCCGCTGGCGTTGTACACCCGCTGGTTCATCAACACTTGGCGTGTGCCCTCACGCAGGGTCAGCGCAACCTCCTGCAGCCAACCTTGTCGCCCATAGCGCCAGTGCCGGCGATTGCCCCTGGCGTCGATCTGCTCCAGCAGCGCCCCCAAGGCATCGTAGCGCCAGGTCGTGGTATGGGCTTTGGTTTCCAGCTGTTCAGCTTGATTGTCATCGCTCGATGGCCAGTCAACTGCCGAAGTGTCCATGCGAAACCGTCGAGTCTGCTTGATGACGTTCCCACCGATCCCGTACTCATCCATCAACACAACACCGGCCGGGTCCGCATGACGAATCAGCCGTCCACAACGGTTGCCGGCCACCTCGGCTGCCCCATAGGCCAGGCGCTCTACACAACGCGGCCGTGGCTCATTCGCAGTCTGTTCAAATACTGCCACCGGGCGTAGCAGACGGTCGTAGCGTTGCTCCTGGTGGGCTTGACGCGAATCCCAGGTGTGCAGCGGCTGGCCCGCTTCGCCGCGTAATATCAGGCGCCAGCCGGCATCGGCGCTCTCGGTGCGAACCGCCTCGCCCGACAGACTTAAAATGTTCGATTGCGATGCCGCACCACCAGCTCCGCGCGCACATTGCCGCGGGTCCCACTGACTGGACAAAAAACCATTGGCCCCAAAAACCTGGCGGGTAACCCGTGCCTGCGGAGTCTGGGTCACGCTCTGGCGGTGATATTCAACAGTACGTACAGCCAGTCCGCGAGGATCCGTGGCCTTCAAGATAGGTGTATTTCGATGGATGGAAGCAGACATGACCTCAAGACCTTATTGCTGGATAAGTAGTCCTGAAAGCCTAGGGATGAGGTGTGGAGAAAGGTGGTGCTGGAGGATGTTTTGTGTATCCAGGTACTGGCATCGCCCCGACCCGCTAGCGCGGGTCGAGGCTGCGCTCAATGCCCGCCGGCGCAGGTCGGCGAGGCCGGGGCTGCGTCGATTTTCGCCCATTCATCAGGCGTATAGGTATGCAGCGCCAACGCATGAAACTCGCTCATCAGGTCACCCAGGATGGCGTAGACCTTCTGGTGGCGCTTGACGCGGTTGAGCCCCTCGAACTGCGAGCTGACCAGTACGGCCTTGAAGTGGGTCTGCAACCCACGACTATGCATATGGCTTTCATCCAGCACGTTCAAGTGTTGCGGCTCCAGGGCGGCGAGCGCCGTTTCGATACGCTGTTGCATGGTCATTCCTGCTTACTTCTTCTTGGCCGGTGCGGCGGCTTTTGGCGTCAGCTCGTTGGTCATGTCTTCCAACAGCTTGTTCACCACCGGCACCGCGCTTTCCAGCTTGGCCTGGGTCATCTGGGCCGATTGCTGGGTCAGTTGTGGCATTTTTTCCAGGACTTTCTTGCCCAGTGGCGACTGGTAGAAGGCTACCAGGTCCTTGAGCTCCGACTCGCTGAAATTGGTGGTGTAGAGCTTGACCATGTCCGGTTTCAGCTTCGGCCAGCCGATAGCCTGGTCCAGGGCGGCGTTGGCCTTGGCCTGGTAGCTGTCCAGTACAGACTGCTTGGCGGCAGGCGCCTTGGTCTGTTCGAAGCGCTGGGCGAACATTTGCTGCACTTGCATGTACACCGGGGTCCCCAGCTTGTCAGCATGGGCCAGGGTAAGGAAGGCTTCGGCACTGGCGTTGTGGCTGGCGGTATCGGCAAAAACCTGGCCGCTGGCGCAAACCAGAGCAACCGCGGTACAGATGGCACGAAGACGAGTCATCGAGTTTCCTTTTCTAGCAGGCGAGGTAAGACCCCAAGGGCGACCATTCTGCGCCTAAAAAACCTCAGGGCTCAACCCCACCCCTACGCAGGCCCTGGTTTTGCGGGGCGCGATGACACAAATGTGGGTTTAGGGAACCCATGGCGGCCGCCAGGGCCTAAACTGACCAATCACGACTGGATAAGGAGGGTGCCCGATGAGCCGTATCGAAACCGACAGCCTGGGAGAAGTACAGGTCCCTGATGATGCGTATTGGGGCGCGCAAACCCAACGTTCGCTGGTCAACTTCGCGATTGGCGAGCAGCGTATGCCGCTGGCGGTATTGCATGCCCTGGCCCTGATCAAGAAGGCCGCCGCCCGGGTCAACGATCGCAACGGCGACCTGCCCGCCGATATCGCCCGGCTGATCGAACAGGCCGCCGACGAGATCCTCGAGGGTCAACATGACGACCAGTTCCCTCTGGTGGTCTGGCAGACCGGCAGTGGCACCCAGAGCAACATGAACGCCAATGAAGTGATCGCCGGTCGCGCCAACGAACTGGCCGGCAATAACCGCGGCGGCAAGAGCCCGGTGCATCCCAATGATCACGTCAACCGCTCCCAGAGCTCCAACGACTGCTTCCCTACTGCCATGAGCATTGCCGCAGTGCAGGCGGTGCATCAGCAGTTGCTGCCGGCGATTGCGACCTTGTCCGGTGGCCTGGCGGAGCTGGCTGCACGGCATATGAAGCTGGTCAAGACCGGGCGCACCCACATGATGGACGCCACGCCGATCACCTTCGGCCAGGAACTCTCGGCGTTTATCGCCCAGCTCGATTACGCCGAGCGAGCGATCCGCAGCGCCCTGCCCGCCGTGTGCGAGCTGGCCCAAGGCGGCACAGCGGTGGGCACCGGGCTCAATGCACCCCACGGCTTTGGCGAGGCGATTGCTTCCGAGCTGGCAGCGTTGTCGGGCTTGCCCTTCGTGACCGCGCCGAACAAATTCGCCGCCCTCTCCGGCCATGAGCCGTTGGTGACCTTGCACGGCGCATTGAAAACCCTGGCCGTAGCGTTGATGAAAATTGCCAACGACCTGCGCCTGCTGGGTTCAGGCCCACGGGCCGGCCTGGCCGAAGTCAAGTTGCCGGCCAATGAGCCCGGCAGTTCGATCATGCCGGGCAAGGTCAACCCGACCCAGTGCGAAGCCCTGTCCATGCTGGCCTGCCAGGTGCTGGGCAACGACGTGACCATCGGCATGGCGGCCAGCCAAGGGCACTTGCAGTTGAATGTGTACAAGCCGGTGATCATTCACAACCTGCTTGAATCGATCCGCCTGCTGGCCGACGGCTGCAACAACTTCCAGGAGCACTGCATCGCAGGCCTTGAGCCCGACGCCGAGAAAATGGCCGAACACCTGGAGCGCGGGCTGATGCTGGTCACCGCACTCAACCCGCATATCGGCTACGACAAGTCGGCAGAGATCGCCAAGAAGGCCTACGCCGAAGGGCTGACACTGCGCGAAGCCGCGCTGGAGCTGGGCTACCTCACCGACGCCGAGTTCGACCAGTGGGTACGCCCGGAAAACATGTTGGGTAACTAAACCATCATACGCAGCCGCCGGGCCTTGAGCCCGGCGAGCAGCGACGGCGCCAGGGCGACTGCAGCCGACCCCAAGACCACCACGAATGCGCCGAAGTAGCCCAGGGCGTTGATCTCTTCTGCCTGGACATAATCCGGCCACAGCCACGCCGCCAGCGCCACTGCGACAAAGGTCACCAGCGGCGTCAACGCCAGGGTTGCACTCACCCGCGACGCCTCCCAGTGGGCCAGCGCTTCGGCAAACGCGCCATACGCCACCAGCGTATTCATGCAGCACGCCAGCAACAACCAGCCTTGCAGCGGGCTCAACTGCAACGCTTCCAAGGGGTGCGCCCACGGCGTGAGCAGCAGCGCGCAGAACAGGTAGATCACCATCATCACCTGCAAGGAATTCCATACCGTCAACAATTGCTTCTGGCCCAAGGCATAGAACACCCAGATCGAGGTGGCCAGCAGGATGGTCAGCACCCCGGCGGTATAGGTGCCCAGGGACGTCAGCAACTCCACGAGGCGCTGATTGAAAAACAGGCCGAAGCCGATAATCAGCACCACCAGGCCGAGGACCTGCCCCAGGCTGAAACGCTCCTTGAAGACAAACACGCTGGCGATCATCAGGAAGATCGGGCCCATCTGCACCACTAGTTGAGCGGTGCCGGGGCTGAGCATCTTCAGGCCAACCAGATACAGCACGTAGTTACCCACCAGCCCGCACACGGCCATGGCCACCAGCCAACCGCCCTTGGGGCCGAGCACCTTGCGGCTGGGCAGGCGCTTGGCGACGGCGAGGTACACAAACAAGCAAGTGCCGGCCACTGTGAGACGAAACCAGGTGACGGTGATCGGGTCCATGACCTGCAGGACCTGCTTGAGCTTGATCGGAAGAATGCCCCACAGAAAGGCGGTCAGCAGAGTCAGCAAGAAACCGTAGACCCAGCGGCCGGAAGAGATGTGCATGAGTGCCCCAAAAAAAGCCAGAGGTGGAGGAGCCGCCATTCTAGGGGTAAGTGACCAGATTCGGATACGCGGATGGCCAACTGTGGGAGGGGCTGGCTCCCTATAGCGGTGGGTCAGCCAACATCAATGTTTGCTGGGTCGACGTCTTCGCGGGCAAGCCCCCTCCCACATTTTGATCAGCGTACGGCTTCGAAGAGCCCGGTAGCGCCCATACCCCCGCCCACGCACATGGTGACAATCCCATAGCGCAAATTACGTCGTTGCAGTTCGCGCACCAGATGCCCCACCTGCCGCGACCCGGTCATGCCGAACGGGTGGCCAATGGAGATCGAGCCACCATTGACGTTGTACCTGGCGTTATCGATTTCCAGGCGGTTGCGTGCATAAAGGCACTGTGAAGCAAAGGCTTCATTGAGCTCCCACAGGTCGATATCTGCCACCTGCAAGCCCTTGGCCTTGAGCAGCTTGGGCACCGAGAACACCGGGCCAATGCCCATCTCATCCGGTTCGCAACCGGCGACGGTAAAGCCACGAAAAAACGCCTTGGGTTTGAGCCCCAACGCCAGGGCTTTTTCCAGGCTCATCACCAGGGTCATCGAGGCCCCGTCGGAGAGCTGCGAGGAATTGCCCGCCGTCACCGAGCCATCTTCGGCAAATACCGGCTTCAAACCGCTGAGACTTTCCAGTGTAGTGTCCGGGCGGTTGCAGTCGTCGCGGTCCACCACGCCGTCGAGGATCTGCACTTCACCGCTGTGCTTGTCCTCGACCTTGTACTTGACCGCCATCGGCACGATTTCATCATTGAACAAGCCATCGGCCTGGGCCTGGGCAGTGCGCTGCTGGCTCTGCAGGGCGTAGATGTCCTGCTCCTGGCGGCTGACCTGATAGCGACGGGCGACGATTTCGGCGGTCTGCCCCATGGGGAAGTAGATGCCCGGCACCTGCTCTTTGAGCAGTGGGTTGATCAGGTTGTCGGTGTTGACGCTCTTCATGGTCAGGCTGATGGACTCCACACCGCCAGCGACAATGATGTCGCTGCAGCCCGAGGCAATCTGGTTGGCGGCGATGGCAATCGCCTGCAAGCCCGACGAACAGAAACGGTTGAGGGTCATGCCCGCCGTGCCGGTACCCAGTTGAGAGAGCACCGCCACATTACGCCCGATGTTATAGCCCTGGGCGCCTTCGTTGGAGCCGGCGCCGACAATGCAATCCTCCACCATGGCCGGATCGATGCCATTGCGGACCAGCAGCGCATTGACGCAATGGGCTGCCATGTCATCGGGACGGGTCTGGTTGAACTTGCCACGAAAGGACTTGGCCAGGCCGGTTCGCACGCTGTCGACGATCACTACTTCACGCATGGGCTTACCTCGATCTTGTGGTTGTGGATCGAGGATAGAGCCAGGCCCGGCCGGCTGCGATGATCATTCACTGCGTAAATGCAAAAGCATGGGGCCAACACACGGCCTACCTGATGTGTGGCGATCCAATGTGGGAGGGGGCTTGCCCCCGATAGCGGTGGGTCAGTTGCAAATGCAGGTACTGACAGCCTGCTATCGGGAGCAAGTCGAATCGTCGCACCGCCCCTCCCACATTTGGACCAATGTTTGATCCGCGCTATTTCTTTTTCTTTTTGTCGTGCTTGTCGGTTTTATCGAATGCGTCTTCCAACGCACGATTGATGGTGCGCAGCACCTTGACCCGCGCCCAGCGCTTGTCATTGGCTTCCACCAGGGTCCAGGGCGCCACCTCGGTGCTGGTGCGATCAACCATGTCGCCCACGGCTGCACGGTAGTCGTCCCACTTGTCGCGATTGCGCCAGTCGTCCTCGGTGATCTTGAAGCGCTTGAACGGGATCTCTTCACGGGCCTGAAAACGTTCCAGCTGCGTTTGCTTATCAATGGCCAGCCAGAACTTGACCACGATCACGCCAGCATCGCGCAACTGCTCCTCGAAATCATTGATCTCCCCATAGGCGCGCATCCAGTCCGTCGGGGTGCAGAAGTCCTCGACGCGCTCCACAAGCACACGGCCATACCAGGAACGGTCGAACACGGTGAACATGCCGCGTGCCGGGATCTTCTGCCAGAACCGCCACAGGTAGGGCTGGGCGCGTTCGTCTTCGCTGGGCGCGGCAATTGGCACGATATGGTACTGGCGTGGGTCCAGGGCCGCGGCGACACGACGGATCGCGCCGCCCTTGCCCGCCGCGTCGTTGCCCTCGAACACCGTCACCAACGCGTGCTTGCGCATGCGCTTGTCGCGCATCAGGCCGGATAAGCGCGCCTGCTCGGTGATCAGTTGCTCTTCATAGTCGTCCTTGTCCAGGCGCAGGGTCATGTCGAGGCTGTTGAGCAGGCTTACCTGGTCCACGGCCGACGGCAGCGGCGCCGGGTTCATGCCGCTGGCCCTGCCCTTGGGCATTTTCAAGGCATTTTGCAGGCCTTCGAGCAGGATCTTGCCCACGGTAAGGCTGCGGTAATTGCTGTCCACCCCTTCAATCACATGCCAGGGTGCGTAATCCCGGCTGGTGCGACGCAGCACGCGCTCACCGAAATGCACGAACTTGTCGTAGGTCTTGGACTGTTGCCAGTCCAGCGGGCTGATGCGCCAGCTATGCAACGGGTCGTCTGCCAGGGCCTTGAGGCGTGCTTTCATCTGCTTCTTGGACAGATGGAACCAGAACTTGAAAATCAGCGCGCCTTCGTCACAGAGCATTTTTTCCAGGCGCTCGGCACCGGCAATGGCCTGGTCGAGACGGGCGTCCTTGATCTGGCCATGGACCCGGCCTTGCAGCATCTGGCTGTACCAATTGCCGAAAAAGATACCCATGCGGCCCTTGGCCGGCAGTTGCCGCCAGTAGCGCCAGGCCGGTGGGCGCGCCAGTTCCTCGTCGGTCTGCTGGTCGAAGGTACGCACTTCGATCAGGCGCGGGTCCATCCACTCATTGAGCAGCTTGACGGTCTCGCCCTTGCCGGCGCCCTCGATGCCGTTGATCAAAACGATCACCGGGAAGCGCTTCTGCTGCTGCAGTTCGTATTGCGCCTCCAGCAAGGCTTCGCGCAGGGCCGGCACTTCGGCGTCATAGGTGTCTTTGTCGATGGCGTGACCGATTTCGGCGGATTCGAACATGGGCAGCTCCGTTTCAAGATGGCTCAAGACTAGCGGATTGGGCAACGGCCTGTGGCAGGAAATTCCACCCGGGATTGCCTTGGGTCAATCCAACCCCTGTTGATCGGCTAGAATGGCCGCCTTGTCTTTGCCCGCTTTCCTTTATGAGCCGCCATGAACCCCATCACCCACGCCCAGCTCGACTGGGATGACCAAGGCCGCCCGCACTCGCGGGTGTTCGACGATGTGTACTTCTCCGACCAGTCGGGCCTTGAAGAAACCCGTTATGTGTTCCTTGAGCAAAACCGCCTGCAGGAGCGCTTCGCCGCCTTGCCTGCCGGCGGGCGACTGGTAATCGGCGAGACAGGCTTCGGCACCGGCTTGAATTTCCTCTGCGCCTGGCAACTGTTCGAGCAGCATGCGGTGGCCGGCGCACGGCTGCACTTTGTCAGCGTGGAAAAATACCCGCTCAGCCACACTGACCTGCAACGTGCCCTGGCCCTCTGGCCTGAACTGCAACCCTTGGCCGAACAACTCTTGGCGCAATACATCGCCATCCACCAGGGTTTCCAGCGCCTGGTGCTGGGCCAAGGCCGCGTGACCCTGACCCTGTTGATCGGCGATGCCCTGGAACAACTGCCGCAACTGGATGCACAGATTGATGCATGGTTCCTCGACGGCTTTGCCCCGGCGAAAAACCCCGATATGTGGACCGCCGAGCTGTTTGCCGAACTGGCGCGCCTGGCGGCGCCGGGCTCGACCATCAGCACTTTCACCAGCACTGGCTGGGTGCGGCGCCTGATCAACGCGGCGGGCTTCAAGATGAAGCGCACGCCGGGCATCGGCCACAAGTGGGAAATCCTGCGCGGTGAGTTCGTCGGCTGGCCAGCCGATATTCCCAGGCCCACGGCTACACCACCGTGGTTCGCCCGCCCAACCACCCACTATGCAGAACGCCGCGCCCTGGTGATCGGCGCGGGGCTGGCCGGTTGTGCCACCGCGGCCAGCCTGGCGGCACGCGGCTGGCAGGTGTGCCTGCTGGAGCGGCATGCGGCGCTGGCCCAGGAGGCGTCCGGCAACCCGCAAGGGGTGCTGTACCTCAAGCTGTCGGCCCATGGCACCACACTGTCGCAGTTGATTGTGAGCGGCTTCGGCTACACCCGCAGGCTGCTCGAGCAGTTGCAGCGCGGTGTGGATTGGGACGCTTGCGGCGTGCTGCAACTGGCGTTCAACCCCAAGGAAGCCGAGCGCCAGGCACAACTGGCGCAGGCGTTTGCCCCGGACCTGCTGCACCCGGTGGATGCAGCCCAGGCCCAAGCCCTCGCTGGCGTGGCGCTGGACCAGGGCGGGTTGTTTTTCCCCGAGGGCGGCTGGGTCCATCCGCCAGCGTTGTGCGAGTGGCAGGCCCGCCATCCAGGTATTGAGGTGCGCCTTCATCAGGAAGCGCTGACCTTGCAGCAGGTCGACGGCCAATGGCAGGCCCGTGACGCCGAGGCGCTGATCGCCAGTGCACCGGTGGTGGTCCTCGCCGGGGCCGCCGAGGTCAAACGCTTCCCCTTCAGTGCCGCCCTGCCCCTCAAGCGGATTCGTGGGCAAATCACCCGCTTGGCGCAAACCACTGAAAGCCAACACTTGAGCACGGTGGTCTGTGCCCAAGGCTACGTCGCCCCCGCACGCCTGGGCGAACATACCCTGGGCGCCAGTTTTGCTTTCAACAGCGACGACTTGACCCCCACCCTGGCCGAACATGCCGATAACCTGGCCCTGCTGAGGGAAATCTCCCCACCGCTGCTGCATGCCCTGCAAGCCGATGCCTTGCCGCTGGAAACCTTGAAAGGCCGTGCGGCATTTCGCTGCACCAGCCCCGACTACCTGCCCATCGTAGGCCCGCTGGCCGATGCAGCGGCCTTCGCCCAAGCCTACGGCGTACTCGCCCGGGATGCCCGGCAAGTGCCCGATATGCCCTGCCCCTGGCTGGACGGCATGTACATCAACAGCGGCCATGGCTCACGCGGTTTGATCACCGCGCCCTTGTCGGCAGAACTGTTGGCCGCCTGGCTGGATAACGAACCGCTGCCATTGCCCGCTCCTGTCGCCCAGGCGTGCCATCCCAACCGCTTTGTCTTGCGCGAGCTGATTCGCGGCAAGCCTGGGCAGACCCCATGAACCCTGCCTAGCGAATTTCGCACACCCCCAGTTCATCAGCGCGCATGGCCGCCAGGGTCAGGCGCTCGAAGGCGACCTCTTCGGCGGTGACCTGCTCCCGCAGAATGCCATCCATGCGTGATCGGTAGGTTTCGTCATCAAGATCCGCGCCTTGTTCGAACACTGCCTGCATACGCGTCTCGAACGGCTCGTTAAGGGTGCTGAAACTGGCGGCATAGGCGCGCTTGAGGTAGTCCGTCCAGAACGGCAGATTAATGAGGAAACGCAACAGTAGAGGCGATATTTCCGCGGCCTTGATCTTCAGTTCCGCATCACTCAGCGCCGCCGGGGTGACACCGCCCAAACTGGCATAACGCATGTGCTTAGGCTGCCCTGGCAGATAGAAACGGCTGGCCAGGCCGGTACGGTAGGCCAGGCTGACCTCCAAGGCATCGCCGCCGGGGTTGGCGATGCTGTGGTTGCGCGCAATGCTTTCCAGGCGATCGAGCCGATACAGGCCGCGCCCCAGCGCCAACAAGGGCTTGGCGGACAGCTGGCCGCCCTCGACCTGCATGCGCGCATCGCTGATTTCAACCAGGATTTCCAGGGCGCTGAAGCTCACCGCCGCGCCGTCATCACAGTTATACGGGGTGAATGCACGTTCAAATACTTCGGTGGCCAGGTCGGCGCGCTGGCTGCTCGCCTCGAGTACCCGCCACACGCGCCGGGTCATGTCTTCACGCACATGCTCGCTGTCGGCCGCTCCGCCCAGCTCGGCCAGCAACTTGAACAAGCCGTCACTGTGCCTGTCATCCTTCAACATTTGCCACATCAGGTCTTTCTGCGCGTAGTCCGTCTGCCGCGAATCGGGCATCCACAACTCGCGAGCGGCCTGCTCGTTCAAGCGTGCGTCATCGTCTTCGTAAAAGCCCATGCCCACGCCGCGCTGGCGACGATAATCGAGCACTTGCCGGCTTGTGGATGCCGACAATGGATTGTGGCGCAAGTTGATACCCCGGGTGCGATCCCGATGCGCCGTGAACAACCACGCCGGCAGCTCGGTAATGTCGTTCTCGCGCAGGTCCACACTGGTCAGGTAGGGCAAACGCCACAAGTGTTCGGGAAAGGTCTTGAGCCGGCAGTCATGCAGGATCAATTGGTGCAAGTCGAACAGGTGATCGACCTTAGGCGGATCAACCAGCGGGTTGCCCGCCAGGTTCATGATCCTGAGGGTGCGCAGGTCTGCCAGCTTGGTGCGCATGTAGTTGGTCAGCACCAGTTGATTGTCATCCAGGTACAAGGCTTGCAACTGCGGCATGTGCGACAGTACCTCCGGCAGACGGGTCAAGCGGTTGCCCGACAGCTCCAGGGACTTGAGCCCGGGGAAGTGTTTGAGGAAATACGCCACTTCATCGCCGACGCCCATGTTCTTCATCGACAGTTGGCGTACATGCGTGAATTTGATCTCGGGTGGCAATATCGGCAGCGGCCCGCCGAGCATCCCGTCGAGGGACACGCCGGCCTCTTTATTCAAGGTGGTCATCCGCCGCCAGCAGGCTTTCAGCCGCCGTGCGATGATTTTGCGACCAAACCGGGCGTCCGCAGGCGTACCGGGGATTTTCGCCAGCGCGGCCCGGTCATGGCGCCAGGTATTGAGCACTGAGCGCAGGGTTTCATAGTCGTTCTGCAGGCCCTTGACCGCGCGGGCACGGGCCATGTGGTCAGCCCCCAGCTCTTCGATCAGGCTTGAGGCCTGGGCGTCGTTCAGCAAGGGATAGAGTTTTTTCACCTTGCGTATCAGTGCCGCCGGCTGTGGCGTGACCTCAGGCGGTGAAGCCTGCACGCAACCCTCGCGCCACAACGGCAGGGGTTCGGCAGAGGCGCGGCGCAGATGCCCGGCTACCAGGTCACGTTCATCCCCGACCCGCCAGCGCAGTTTCAACTGCAGCTGTCTGGCCCCCCGCTCGCCGGTGGAGTAAATCCCCAGGCCGGTGCGTTCTGTGGCCGAAAGCGTGCTCAGCAGCGCCTGGTAAAAGCCCAACGGCCCCGGCAGCGGCTCATGCAGGGCCTGGCCCTGCTCGTCGAAGGCCTGGTAGCCCCGGGCGGACTTGACCAGCTTGCGCAAACGCGTCGCGGTGGGAGTTTCCAGCTTGCCGAGCAAGGCGCCGTCCAGCGCCTGTTCATACACTTGCAAGCGCAGTTGCGCCGGCCATCCCGGTAACCGCCCCAGTAGGCTGACCGCGAGGCGCTCAGTTGATTCGGTGGCCAACGGTGGCAGGTAGAAACCGGCCACCGCACGGTCTTCCTGCAGTTCGCGCAACGCCTGCCCGGCACGCTGAAAAAGGCGCAAGGGCACGCTGCCAGTCTCACGCAGATACAGACGCTCAAGCGATGACGCCTGGGACAATAGCTCCTCGATCATCCCGGTGGGCAATTCTGGGAAGCGGTGTTTGAGCACGTCGGCAATGCCCGAAGCGGGCGGATCAGCATGTTCGCAGAGCTGGTCGAACAGCGTGCGGTAATGCCGTTTTACCCCCGCCAGCAAACGCGCACGCAGTAGCTTATGGGCCTGCTGGATGTCGGCTTTTTCACCCAGCAGCACGTCGCGCTCCTTGGCGCTGAAGGTCTCGAGCAGCGTGTGCATCACCTGGCCGTCCTTGAGTTGCTGCTCACTGACGTGGATGCTCATGTCTTCGTAATCGAATGGAGCGGTATCGGGATAGCGCTTGAGCAAGTTTCCCTCGGCGTCCAGCAGCTCGAAAAAACGCCCCTTGGGCCACCCTTCCAGCATCGGCAAAGCCAGCATTTGCACGACCCCCGTACCGGCATCGGGCTGGTTCTGGAATTCCAGTTGCCAGGCCAGGTCGCGAATCAATTGCTCCTGGCGCCAACGCATCACACAGTCGCGCAGCCGCTGCGGCAAGGGCTGGTTGTACTGGGCCAGTTGGCGTAACCAGGGCAACCGGCTGTTGGTGGTGCTGATGATTTCATCCAGGCGGCCGTCGGGCAGTGATCTGAGTCCGGGAGACAGGCGTTCGAGTACATAAGCCGGGCTGTTCCACTGCTCGACCTGCTCGGCCTGATGGCGCCAGCCGCCGAAACCATTGTGTTCCAAGAGCGGGCGATAAGCCGTTTGACGCACCGGATGCAGTACCCGCCAGCGACCGACGCCAGCATCGAAAGACACCCGGTAGATCGCGCCGTCAATCGCGATATAAGAGCGCCCTTGATATTGGTAGATGCCTTTGTAACTGGGCGTGGCGAGCACCTCGGCAGCCACCGACTGCTGGTAAGGGCGCAGGTCGCGTCGCCATAACCGTGACTCGCCCTGCGCGGCTTTGACCGCCTCGAACTGCTCGAAATAACTCGCCGGCATACGCGAAGCGTCCTTGAACAGAGCCCCCACGGCTTTGCCCCCGACGGCCATCAGCGCCATTGACGCAATGCCTTCAGCCACATTGGTCATGTGCTCCAGCGCATCGGTCTTGTGCCCGTGCTGCCAGTCCTGTACGCCCTCATAGACCTCGCCCAACAGCTGGCCGACACCCACCCCGAGCATCAACTGGCCCAGGCCCGGCACGAAAAAACCGGCGATATTGGCCAATGTCAGCCCCAGCTCCACATACCGCTCGATCAGTGATCGGCGGGCCTCCTCGTCGACCTCTGCCACCGGCACCGCCAACACCCTGGCATCCAATTGCGCCTTGCCCACGTAGGCATCGAAAAAAAACCGCGACACGCTGACCGGGGCCGATACCGCCTCCAGGCTTTCCACGGCCTTGCGGGTATCAAAGCGCTGGAAAAAGTCCACGCGTTCGGATTCATCCAGATAGCCTTTGAAGAACTCGCGATAGGCAGGCTCCTGCAGCTTGGACGATAGATAGCCCTTGAACGCCGCCAGGGTGTCGTACTCGAACCATGGGCGGGCTGGATCGTTGGGCATGTACACCACGCAGCGACCCGAGGACAGGTCTTGCTCGGCACTGCCGGAAAACACCAGCACACTCCACGCGCAGGCCTGGTCGATGTTCAACCCATGCCAGACCAGCGCGCGGCCCTCCAGCAACAGGTCGCGGGTTGGATAAGTGTCCCTGCCTGACCAAAGCACCTTGAACAGCAGCGTGCCGGTCTCCTGGCGCACGTGCCCCTTGCCCAGGGCGATATGCAGGTCCAGGCGCATGTCGCTCAACTTGAGCCGGCCAATGTCCCTGGCCGCCGGGTTAAAGGCATCCGCCGCCATCACTTCACCGGGGGCGGGCAAATCGAAGACCTCCCGTAGATGTTCCTGATAGGCCGCGCCCAGATCCAGCTCGCGACAGTAACCGGCAAACTCGACAGCGCTCATTGACTCGACCTCAAGCCCCGTGCCGACGTTACGCACCAGTGCGCCGATCCCCAGGCCACCGTCCTCAGCCTGGGAAGCGCTGAAATTCTGCATGGCGGCCTGCAGCAGCGTGCGCTTCTCGACCGTCACCGTCATCAACAGCGGGCCCAGCAGGTCCGGGTTGGCGTTGGTCATTGAGCGGTGGGGCAACTCCAGCACATCGTGTTTCACATCCAGATGCTGCCCCTTGGAAACCAGCAACGCTTCAAGTCGCTCGCTGCAGAACTCATCGAGCGGTTCCAGGTTCTTCAGTAGCGTATTGAGCGCCTCGCGCAGTACTTCACTGTCCACGTGCTCGCGCTTGATATGCGCCAGGCTGCGAGCGTCAGCACGAACCATCCAGCCGGGCAACCGGTCGAGCAGCACTTGGGTTATATCCAGATCCTGGGTGGCCTCCAGCAGCTTGCCGGGCAACTGTGCCCACACCGTTGGCGTAACCACCTCACTTACCTGTGACATCCATGACCTCCATGACAACCTTGAATAATGACGCTCCACCATATGCCCGCCGCCTCCGGGAATGGGTTTGAATACCTGCTGGTTTGCGCGGTCCATCAGCCCACAATTTGCGTGCATCCTTGACCTATCTAACGCACTGGCCCCAGAGCCTGCGCCAAGCCGCGAACACTGATCAGCGCCTCATGCCCTGATCGCTTATAACTTATCGTTCTAAAACTCCACGGGTATGCCTGGGTCAGTTTCAGAGTACCTGCGCGTTCAGCGCGCGATGTGTTGACCTCTCCCCAACGGAAAAACCGGTAAGGACTTTATGTGTGGATTAGCTGGCGAGTTACGCTTTGATCATCAACCTGCCGACCTGGCAGCGGTAGAACGCATCACTCATCACCTCGCCCCCCGAGGCCCCGACGCATGGGGCTTCCATGCCCAAGGGCCGATTGCCCTGGGCCACCGTCGCCTGAAAATCATGGACCTGTCGGATGGCTCCGCCCAACCGATGGTCGACGCCCAACTAGGGCTGTCCCTGGCCTTCAACGGCGCGATCTATAACTTCCCGGAACTGCGTCAAGAGCTGGAAGCCCTGGGTTACGCCTTCTATTCGGGCGGCGACACCGAAGTGCTGCTCAAGGGTTATCACGCCTGGGGTGAGGCACTGCTGCCCAAGCTCAATGGCATGTTCGCGTTCGCCATCTGGGAACGTGACGCCCAGCGCCTGTTCATCGCCCGTGACCGCTTGGGCGTAAAACCTTTGTACCTGTCGCGCACCGGCCAGCGCCTGCGCTTTGCCTCGGCCTTGCCGGCGCTGCTCAAGGGCGGCGATATCAACCCGATCCTGGACCCAGTGGCCCTTAATCATTATTTGAATTTCCACGCCGTTGTGCCCGCACCGCGCACCTTGCTGGCGGGTATCGAAAAGCTGCCGCCCGCCACCTGGATGCGCATCGATGCCAGCGGCAAGACCGAGCAGAAAACCTGGTGGACCCTGCCCTACGGCCCCCATGAGGATGAGCAGAACCTCAGCCTTGAAGACTGGACCGACCGCGTCCTCGACAGCACCCGCGAAGCCGTGGCCATCCGTCAACGCGCCGCTGTGGATGTGGGCGTGCTGCTCTCCGGCGGCGTCGATTCGAGCATGCTCGTCGGCCTGCTGCGTGAAGTCGGCGTGCAGGACCTGTCGACCTTTTCCATCGGCTTTGAAGATGCTGGTGGCGAACGCGGCGACGAATTCCAGTACTCGGACCTGATCGCCAAGCACTATGGCACCCGTCATCACCAACTGCGCATCGCCGAGAGCGAAATCATCGAGCAATTGCCGGCGGCGTTCCGCGCCATGAGCGAGCCGATGGTCAGCCATGACTGCATCGCCTTCTACCTGCTGTCGCGGGAAGTGGCCAAGCATTGCAAGGTAGTGCAGAGCGGCCAGGGCGCCGACGAACTGTTTGCCGGTTACCACTGGTACCCGCAGGTGGATGGCGCGAGCGATCCCTACGCCGCTTACCGCGATGCCTTCTTCGATCGCAGTTACGACGACTACGCGGCCACTGTCGCGCCGAAATGGCTGACCGCCAACGACGCCGCCGGTGACTTTGTGCGCGAACATTTTGCCATGCCAGGAGCGGATGCCGCCGTGGACAAGGCCCTGCGCCTGGACAGCACGGTGATGCTGGTGGATGACCCGGTCAAGCGCGTGGATAACATGACCATGGCCTGGGGCCTGGAAGCGCGTACGCCATTTCTCGACTACCGCCTGGTGGAGCTGTCGGCCCGCGTGCCGGGCAAGTTCAAGTTGCCCGACGGCGGCAAACAGGTACTCAAGGAAGCGGCACGCCGGGTTATCCCCAGCGAAGTCATCGACCGCAAGAAAGGCTATTTCCCGGTGCCCGGCCTCAAGCACTTGCAAGGCGACACCTTGAACTGGGTGCGTGAGCTGCTGCTGGACCCGAGCCAGGACCGTGGCCTGTTCAACCCGGCCATGCTCGACCGCTTGCTCACCGACCCCCAGGGTCAACTGACCCCGCTGCGCGGCTCCAAGCTATGGCAGTTGGCGGCGCTGAACCTGTGGCTCAGCGAACAAGGAATCTGATCGATGAAACCGAATGCCGCGGCGTATAGCCAACGCTTACTCAAGGGCCAGGCGCCGACCTACGAGCGCCTGCAGGCGCGCCTGGCCGAAGATGGCAGCCCACTGGCCGCCGAGCCGATTGCCGTGCATTGCGGCTGGGGGCGGTTGCTGATCGGCCATACCTTCCCGGACCCGGCCAGCCTGGCCCAGGAACTGCTCAATGAGCAGCCCGGCGAGCGCGACATCGCGCTCTATGTGGCAGCGCCCCAGCAGATCCTCGGGATAGACCCTCAGCAGTTGTTCCTGGATCCGTCCGACACCCTGCGCTTGTGGTTCAGCGATTATCGCCCGGCAACCCGGGTGTTTCGCGGCTTTCGCATTCGCAGGGTGCAAAGCGATGCCGATTGGCAGGCGGTCAATCAACTGTATCAAGGCCGCGGCATGTTGCCCGTCGATGCCGAGCGCCTGACCCCGCGCCACCAAGGCGGCCCGGTGTACTGGCTGGCCGAGGATGAAGACACTGGGGCGGTGATAGGCAGCGTGATGGGCCTCAATCACCATAAAGCCTTCCAGGATCCGGAAAACGGTTGCAGCCTGTGGTGCCTGGCCGTCGACCCGCAATGCACGCGCCCAGGCGTGGGTGAAGTGCTGGTGCGCCACTTGGTGGAGCACTTCATGAGCCGTGGCTTGAGCTATCTGGACCTGTCGGTGCTGCACAATAACCGCCAGGCCAAGAGCCTGTATGCCAAGCTTGGCTTCCGCGCGTTGACCACCTTTGCGATCAAGCGCAAGAACGGCATCAACCAGCCGCTGTTCCTCGGCCCCGGGCCGCAGGCGGAGTTCAACCCCTATGCACGGATCATCGTCGAGGAAGCCCATCGGCGCGGCATTGATGTGCAGGTCGACGATGCCGACGCGGGCCTGTTCACCCTCAGCCATGGCGGGCGCCGCGTGCGTTGCCGGGAATCCCTGAGCGACCTGACCAGCGCCATCAGCATGACCCTGTGCCAGGATAAGAGCCTGACCCACAAGGTGCTCAAGGCCGCCGGCCTGCAACTGCCCTCGCAGCAGTTGGCGGGCAGTGCCGACGACAACCTGGAGTTCCTCGATGAACACCAGCGCATCGTGGTCAAGCCGCTGGACGGCGAGCAAGGCCAGGGCGTGGCGGTAGACCTGCAAACCATTGAGGAGGTGCAGCAAGCCATTGAGGCGGCGCGCCAGTTCGACAGTCGTGTGTTGCTGGAAAGCTTCCACGAGGGCCTGGACCTGCGCATCCTGGTGATCGGTTTTGAAGTGGTCGCCGCCGCGATTCGTCGCCCGGCCGAGGTAATCGGCGACGGCCAGCATTCCATCCGCGCGTTGATCGAAGCCCAGAGCCGACGTCGCCAGGCTGCCACCGATGGCGAGAGCAAAATCCCCCTGGATGCGGAAACCGAGCGCACCCTCAAAGCCGCAGGTTATGGCTACGACAGCATCCTGCCCCAGGGCGTGCAACTAGCCGTGCGACGTACCGCCAATCTGCATACCGGGGGTTGCCTGGAAGATGTCACGGCGATCCTGCACCCAACGCTGGTGGACGCCGCCGTGCGTGCTGCCCGCGCCCTGGATATTCCCATGGTCGGGCTGGACCTGATGGTGCCGGCGGCCGACCAACCGGAGTACGTGTTTATCGAAGCCAACGAACGGGCCGGGCTGGCCAACCATGAACCGCAACCTACCGCAGAAAAGTTTGTGGATTTGTTGTTTCCGCACAGTCAGCCGACCGCTTGAGGATTGTGTTGAATGTGAAACCGCTATCGGGGGCAAGCCCCCTCCCACATTTGCCTGTGGGAGGGGGCTTGCCCCCGATGAGGCCGGCACAGGCAACGAATCTCTCAACCCTTTCATCGAAACCATCGATGCCCCCAACTCATCAGGAGTTTCCATGACCCGAACTATCCCCGAACCCGATCTCGCCTACCTGCAAAAAGTGCTGCTGGAAATGCTCGCCATCCCCAGCCCGACAGGATTCACCGACACCATCGTGCGCTACGTCGCCGAACGCCTGGAAGAACTTGGCATCCCGTTTGAGATGACCCGGCGCGGCACCATTCGCGCCACTCTCAAGGGCCAGAAAAACAGCCCGGACCGGGCCGTCTCCGCGCACCTGGACACCATCGGCGCCGCCGTGCGTGCGATCAAGGACAACGGCCGCCTGACCCTCGCCCCAGTGGGCTGCTGGTCAAGCCGCTTTGCCGAAGGCAGCCGTGTCAGCCTGTTCACCGATAACGGCGTGATTCGCGGCAGCGTGTTGCCGTTGATGGCCTCCGGGCACGCGTTCAACACCGCCGTGGATGAAATGCCAGTGAGCTGGGATCACGTGGAGCTGCGCCTGGACGCCTACTGTGCCACCCGCGCCGACTGCGACTCCCTGGGCATCAGCATCGGTGACTATGTGGCCTTCGACCCGCTGCCGGAGTTCACCGAGAGCGGGCACATCAGTGCTCGCCATCTGGATGACAAGGCCGGTGTCGCCGCCCTGCTTGCCGCGCTCAAGGCGATCATCGACAGTGGCGAGCCGCTGCTGATCGACTGCCACCCGCTGTTCACCATCACCGAGGAGACCGGCAGTGGCGCGGCGGCCGCCCTGCCCTGGGATGTCAGTGAGTTTGTCGGCATCGATATCGCCCCGGTCGCCCCCGGCCAACACTCCAGCGAACATGCGGTGAGCGTGGCGATGCAGGATTCCGGCGGGCCATATGACTATCACCTGTCGCGGCACCTGCTGCGCCTGGCGGCTGATAACGACCTGCCGGTGCGCCGCGATCTGTTCCGTTATTACTTCAGCGATGCGCACTCGGCTGTGACTGCCGGTCATGACATCCGCACCGCCCTGCTGGCCTTCGGTTGCGATGCCACCCATGGCTACGAACGCACCCACATCGACAGCCTGGCCGCTCTGAGTCGCTTGCTGGGCGCGTACATCCTTAGCCCGCCAGTGTTCGCCAGCGATGCGCAACCGGCCCAGGGCTCCCTGGATCGGTTCAGTCATCAGATTGAGCATGAAACGCAAATGGAAAGCGACACCCGCGTGCCGTCAGTGGACAGCCTGGTCGGTCAGAAGTCCTGACACGGGCAATTCCTGGTACTGGCAACAAAGGTCCCGGCGCAGTAGCATCGCCGGGACCTGACCCCAGAGGCTTGTATGCTGATTCCCTACGATGCACTTGAAGTCGACACCCTGACCCGCCTCATCGAAGACTTCGTCACCCGCGACGGCACTGATAATGGCGACGATACGCCCCTGGAAACCCGCGTGCTGCGCGTGCGCCAGGCGCTGACCAAGGGCCAGGCACTGATCGTCTTCGACCCCGAGAGCGAGCAATGCCAACTGATGCTCAAGCACGATGTGCCCAAGCATCTGTTCGACTGAACACCTGCGCCTAGAGATTGGGGACCGGCACCGGATGGGTGGCGGGCCCCTGGTGTTTGACAATCCTCTGGTACACCTCGGCTCGGTGCACTTTCACGTCCTTTGGCGCGTCGATGCCGAATTTCACGTGGGTCCCGTTTACTTCGAGGATATGCACGACGATGTCATCGCCGATGGAGATGGCTTCGCCTAGGTTGCGGCTCAAGACCAGCATGGCGGTTGTCCTTTTCGAGTGACAGGACCTTGACCATGCGCCCTTGAAAATGGACCGGCAATGGCTTGCGATCAAATCAGGCGCTGCCTACCCAAGAAGGTAATTTAACTGACAGACCTCGCCCTGATCAGCCTTTAACTGCTTGGGCCTTGGCGCGCATTTTGTCAGCCATCAGCGTCATTTCGTCATACAACAACTGCGGGTTTTTCTGTTTCAACGCCCAGGCCATGCGCCCTTGCTCATGGGGCAGGATCATGAATTCGCCTGCGGCCACACGCTGGTAGATGTAATCGGCGATGTCAGTCGCGGTGATGGGCGAACTCTCGAGCAGCTTGCCCACCTGTGCCTTCATGGCCGGGGTCGGCCCCCGGAAGGAGTCGAGCAGGTTGGTCTGGAAAAACGATGGGCATACCACATGCACGCCGACTTCCTGCTGCTTGAGTTCCACCAGCAGGCTTTCCGACAACGCCACCACGCCGGCCTTGGCCACGTTGTAGTTGCTCATGGCCGGGCCCTGCATCAGCGCGGCCATCGACGCAATGTTGATGATCCGGCCCTTGCTTTTTTCCAGCAGCGGCAGGAACGCCTTGCAACCCTTGACCACGCCCATCAGGTTGATTGCGATCTGCCAGTCCCAGTCCTCCAGGGACAGTTCGGCGAAGAACCCGCCTGAGGCCACGCCGGCATTGTTGACGATCACATCAATGCCACCCAGCTTCACCTCGCACGCTTGGGCCAACGCGGTGAGCTGGCTGTAGTCACGCACGTCACAGCGCTGGGTGAAACCGTCACCGCCCACCTCGCGAACCAGCCTGAGGGTTTCCTGCAACCCGGCCTCGCCGACATCCGACAAGGCCAACTGCCAACCCTCACGGGCCCAGCGCAGAGCGATTTCACGACCCAGGCCGGACCCGGCGCCAGTGATCATCATGCGGTTTTGCATAGGAAGTAGCCTTGTGGTTCACGAAAGAAGTGACCGGCAGTGTAGCGAAGGTTTTTCCTGCACCCACTCACCATCAGAGTGATGAATGCCCCAGGCAAACCGCGGGCTCGGTCAGATACCGGCCTATAGCCTAAGTTCAATAAACTTCAACTAGTCAGGTAGATCTGCGTACGTGTTAAAAGAAATAAGCGTCTGAACGAAATGCTTTTAAAAAACACTGAATTTTCTGTGCAATGACAGAGTCGGAGTTAGTAAGGCGCCCGTAATCAGATAGACGGGGGTATCGTAAATAACCGGTCTTTATCAAAGACCTATAAGGAAAAAACCATGAGCCTCATTCTGATCATTATCCTGATTCTCCTGCTGGTGGGTGGCCTGCCGGTGTTCCCGCACTCGCGTAACTGGGGCTATGGCCCGTCGGGTATCCTCGGTGTCGTGCTGGTAGTGCTGCTGGTACTGTTGTTGCTCGGCCGGATATAAACGCCGCGCCAAGCGTTTAAGAAGCAAAAAAAAGAGGCCTTCTGGAAGGCCTCTTTTTTATTGCCAGTCAGTTAGTCCGGCTTACCATCCACGACACCCGCGGTGTTATCCAGCAGGCTCTTGGTTGCAGTTTGCAGGAACGACTCAAGTTTCTGCTTGAGTGCAGCCTCGTCCGGCGACTCCGGGATCACCTTGCCGGTCGGTTCGGCACCCAGTGTGTATTCCCATAACTTGGGTGGCATTTCCTTGGGCAATACCAGCACACGGTCACCGGTGAGCAAGGCTACGGTCTGGTCGCTGCCCGACGGCTTGATCACGCCGAAGCCCTTGTCGCCTTCCGGCAGGTTGAGCAGGTCACGACCCCAGCACTGGTGCAGTGTGTCGCCGCCCAGGCGACCCATGATGGTCGGCACGATGTCGATCTGGGTGCCCACCGTGTGATCACGCTCGCCGAACTTCTCTTGCATGCCCGGCGCGATCATCAGCATCGGTACGTTGAAGCGGCCCAGGTCCATCTCGGTGATCTGCTGCTCGTTGCCGAAGCCGTGGTCACCCACGATCACAAACAGGGTCTCCTTGAAGTACGGTTCCTTGCGGGCCTTTTCAAAGAACTGGCCCAAGGCCCAGTCGGAGTAGCGCATGGCCGTCAAGTGCTCGTTGAGGCTGCCACGGTCGGTGACTTTTTCAACCGGCAATGGCGTCGGCAACGCGTACGGTGTGTGGTTGGACAAGGTCTGCAGCAGAGCATAGAACGGCTTGCCGCCTTCACGGGCTTTCAATTCTTCCAGGCCACGGTTGAACATGTCCTGGTCGGACACGCCCCAGGTCGGGTCGGAGAACACCGGGTCCACGAAGTCATTTCTGCCAATGAAGTTGGTCATGCCCTGGTTGCTGAAGAAGCCCGATTGGTTGTCCCAGGCGAAATCGCCGTTGTAGACATACACATCGTCGAAATCACGGGCGCTGAGTAACTGCGGCAGGCCCGACAGCTTGTGGCTGCCTTCCGGGGTCTGCATCAGGTATTCGAAACCCGGCAGGTTCGGGAAGCAGGCCATGGTGGCGAACATACCCTGGTGGGTGTGGGTACCGTTGGAGAAGAAGCGGTCGAACAACAAGCCTTCCTTGGTCAGCTTGTCGAAGTACGGGGTGATATTGCCCGGACGTCCCAATGCACCCACCGAGTGACCGGCGAAGCTTTCCATCAGGATCACCACGACGTTCTTGATCGGCAGGGTCTTCTCGGCCGGTGGCGTGAAGTCACGGCGCACGGCGGCGGTGTCGGTATCCACCAGTTTTTCCTGCGGTAACACCAGCATGTCACGCACGGTCTGGGTGGCCAATGGCTGTTCCAGGGTGGCTTTCCAGATATTGGTGCGATCTTCGGAGAAGCGCGACTTCGCCGCAGCGATCAGCGACAGGGTGCCATTGAGGCCCAGCTGGTTGGCGAAGTTGGAATCGGTGGTGTAGACGTCACCCCAGCGCAACGGCGGGCCCTGACGCAGGGTGCCCCGGATGGCGACCACGGCGACCAGCAGGCAGACCACGAACACCGCGATGCGGCTGTACCACGGTGCCACCTGGCGCGTGCTGATGGTGCCGCCACTGAAGGGTCCACGCGGGCGCGTTGCGCGGTCGGCGCCCTTGAAGGCCATGCTCAGGATCAGCGTGCCCACAGCCCAGGCCAGCAGGTAACGCACCACCGGGAACCCGTACCAGAGCATGCTCATCACGGTTTTCGGGTCTTCCTTCACATACTGGAAGACCAGACCGTTGAGGCGCTGGTGGAATTCGCGGTAGAAGTCCATCTCCATCAGGCCCAGGAACAAGGCGATGCTCGACGCAACGGTCAGCCACAAGCGGAAGAACCCGCGCGCCGCCATGGCCCGCACACTGAACAGCGCCAACAACAGCGGAATCAGCAGGTACATGACCAGGCGGATGTCCAGGCGCAGGCCGTTGGCGAACGCTTCCAGGAACGTCGAGGCCGGCGTATCCAGGATCATCTCGCGGTTGTAGACCAGCAACGCCAGGCGCAGCAGGGAGAACATCACCATCATGACCAGTGCGCACAGCAGCGTGTAAGCCAGATGGGATTTGACGGTCGGTTGCAGCAGGCGATTTGCAGCTCGCTGCTGATTCAGGGCGTCCGGGTTTGCCATGTCGTTTTAGGACCCATTGGAAGTTTAAGTTGCGAAATAAGGCAGTGGCGTCCGTCCCTCGCCCAGGCTGGCTGGGGTAGGCGGTTAACGCGGCGGCACAAATGGTGCCCGATCAAGGCCGGCAAGGCTATTAATTACTGAACGTGCAACGTGGCAGGGTCTTTAGAAATCCCAGGAATAGAGCCTTGCCAGGCGATTAAAGCCGGCGAATTGTCTTGGATGGAATGTGAAAATTCTGTGCAGCGAATATCTCGATACACAAAATACGAATTGCCCGGTCATTCTTAGTCCACGCAGCTGAAAAAAAATGATCGGTACGGGTGACGCATCGCAGATGCCATTCTTACGCCATCACTTTTGCGCGGTGTATCCGCCAATCGCACCGGTAATTTGCCGAAGGCAGTCGTCCCCATTATGGGGGTCATGAAACCGACTGAACATGCGCCCAATCACCGAAGCCAAAGTCATACACCAAGCTATGCATCGCTGTTGCGCGCGACGGCGCAAACCTGCTGCTGCATTAGACTTCGGCTCCTTTTGCATGAAATGCAGACGCGCCTATCAGCCTATATTTTCAATTAACCATTCAGTCCTTTCATCGCAAAAAGGCAGAATTGAAAATAATTGTATTGTCTTGACACCCGCTCCCCCGCCTGCAAGTTTCATAGCCGTTGCGCAACACACATCCTTAAACGCAATGCTATGGATAGGAAAAACAAAATGGACGCTCTCGTTAACAATGCAACCTTTGAACTGGAACTGGATTCGGAAACAGCGGAGAAGTTTTCCGTCATTCTGAACGATGAAAGCCTGATGCATGCTGGCTTTGTTGCACACCAGTCGAACAACAACGTGTTGACGCTGGCCCTGGCTGAAGAAGTGAAAATCGCAGCCTGAAAAAACGGGAGGGAAGTCATTCCCTCCCGTTTCCAGTGTGTGCTTGTTTAACTTTCATCACGCCAAGGTAACAACTTATGCAAAGGCTTAGTTCGAGCCTTCGTCGTCGCAGTGCCGAAGAAACATTAACCATCATCACCAACGACCTTGCCCCACGCCTGGGCATTACTCGTGTAACCGACACAACCTGGCTGGACCGTATCGGTATCCCAGTGTTTGCCAGTATCCGACCCGATGCCCTCAAGGGCTCGCTGTGCGTCAATGCAGGCAAAGGCCTCAGGCCAGCCGAAGCCAAGATAGGCGCGTACATGGAGGCTATCGAATTCAGCCTTGCGCAATACAATACAGCCCAACTGACACTGGTGCAGACCACTCCCCGGCAACTCATCGACAGCCATGAGGGCCGCATAGCGTTCAATCAGTTCTGCATGCTGTATGGCTTCTCTGCCAATGCCGACGCGCTCATCATGGCCGTCGAAGTCGAAGACGTATTGCGCGAGAAAAAGGTTCTTGCACCCGCCGAACTAGTGTTCATTCCCTACCCCGAGAACCCAGGGCAACAACTCTTTGGGGAAAGCTCCAGTGGCCTGGCCTCCGGCAATGACTTGGTGGAAGCCTCGGTGCATGCGGTGTGCGAGCTGATGGAGCGCGATGTCCAGGCCTTTAATCACCTGCGTGACCGTTCCTGCCTCGTCCATCTGGACCAATACAGCGCAGAGATCGCTGCCCTGATCAGCAAGGTCAATGACGCGGGCCTGAGCCTGTCGGTCCGTTACACCGAGAACTGCTTTGGACTGGCCTACTTCCAGGCGTTCATCATGGAAGAGTCCCCCCAGGCCCCTATCTCTGTGGCGACTGGCTCAGGGCTGCATCCGATCAAGGAAATCGCCTTGATCCGGGCAATCTGCGAAGCGGCCCAAAGCCGTCTGAGTCACATCCACGGAGGCCGGGACGACATCATTGAGCGGGTCAAATACTTCGAGAAGAAAGGCCGCTCCGTGGAGCTTGAAGCGATCTCACGCTTGCGTAACGTGGCGACCTCCCGTGAACAGATGATCGATTACTCCGCCATCAACTGCCAGGAAGCCGCGATCCCCACCATCGAATCGGCCTGGACGTTGCTTATCGAGCGGTTGCAGGCCATCGGCCTGAGTAGCGTGCTGAGGGTTGTGCTTAGCAAGGCCACGGACGACATCACGGTGGTCAGAATCATGATTCCGGGACTTGAAGCCTTTGAACCCGGGTTGAAAAGGGTCGGTCCGAGGTTACTTACGTATGTCAAACAAAGCGCTTGAAACCTGCATGCTATTTGCGGGCCCTTCCCTGCAAGGCATCGACAGCCGACTGCTGTGCAGCGACGACCTGGTGGTATGCCCTCCCGTCAAACGCGGCGACATAGAACGCCTGGTTGCGCAATCGCCGCCTTCGGATCTTGCGATTGTCGATGGCGTTTTCCATGCACACCCTGCTGTCGGGCATGCCGAGATCCTGACGGCCCTGAACGCCGGTTGGCGCATTTGGGGCCTGTCTTCCATGGGGGCCATTCGCGCCTGTGAAATGGACAGGTTGGGAATGACCGGCTTTGGCGAAGTCTATCGGCAATTCGCCAGCGACCCGGACATGTCCGACGACGAAGTGACATTGGTGCACCAGGCACAAGCACCTTACCTTTCGCTCAGCGAGCCGCTTATCCATATCCGGCAGTTTTTGAAGCACTGGACGGCGGAGCAAATCATCACGCCAGCCCACGCACAGCAAACCCTGCACTACCTGAAAAACATGTGGTACGGACATCGCACGCTCAGTTGTCTGAAAGACGCCTTGATGGCACTGCCTGTCGCGGAACCCACCATAGACAGTGCCCTGGCCAACTTTTCGGCCTACAGAATAAAAAGTCTGGACTTGATCGATTTTCTCAAACTAAAACCATGGACGAAGACGGTAAAACAGAATGTCGCCATCAGAGATACTGTGTGAAATAAACGGCTTGCCGTTTGTAAATCCACACTTCAACAGCACCAAACTTCTAACCCTCGTCGCCGTTGTACGCAGGAATATTGCGGGCAGCGAGTTACCGTTAGCCACTTATCTGCAACCTGATTTTGCCACCGACCTGTATCACCAGCACGTCGAAGGCGCGCCTGAGTTTCCACCCCATCAAGCGCTGGGTAACGCCGAGCAGTTCATGCTGGCCGAAGCCAGGAGCAACCTTAAAGCCTTGCTGCCGCACTGGAGCAAACTGTTCGATCTGCCAGTGAATATCTATAAGTTGCTGACGCACCAGGTCAGCCTGACCAATCCGGTGCTGCCGCAACAGATGTTCCTGGGTGAAGACGCGTTCACCAGCATCACCGATCTTGAGGAACTGCTCGTGCATGAGCTGTCGCATATCTGGTGCAGCATGATCGCCGAGATTTACGACTTCCAGCTCAAGGACAGCGCGAACGACTACGTGCTGCCATCGGGCACCGGCGGCAAGAACCCTCGAGGTGTCCTGCTGGCTTGCCTGTTCGCGGTCAGCGCCGTGAACTATCACCAGCGCCTGGTGGCGAGCGGCTCCGGGCGGGCGCGCCCCGAACGGCTGGATTTTCTGCACCAGTATTTCCTGCAGAGCCTGGCCACGCTCCAGGCATCCGCCGAATTGTCTGAAATCGGCAAGCTGATCACCTCCAGGCTGGATACGTTCTCCAGTGAACTGACCACTGACAACGCTCAAGGATGACCCATGGCAGTCGTACACTTTCCCCGGCAGTTCATGCCTTACACCGACCAACATAAAACCCACGAGGCCGAGGGTTTGTGTGTCAATGATGTACTGGGCAACCTGACCGCGCGGTTTCCCGCGTTGATTGGCCCGGTGTTCTCCGAGGACCTTCACCCACTGCCGTTCGTGGGCTTGTTCGTCAACGGGGTTCCGGTAATGAGTGCGCAAGACCGCGGCCGCGTCCTGGACAGTAATGCGCAGTTGATTCTGATCAACGCCGTGGCAGGTGGCTGACATGCAGTGCGACCTGAAGACGGACACCTCCCGTTATGCCCGCCAGATAATCCTCAGTGAAGTCGGTGCCCAGGGCCAGCAACGCCTCAAAGAAAGCAAGGTGCTGGTGGTCGGCGCCGGAGGGCTGGGCTGCCCGGTGCTCTTGTACCTGGCAGGCGCCGGGGTCGGCACGCTCGGCATCGTTGATAACGACATCGTCGACCTGAGCAACCTGCATCGACAGATTCTCTATGGGGTGGCCGATGTGGGCGAACTGAAAGTGTCGGCCGCCAAGCGGCGCGTCAACCAGTTGAACCCGGACATCGTCGTCGATACCTTTGCCACCACGCTGAACCCGGACAATGTGCTGTCGCTGCTGGCGAGCTACGACATCATCGTCGACGCCACGGATAACTTCGACACCAAATACCTCATCAGCGATGCCTGTGTCGCCGGTGAGAAACCGATGGTCTATGCCTCGATCAGTCAGTTCGAAGGCCAGGTGTCGGTATTTAATCACTACCACCAAGCCACCCAGGAGCGGGGGCCGTGCTTTCGCGATCTGTTCGAAACCCCACCGCCTCCACACTTGACGCAAAACTGTGCGCAAGCCGGCGTGCTGGGCGTCATACCTGGCCTGCTCGGCTGCTTTCAAGCCAACGAAGTGCTCAAACTCATCCTCCAGGCCGGGGAGCCATTGAGCGGCAAATTGTTGTCCATCGACTGCCTGGACAACACCTTCCACCTGTTGAGCGTCCATAAAAACCGGAACCGCCTTCCCGCACCCGCCCTGGGGGCTTCCACCACGCCTGCATGGCGTGACAGCGATTGGCTGTCGCCCGACAAATTGCATGATTGGCTCGAGTCACAAGCGCCCTTTCAACTGGTCGACGTACGCGACAGCCATGAACACCTGCACGCTTCGCTGGGCGGCCGCTTGATTCCGCTCAAAGACATACTCGATCGCCGGCAAGAACTGGATACCACCCGCCGTATCGTCTTCTATTGCAAATCCGGGGTCAGGAGCAAGGCCGCCCTGCTGGCGGTTCGCAGCATCCACCCACACGCGGAGCTCTTCAGCCTTGAGGGCGGCATCGAGCGCTACCTGACGACTTTTCCTGACAACGCCACGCTGGTCGCGCCGTGAACGCCGCTGATTGCGCAGTTATCCCCTCCGGATCAAAGGTCCCTCAATGAGTGCAAATTCTTCAGGCATCACCTGGGGTTTTCCCGGCATCGACCGACGTCTGCTGAAAGTGCAATTCAGCTTTTTGTTGATGGTGCTGGGGGGCCGCTGCAATCAACTGGCGGTGGCCTGGTGGGCGTTGCAGGAAACCGGGTCTGCACTTTATTTTGCCAATATGATTGCCTGCTCCATCGCAGCCGAGGTATTAGCCAAACCCCTGCTGGGGTGGCTGGGGGACAAGTACAACAAGATCCTGATCATCAAGCTGGCTTCCTGGCTCAGTTTGCTGACCGCCTTGTTGATGGTGATACTGTCTGCCACGGGGTCTTTCAACCCCTGGACGGTGGGCGCGCTGATGATGGTCAGCAGCGCGATTGTCGGCGTACGTGATCCGCTCCAGGCCTCGATCATTCCTTTATTTGCGCACGACGATAAAGTCTCCCTGGCCTTTCGCACCAAAAGTGTGATGTCGTCCTTTTCGATCCTGCTGGGGCCCGTCATGGCCAGTGGGTTGATCTATGGGTTCGGGATCACATTTGCGTTTGCCGCCGATTTCGTTGCGATTCTCTTCGCCGGGGCGCTGATAGCGACCATACCTAACTCCGTCGGTGCCACCAGCCACAGCGACAATGCCCCCTCCACCAGCGGCTGGCGCATGATCTACTCCGGCTTCAAGGTGGTGTATGGCGTGAAGGTCGAGTTTTACCTGGCCATTGTCGCGATGCTGATCAACTTTGCCTTGTTTCCCTTTTTCACCATCCTGCTGCCACTTTACGTAAAAGACGTCATCCATTACCCGGTCACTTACATCGGTCTTCTGGACTCATGTTTCGGGCTGGGGATTCTGGCAGGCAGCTACAAAATCATCGGCTGGTTATCCGATCGCCTCCCCCGCGACCTGTGTGTATCCGCAGGCTTTGCGTTACTGGGGTTAAACCTGGTGGTGGTCGGCACCGTGTCTTCGTCGTTGCTGGTGCCGGCGGCCTTTTTCTGCGGGGGCGTCGGCCTGATGCTGATCAACATCCCCACCTCGGCCGTGAGGTTACTGGCAACCCCCAAACTCCATCGCAACCGGATCTTTGCCACGGTGGCGTTTCTCTCTGCCGCAGCCAGCCCCTTGGGCAGTTTCGCGATGACCGGCCTGATCGCACATCTGGGCGTCGCGCTGACCATCACCCTGCTGGGCGTCATGGTGCTGCTGTTGTCGTTGCTGGTGTTTCTGGTACCCGACTTCAAAACGTTCATGCGCACCCAGGACACGCAACTGAGCGATGCCTACCTGGAAAAATACCCGGCAGCGTTCGCGCGCTGACGCGTCTCGTCATCACCCACCACTTGCAAATGGAGTTGCCTTTGACCACGCCAGACCTCAAGGACCGGCTTGAACCCGCTCGCCATGAACAGATCTTCTGCGGCCAATATTATGACGACATGGGTTGCATCGGCTTCCTGGGCGACCCATCGAAGGCGGGCATCTCGGTGTTGATGCTGGGGCTTTCGGATGGCGTGGCGCTGGCGCCCATCGCAGCCAGTACCCGGGTGACCCGCCTGTTGGCCGTCGACCTGGACGAGACCGCCGCCGTGCGAAGCCTGGAAAACCGCAACCGACTGGCAGCGCATCTGCGCTTTGACAGTGTGGTCGACGATGCCGCGCACTTCCTGGGCGCGACCTCCGAGCGGTTCGATGTGATCATCGTCGATCTCTACACCGAGGAGGGTTACGCCCCGATCGTGTTTGATCAGGGTTTTCACCAACGGCTCAAAAGCCGCCTGAACCCTCGCGGTCATGTGGTATTCAACGGTTTTGGCGTGCCCATGAACCTTGAGCCGTTCATAGGTTCTACGCCGCAGGCCTGGCTGGCCAAGCGCCTGAATGACAGCTGGGGCGACATTCACCACCTGCCCCACCGACGCAATGCGACGTTCATCATCGGCCCACCGCCCTCCACCACTGCAGCCGTGGGGTCGTTGTGTGTCAGTGACCGGCTGTTCATGGACCTCATGGGCCTTCGCCTGCGCTACCTGACGCCAACGGTTATCCAAGACACGCCGAATGTACCGCCAGCACTGGACTTCGCAGGGATTGATCGGGAGGTGCATAAACGTTGGGTGGGTGCGTTACCGGCCTTGTCCGCACTGCTTGTGCCGCCGTTGGTGCTGGACAAACCCGGCGATCTGCTTGAGCTGCTGGATCACCCGCAAGCTTGCCTGGCACTGCAGGAGCGCCTGCTGAAAGACCCATCATCGCTGCGCACCACTCTGGCATTGCTGATCGCAGGTGAGGTCAACTTCTCTGATCGCGATATGTCATGGTTGCCGGACTGGGTCGTCGCGACCCTGGACGATAGCGTCGAGGCACGCCCTCGAGACTGGCTGGAGGGGCTGCTTCCTTACGCCTATGGCGTTATTACCCACAGGACCCGCGGGGATGCGAACAAGGTGGATGGCTTCCGCAGAGCGCTGGCTCGATTGTCACAGGCAGCGTGACCAGCTACGCGGCTGCGCCTGCGGTGCATCAGACGCACCGTAGACCCAGCCGCGCTGCACCGCCTCTACGGCGGCTTCAGATCCGCACGTTACCGCGTGGCCCGGCAATCGCCCAGATGATCAGGCCCAGTACCGGCAACAACAGGATCAACAAGATCCACAGCACCTTGGCGCCCGTGCTCGCGCCGCTTTTGAACACGTTGATGATCGCCCAGATATCCAGCGCGAGGATGATCAGGCCAATCAGGCCATTAAAAGTGGAACCCATGGTGTCGCTCCTAAGTGAGGGCATGCCCTTGTAGGATAGCCAGGCCTGGCGGGGGTTCCGTTTTATTTTCAGACGTGTACGGCAATCTTCAAGGCTTCCAGGGATGGCTCGGCCTTGATGCCGACTTCGGCGCACAACTCCAGCACCCGTGGCAGGTCGTTGCCAAATACCAGTACCGCCTGGATCTCGTCGTCCAGCAACTGGCTGAAGTTCATCAGCACATAACCGCCGTCTTCCGGGCTCAGGGCACTCATCTGGATCTGGATACGGTTCAGCGCAGTCAGGTCTTCGGTCTTGGCCAATTGCTTGGGCTTGAGGTTGAACGCCACGCCCGGGCCGAACGACGCGACGATCTGGGCAAACAGGTCGACATAGGTATCGGCCTGGAACAACACCGTGTCCGGCAAGCTACCGACCACCACCCATTCACCCAGCGGGATCGGGAAGCTGTCGTCGTAGTTGATATCCGGGTTGGCCGCCAGGAACGCCGCCGGGTCCGCGTAGGCCTGGGCCGCTTCTTCGGCGATACGCACGACCTCATCGTCGCCCATGACGCCGGCGCTGATTTTGCTGATGAGTTCGACGAGGGCGGTTTTCATGGGCGATCCTATGGCGGGCGGGTTTTGGAGGGCGCGTAGCCTACACCAGTTTCTGCAACTGCGCCGCCGTATCCACCGCGCCCATGGTCTTTGCCGCCGCCAGCGCAGTGGCACCCTGTGCATCGGTGGCCTTGGGGTTTGCGCCCTTACTGAGCAGGTAATCCACCATTTCAACGCGATTGAACATCGCCGCCATCATCAAGGCCGTACGCCCGTCCGACGACGCCGCCTCAACCGGTGTGCCGCCGTCGATCAGCGCCTGCACCACCGGCAGGTTGCCTTTGAACGCCGCGCCGGCAATCGGCAACTGGTTCTTGTCGTTGGCGATCAAGGGGTCGGCCTGGTGTTCCAGCAGTACTTTTACCGCCTCGGGGTGGCCGTGGTAGGCCGCGAGCATCAATAAGGTATCGCCATTGTGATTACGAAAGTTGGCCGGCAAGCCCTTTGCCAACAACGCCGCGAGCATGGCGGCGTCACCGCGGCGGGCAACGTCGAAGACCTGCTCGGCAAACTCGGCAGCTTCGTCTTCGGTCATTTGTTTGGGCTGGTCTGACATGGGGGCTCCTTGCTGAGGCGGCTTATGTAATTGAATAAGGCGCTCAGTGTTGCGAGGGAGTTCCCCAGTGTCATGGCTTTTTTGTCAAAAGCCGCCATAGCCAGAATCAATAACGCAACTGCCCGCCCTGGATCTGCGCCAACAACTGCCCGGTGACGGGCACGTAGCTGTCCGTACCTGGCAACCAGGCGTAGACCGGATCATTGCCGACCTTGTCCGGGTCGAACGCCTCCTCCTTGAGCTTCACTTTCTGGTACTTGAAGGTGCCGGTGGTTTCCATCTTTACCTTGATACGCAGGAACAGCGGCACCGCATAATGCGGCAACTGCCCGTGGGCGAATTGCAACAATTGGCGCATGTCCAGGGCGGCCAGCGATTCGCTGGGGGTGATGGCGACCATGCCTGCACGACCATTGGTGTTTTCGATCTCGACACCGTAGGCCACCACCTCGGCGATCTGCGGGTGTTGCAGCAGGACGTTTTCCACTTCGGTGGTCGAGACGTTTTCGCCCTTCCAGCGATAGGTATCGCCCAGGCGATCGACAAATTGCGCGTGGCCAAAGCCAATGCTACGCACCAGGTCGCCGGTGTTGAAATAGCGGTCGCCCTTTTCGAACACGTCGGTCAGCACCACCTTGCGATTCTTTGCGGGGTCGGTATAGCCATCGAAAGGCGATTTCTCATCGATTCGCGCCAGCAACAGGCCCTGGCCGCCGGTGGCGACCTTGTGCATGAACCCGTCACTGCCGCGCAGCGGCTCATTCGTGTCGTGGGCGTAATCCACCAGCGCCCAATGCTGCAGGCAAAAGCCGATGGTGTTGTCGAAATTCAGCACATTGGTGAAGCCGATATTGCCGTCGCTGGCGGCATACAGTTCGCAGATATGCTCGACCCCATAACGCTGCTTGAACGTTGCCCACACACCGGGGCGCAGGCCATTGCCGACCATCTTGGTCACACGGTTATCGCGATCCTGTTCGCTGGGCGGCTGGTCGAGCAAGTAGCGGCACAACTCGCCGACGTAGCCAAGGGTGGTCGCGTTGAACCTGCGCGCATCGTCCCAGAACTGGCTGGCACTGAATTTGCGCCGGATGGCGAAGCCGGACGCGCCAATAATCGCCGAGCCCCAGCACACACACAGGCCGGTGGCGTGGTACAGCGGCAAGGTGCAATAGAGAACGTCCTGCGGGCCCATGTCCAGTGCGATGCTGCCGAAGCTCACGGCGGTCTTGGTCCAGCGCCCGTGCTTCATGATGCCGGCCTTGGGCAAGCCGGTAGTGCCGGACGTGTAGATATAGAAGCAGGGGTCGTTGAAGAAAACCTGCGCGGAGCTCGCCGGGTTGTCTACCGGGCCGTCGACGCTGGCGGCCATCAGGTCGATGTAGCCTGCGGGCGTCGCGCTGCCGGGTTGTTCCGCGACGAGCCAGGTCCGCTCGGCCGGGATCCCGATCTGATCGCGCACCGCCGCATAGGCGCTCAACAGCTCCGCGCCTACCACGATGGCTGCCGGACTGACCAACGTCAGGCTGTGCTCCAGCGGCGCATGGGTTTGCGAGGTGTTGAGCATGGCGCAGATGCCCCCCAGCTTGGCCACGGCCAACACGCTCAACAGCAACTCGGGGCGGTTCTCGATAAACAGCGCCACCACGTCCCCCTTGCGAATGCCTTGGGCCTGCAGGTAGTGGGCCATGCGATTGGCATGCTGATTGGCGTCGCGATAGCTGATCGCGCTGTCCGCATAAAGCAAGGCGTTGCCATCTGGGTTGCGCAGCGTGGCTTGCTCGAAATGCCAGCCCAAGCCGCAGGGTTGCCTGGGGTCAGTGACATTGGCAGCGCGCATGCCGCGAACCACTCGCGGCAGCGCTCGTACGATAGCAGGCACCTTGCGCAGCATCATGCTCCAGGTGATGAGGTCGTTTTGCGGATGACTCATGGCGGAACGTCCCTTTTTCTTATTCTTGGTCTGGTCCAGAAACATCGACGGCCCCATGGGAATTCGCCGAATGGCTCGCAGGAAAATACGTCAGCCATTCTTTGGCTGTACACGCAGGATTTGAAAAGTTTTGTATCCCAGGCAACGGCGGCCATTGGCGATGGAATTTTCTGGAAAAAATCGTGGTCAATAGTGTGAAGGGCCGACGGCCCAGCGTGAAAAATGCTCGACCCGATAACGCAAAATGCAGGATGCACGATGGGCCTTCATGCAAAATGCACGAAAATGAAAACTGCAAAAATTTATAACTAGCTGATTTGTAACGTTTTTTTGAGACAAGCAATACTGGCACAATCACTGCACCTATCACTCCATGCTTGCCAACTTGAGCCAACGGAGCTGATAGACATGAGCCTGATCCAAGATAAATTCGCTTCAGTATTCTCCAACTACGACGTCACCACCCAACCACGTCCAGACGGCGGCATCCTGTTGACCCTGCGCAACAGCGAAGGTAAGCAGGTCAAGCGTTCGATCTCTTACCAGCAGCTGCACACCGCTGATCAACTGACCTGGGTGATCAGCGCCATTCGCCGCGACCTGGCCGAACAAGCCAGTGAGCTGCCACAGATTTCGATGCTGCAAAGCCAGAACCGGTTTGCGCTGCCGACTTACCATTCGGCTTAAGCCATCGACGTGAAAAGGGCCGCGACGCTTTTAGGCTTCGCGGCCCTTTTTTATGCCTTCAACACAAGCCCTGGCGGGAGGCTTCATTCATCGCCTGCACACGGTTGGTGACATCCAGCTTGCCGTAGATATTGCGCAGATGGAATTTCACTGTGGCTTCGGAGGTGGCGCGAATCTGGCTGATCTCCCAGACGGTCTTGCCCTCTGAGGCCCACCGCAGGATTTCCAGCTCCGTCGGCGTCAGGGGCTTGCCAGACAAGCTCAGGCGCTTCCTGACAGCCGTGGGTACGATAACCAACGGGGGATATGTCTGCTCTGGGCCATTCATTGCTCTCTCCTTTGATATCTGCTGATGCGCTGCCACCTTTCGGATTCCTCCTATTGACAGATGGCTTAAACATTGACGCGGAACAGAGAGTTACATAACGAATGGGGTGAAAGCGTAAAGCACAGAATAAACAGCTTCGCCCTACAACTAATTAAGTTTCTTCCCACAGCAAATTCCAACTTGCCTGGGTTGAATATTCAATTTTTTATGCTTAGTCGTCCAATTCCGGAAAACGAACCGCTATATCGTCGCCGGTGAGTTTTGGCACCCGGCCGTGAGCGGTGTTGAACAAGCGCAGCGTCACACAGTGCGGGTTCTCGCCCATATCGAACCAGTGGGGTAAACCTGCCGGGATGATCAGCAGGTCATGTTTCTCACAGCGCACGCCGTATACATAATCGTCTATATGGAGAGTGAACAGCCCCTGGCCGGCGACGAAGAAGCGTACGTGATCTTCACTGTAGGTTCGTTCGGCCAGGCCCTGGGTGCGCAACTCATCTTTCTGTGGATGATCATTCTCTACGCGAATCACTTCCACGGCGGCGTACCCAAGGGCATCGATCTGCGCCCGGTAAGCCTCGATCATTTCAGCCTCACTGGCGCCCTTCTCGACCGGGCTGGGCTGCCAGCGCTCAAAGCGTACGCCGTGCTCGGCCAGGGTCGACTGGATGTCAGCGACATGGGTGAGCACCTTGTTCGGAGTATCCGCGGTGGCGATGGGGTAGACGGCTACATAACTCATTGCACGGTTCCTTGGTTCGGCTCTTGCAATCGAAGGCCAATGATAATGGCGGCAGCCAGGGCCGCGGCGCTGGCGATACTGAACGTCAGGGTTGGCCCCAACAGGTTCCAGCTATAGCCGGAATACAGGGCACCAAGGGCGCCGCCCGTGCCGGCCAATGCCGCGTACAGCGCCTGGCCCTGGCCTTGCTGGCGGTCACCGAAACTGCGTTGCACAAAGGCAATTGCCGCCGCGTGAAAGCTGCCGAACGTGGCGGCATGCAGCAGCTGCGCCAGGAGCAGCACCCAGAAAAACTCGGCGAATGAACCCAGCAGCAGCCAGCGCAACGCCGCCAGCAGAAAACTTGCCAATAGCACCCGACGCACGGAAAAACGCGCAAGGATGCGGCTCATGGCCAGGAACATCAGCACCTCCGCCACCACCCCCAGCGCCCACAACAGGCCGATCACCCCACGGCTGTAGCCCAAGTGTTCCAGATGCAGGGTGAGGAAGGTGTAGTACGGGCCATGGCTCATTTGCATCAGCGCCACGCAGGCATAAAACGCCAGCACCCCGGGACTACGCAATTGCATGAGGAAACCGTCTCCGGCCAGGCGCTTGCCGTGACTGGTGGGCTGCGCGTTCGGCACCCACAGGCTGGCACCAATGATGCCGGCCATGATCACCACGACCACCACCGGGTAGATATCCAGGCTCAGCCAGTCGAACAGACGCCCCATGATCACCACGGTGAGGATAAAACCAATGGAGCCCCACAGGCGGACCTGGCTGTAGCGCGAGGTCTGCTTGTGCAGGTGAGCCAGGGTGATGACCTCAAACTGCGGCAGCACCGCGTGCCAGAAAAACGCGTGCAGGGCCATGACCATCGCCAGCCAGGCGTAGGTCTTGCTGACGAAGATCAGGCAGAAACTGGCCAGGGTGCACGCCGCGCCAAACCGCACGATGGCCAGGCGCCGGCCAGTGTAGTCGCCGATCCAGCCCCACAGGTTCGGCGCCACGCAGCGCATCAGCATGGGGATGGCCACCAGCTCGCCGATGCGCGCGCTAGAGAACCCCAGGTGATCGAAGTACAGCGCCAGGAACGGCGCCGTCGCCCCCAGCAGGGCGAAGTAGAACAGGTAGAAGCTGGAGAGGCGCCAGTACGGGAGCGGTGGGGTCATTGTATGGGGGGCTGCGCCGCAGCCCAGCGCGAGCAAGCTCGCACCTCGCCACAGAACATCACAGCTGGCCCAGCACCGGCGTACTCACGCGTACATCGGCATTTTGCCCACGGTTGCGCAGCAGGTGGTCCATCAGCACGATGGCCATCATGGCCTCGGCAATCGGCGTGGCTCGGATGCCGACGCACGGGTCGTGGCGGCCCTTGGTGATCATGTCCACCGGGTTGCCGTGTACATCGATCGAACGACCCGGCGTGGTAATGCTCGAGGTCGCCTTGAGCGCCAGGTGCGCCACGATCGGCTGACCGGAGGAAATACCGCCGAGGATACCGCCCGCGTTATTGCTGAGGAAACCTTCCGGGGTCAGCTCATCGCGGTGTTCGGTGCCGCGCTGGGCGACGCAGGCAAAACCGGCGCCGATTTCCACACCCTTCACCGCGTTGATGCTCATCAGTGCGTGGGCCAGCTCGGCGTCGAGGCGGTCGAAGATCGGCTCGCCCAGACCCGGCTTCACCCCTTCGGCCACTACGGTGATCCTGGCGCCGACGGAGTCCTGGTCTCGGCGCAACTGGTCCATGTAGGCTTCCAGTTCCGGCACCTTGTCCGGGTCGGGGCAGAAGAAGGCGTTGTCTTGCACGCAGTCCCAACTCTTGAACGGGATTTCAATCGGGCCCAGCTGGCTCATGTAGCCACGGATGACGATGCCCTGGGTGGCCAGGTATTTCTTGGCGATGGCACCGGCAGCCACGCGCATCGCAGTTTCCCGCGCCGAGCTGCGGCCACCGCCACGGTAGTCGCGCTCGCCGTATTTATGATGGTAGGTGTAGTCCGCGTGGGACGGGCGGAACAGGTCCTTGATCGCCGAGTAGTCCTTGGACTTCTGGTCGGTGTTGCGAATCAACAGGCCAATGGCGCAGCCGGTGGTGCGGCCTTCGAAGACCCCGGAGAGGATTTCGACCTCGTCCGGTTCCTGGCGCTGGGTGGTGTGGCGGCTGGTGCCGGGCTTGCGGCGGTTGAGGTCACGCTGCAGGTCGTCCAGGCTCAGCTCCAGGCCTGGCGGGCAGCCGTCGACAATGGCGACCAACGCCGGGCCATGGCTTTCGCCCGCGGTGGTGACGGTGAACAATTTGCCGAAGGTATTGCCGGACATGCAGGGCGCTCCGTGAAATCAGTTGAATCAAGTCAACCGTAATAACTTAAGACGGCCAGTATACGCAGGCTAACCGACTAGTTCATCCTCGAAACCTTACCGGTAGACGTTGGTCCAACCGGCACCTCTCTGATGATGGCGCGATGATGCTGCGAGTTTTACTGTTCACCCTTACCCTGTTGACCACTGTGGCCCAGGCCGCCTCCCCTGTCGTACTGCAACGCCCGATCAGCCTGGACACCGGCAGCGGCGAGCTATTTGGCTCGTTGCTGTTGCCGCAGTCCGATAAACCGGTGCCGGTGGTGCTGATCATCGCCGGCTCCGGCCCCACCGACCGCAATGGCAACAGCGCCGACGGCGCCCGCAATGACAGCCTCAAGCGCCTGGCCTGGGTACTCGCCCGGCACAACATCGCCAGCGTGCGCTACGACAAGCGCGGCGTGGCCGCGAGCCTGGCGGCCACGCCGGATGAGCGCAACCTGACGCTCGACGCCTACGTGTCCGACGCCGTGGCCTGGGGCAAGTTGCTTAAGGCCGACCCGCGCATGGGCCCTTTGATCGTGCTGGGCCATAGCGAAGGCGCCCTGGTGGCGGCACTCGCCGCCCCGCAACTGGCGCCGGCGGGGGTCATTTCCTTGTCCGGCAGCGCCCGCCCGGTGGACCAGGTGATTCGCCAGCAACTGGCCGATCACTTACCCCCCGCCCTGCTGCTGCGCAGCAATCAAATCCTCGATCACCTCAAGGCCGGCCAGGTGGATGCCGATGTGCCGCGTCCGCTGGAGGGCATTTTCCGGCCGAGCGTACAGCCTTACCTGATCAGCCTGTTCCGCGCCGACCCGTCGGCCGCCTTCGCCAAGCTGAGCATGCCGGCGTTGATCATCCAGGGCACCAACGACATCCAGGTCGGTGTAGCGGATGCCCGGCAACTGAAGAAGGCCAAGCCCGACGCGCAGTTGACGGTGATCGAAGGCATGAACCACGTCATGCGCATCGTGCCCAACAACGTGAAGCAGCAACTGGCGTCCTACAACGACCCGAAACTGCCCCTCGCCGCTGAGCTGGGCGAGCGCATCGTCGGCTTTATCGACGGACTTCAACCCCGTTAAGCGACTATTGGCCTCCAGTCCTGGGAAAAACGGCCGATAAGCCCTGGGTCGACAGTAAAAAGACTGTCGGCTCGCCGGGCTTGGACAGGATCGCGCCGCATGACAACCACCGAAGCAACACCCGAATCGACTGCCGACACCCCGACTGGGCCCGAGGCCGTCGTGGCGCCGGCCCTGCCGTGGGCGGACGTCCACGCCGAACATTTCAAGATGCTGCGTCTGGCGCCCCTGGCCACCGACCGCGCCACCGGCGCCCGGCCGTTGCGCTTCGTGCAGTTCGGCTATGCCGAGCGCCATGACAAACATCACAGCTTGCTGCGCATGGTCATTCAGTTGCCCGGCCAACGGGTGCGTCGCGAGCAGAATCACTTGGATATCTGGGTCGATCACGATAAACACCGCGTGCACTTTGGCCCAGGCAACAGCTTGGAAATCGAACCGGCCAACCGTGGTCTCGGCCGTTTCCTGGTCGCCCAGGCAGCGGCATGGGCAAAGAAGAAGTGGTCACACTACCGCGTCGATGGCGTGGACCTGGCCAACAAGGACGCCCTCAACGAAGCCACGCGCCTGCGCCGCGATCATTTCCTGCGTATCCAGGGCTTTGATGTGGCCTATGCCGATGTGCAGCACCTCAAAGGCAATGTACAGCCGGGCAAGGTCAGCGGCGTGCTCGACAGCTGGAACACCGAGAAGGTGCAGTTCGTGGAGATTCTCGAAGCCGCGCAGATGCTGCAACAGGCCGAGCAGAACCTGATGGAACAGGAAGTGAAGTTGCGCAAGGAGGAGGAAAAGGTCACCAAGTTCAAGCGGGAGGACAGCGGGCTGCGCTTTACCATTACATGCCTGGTGGCGTTTACGGTGTTTCAGGCGGGCTTGTTGATCTGGATTGCCACGCACCGGTAGCAGACTGGAATGCAATTACAAATGTGGGAGTCCCCACCACATCTTCGATGTGACGCTGTCGCGCAGCAAACCAGGGAGCTTGCTCCCGTGGCGGCCTGACAGCCGAGGATGTTGGTTTTCGTCCTGGGTACATATCCGTTGTTTAGGTAACGGCCACTATAGGTTCCGCTCTTACAGCCAGCCCTTTCAAGGTCTTCTGTAAAATCCCCCTGAAATTTCATTCAGGGGGTACCTAAACGATGTGGGCGGAAGTTCTAGCGCGTTTCGAGAAAAAAGCACCTGCCAGTGTCATGGCCAAACTGGCGCTGCAGCAGGCTATTGCCCCCGAGTGGATTGATGAGGTTTTCGAAGAACACCGGCAACGGCAGTATTCTCGTGAGCTATTGTTCTCGACCATCATCAAGCTAATGTCCCTTGTTTCATTGGGTTTTAAGCCATCTCTGCACGCCGCTGCGCGACAACTGGAAGACCTTCCTGTTAGCCTGGCGGCGCTCTACGACAAGATCAGTCGTACCGAGCCTGCTCTGTTGCGCGCCCTGATTACGGGCTGTGCACAGCGCCTGGCTCCAACCATCCGGGAACTGGGCTGCACGGCGATGCTGCCGGGCTGGCAGGTTCGGGTAGTGGATGGTAATCACCTGGCATCCACTGAGAAACGTCTGGGAGCTTTACGCAACGAGCGCGGCGCCGCTCGTCCCGGTTTTTCGGTTGTTGCATACGATCCCGATCTGGATCAGGTCGTCGACCTTCAGGCGTGTGAGGATGCCTACGCAAGCGAGCGCGTTTGTGTGCTGCCTTTATTGGCCAATGCCGAGCCCGGCCAAGTGTGGCTGGCTGACCGGCTTTATTGCACGCTCCCGGTTATGGAGGCTTGTGAGCAAGTCCAAACTTGCTTTGTCATTCGTCAGCAAGCCAAGCATCCACGTTTGATTCAAGAGGGTGAGTGGCAAGAGCCAGTACCTGTGGAAACTGGCACTGTGCGTGAGCAGATCATCCAGGTCAAAGGCGGTTACCAATGTCGGCGTGTCGAACTGACGCTTCATTCGCCAACGGACTCCGGCGACAGCAGCTTGATGTTCTGGAGCAACCTGCCTGAGAGCGTCAGTGCACAACAGATCGCCGAACTGTATCGCCGCCGCTGGAGCATTGAAGGTATGTTCCAGCGACTGGAAGCGATCCTGGAAAGTGAGATCGAAACCCTTGGCAGCCCAAAGGCTGCCTTACTCGGGTTCGCAACGGCGGTATTGGCTTACAACGTCCTGGCTGTTCTCAAACGCAGTGTTGAACAAGCTCATCGGGATACCCAGCCTGAAGGATGGGAAGTCTCGATTTACCATTTAGCGGTTCAGGTCAGGAGTGGATATGAGGGAATGCAGATTGCGCTGCCCTCGGAACATCTTCCTGTCATTCCGTTGGAAAAACTGGCTCAGCACTTATTGGCGCTTGCCAAAAATATCCAACCTAAACAAGTTGCGAAAAGCCCCCGTGGCCCCAAGGTACCCAAGCCCAAAACATGGGTTAAAGGCACCGCGGTGAATGCGCATGTTTCAACGGACAGGGTACTTAAGGCTGCCAAAACGAAAAGACCTTGAAAGGGCTGGCTCTTACAGCGGCTCACTTTGCAAAAGCGGCAAAGTAAGCAAAACGCTCTTGCCCCACCACTCGGCACCTCGCCCAGGCTCGGTGTGCCCGTAATCCGACATTGATTTGGGGGGCCGCCGCCACGCGCCATCCATGGCGCGGGGCGGCTAAACCGGCATCCCTGCCGGTTTACCCCCCAAATCCCTGTCGAATTCCGGCCAGCGTGGTTTAACGGGGCGCCTAAGATCAAAAACACAGCGAGGCGGCCTTATAGCCGACCTGATCGTTGAAGCTTGCGCGTACCCCTGTGGGAGCGGGCTTGCCCGCGAAGGTCGTTAACGATGACGCGGGAAACCAGAAAGAACGCGGCGTTCTCAGGTTTTTCGCGAGCAAGCTCGCTCCTACAGAAAAGCAGAAGCGCCGCCAGCGTATCTGCGATGCGCAGCGAGTCGCTCTTGATCTTGCTTTTGATCTTAGGCGCCCCGTTAAACCACGCTGGCCGAACGCAGGCTTGAAGCCGTGGGCAACCCGGCAGGACGCCGGGTTAGCCGTCCTGGGCCAAGGATGGCCCATGACGGCGGCCCACGGTTTCAAGCCGGAGAGAGGGCACACCGAGCCTGGGCGAGGTGCCGAGTGGTGGGGCAAGAGCCTTTTGGTTACTTTTGGGCTCTTTTCAAAAGTGACCCGCTGTAAAAGCGGAACCAATAGTGGCCGTAACCTAAATAACGGATATGTACTCGCCCCAACAACCCAACAACCCGGTCACATCGTCGACGTGGCGCCGTCGCGCAGCAACCTGGGCCGCCTCCAAAATATCCGGCGTTAAGACTAAATTTTAACTCTTTAAAATCAGTAGATTACTTGAAGTTTGATAAGAAGGGGCTTGCCCCCGATAGCGGTGTGTCAGTTAGCAATGCATCTACTGACACTCCCCCATCGGGAGCAAGCCCCCTCCCACATTGGCCCAGTTTCTTCAGTTAAACCTGGGTTAAACCCTGGCAGCGAAAATGGCCTGGTGTTGGCGACACTGCTCAGCCGTCAACATGAACACCCCATGCCCACCGCGCTGGAAGTCCAGCCAGGCGAAGTCCACTTCCGGGTACAGCGCTTCGACGTGCACCTGGCTGTTGCCCACTTCGACAATCAGCAACCCCTTCTCGGTCAGGTGATCGGCCGCTTCGGCGAGCATCCGGCGCACCAGGTTCAGGCCGTCGTCACCGCAGGCCAGGCCCAATTCCGGCTCGTGCTGGTACTCATCTGGCATGTCGGCGAAATCTTCGGCATCCACGTAGGGCGGGTTGGACACGATCAGGTCGAAACGCTGGCCAGGCAGGCCGTCGAAACCATCGCCTTGTACGGTATAGACGCGCTCGTCGACGCCGTGGCGCTCGATATTCTGATTCGCCACTTCCAGGGCTTCGAAAGACAAGTCACCCAGCACCACTTCAGCGTCCTGGAACTCGTAGGCACAGGCTATGCCAATGCAACCAGAGCCAGTGCACAGGTCGAGGATGCGTGCCGGCGGCTGGGCCAGCCATGGCTCGAAGCGGTGTTCAATCAGTTCGCCAATCGGTGAGCGCGGAATCAACACGCGCTCATCGACGATAAACGACAGGCCGCAGAACCACGCCTCTTTCAACAGGTAGGCAGTGGGCACACGCTCGTGGATACGGCGATGCAGCAAACGCTGCACATGGGAGATTTCCTCTTCTTCCAGGTTGCAATCCAGGTAGCTGTCGGCAATTTCCCACGGAAGGTGCAAGGCGCCGAGCACCAATTGCCGGGCTTCGTCCCAGGCGTTGTCGGTACCATGGCCGAAAAACAGGTCTTCCCCATGGAAACGGCTGACAGCCCAACGGATGTGGTCGCGCAAGGTGCGCAGGCGGGAAGTGATCACGGGGGCAGACTCCTGGAAAAAACGACTGGCGATTCTAACAGCCTTCACCTGTACCGACGATGTACGAAAACCCCGGCGCCGTACGTCGGATTTCATCCAATTGGCCCGCTTTGTGTTAAACAGGCCCACCTCTTGACATGGCTGCACGCCAGCAACGGCGTACCTTACGATAGTAGCGATTCACAGAAGCGCTCAGCCAGTGGACAATGTCGCAAAAGCCCCACTCACAGGAGCCCCCAGAATGTCCGTTCCAAAGACGATGTTTCAACTCAGCGGTCGCGGTTACGCAGCAGCCAACCTCAATCATGCGACTCTTGTGATCATCGACGCCCAGAAGGAATACCTCAGCGGCCCACTCGCCCTTTCGGGCATGGACGCGGCTGTCGAGCATATCAAGCAACTGTCGGCGGCGGCACGCAACGCCGGGCGCCCGATCGTGCATGTGCGCCACCTGGGCACCGTCGGCGGCCTGTTCGACCCCCAGGGCGAGCGCGGCGAGTTCATTCCGGGCCTGGAGCCTGAGGGTGACGAAACCATTATCGGCAAGCTGCTGCCCAGCGCCTTCCACGGCACCGGCCTGGAAAAACACCTGCAGGACCTTGGCTCTCTGGATCTGATCGTCTGCGGCTTCATGAGCCACTCCAGTGTCAGTACCACCGTGCGTGCGGCCAAGAACCTGGGCTTTCGCTGCACCCTCGTGGAAGACGCCTGCGCCACCCGCGACCTGCCTTACAAGGGCGGCATCCTGAGTGCCGAGCACGTACAGCAGACCGAAATGGCGATCATGGCCGACAACTTCGCCACCCTCGCCTTGACCAAAGATCTGATCTGATCACTCCCCAATGAGCGGCGTATTGACTGCGCCGCTCATCCGCAAAGCCCTCTCATTTGGCGCTTTTACCTCGAGCACTGGAACAACCTGTGTATCTTCCGGTCGAAGGGCCGATACCCTGGAGGAAAGGTCGGAATGAAGATATCCGATGGTTTTGATGCTCGTCGCTTGCGCCCCAAGGGCCCGAGCAACTGGCGTCTGCGCCTGGTAGCCGGCATTGCCGCGTTGCTGGCCATAGTAGGCGTGCTGTTGGCGGGCGCTGGTGGCGCCGGCCTGTTTGGGCATTCACCGGCACTGGGCGAACTGAATGCCAGCCCCGGCGTCTCGGCGATCCTGTTAGTGATTGGCCTGCTCGTAATATGGCTGGGTGTATGGCTGTGGCGCCGCAGTCGTCGGCGGATGCGCCAGCCGTTGTCGTTGAATATCGCCTCGCACCTGATGAAAAAGCACGACTGATGGCGCTTGGATAGCATTTGCTGCGCCCTGGCCGCCGCGATTTAGGTAAACTGCCCGCCCTTCGCGGAGGCTGACATGCAAGACGACGATTTTTCCCTGTTCAAGAACGAGCTGCGCGGCGTCAAGCCGATCAAGCACGACCGCGCCGACACCGGCAAACCCAAGACTGACCGGGCGCAGATCGCCAAGCTGCGCCAGGCCGCGACCGTGCGCACCGATGCCACCACGGTGGATGGCCTGTCAGACCAGTTCGTTATCGACGTCGGCCCCGAAGATGAGCTGATGTGGGCTCGCGACGGCGTGCAGGAAAGCCAGATACGCAAGCTCAAGGCCGGCCAGATCCCGTTCGAAGGCAGCCTCGACCTGCACGGCATGAACGTGGAAAAAGCCCGGGAAACCCTGTGGGCCTTCCTCGCCGAAGCCACCCGGTTCGAAATCCGCTGCGTGCGCGTCACCCACGGCAAGGCTGTGCGGCTGGACGGCAAGCGGCCGATGATCAAGAGTCACGTCAACACCTGGCTGCGCCAGCATGCCCAGGTGCTCGGCTTTACCTCCTGCCAGCCCCGCCATGGCGGTGCCGGCGCGGTGTATGTGATGCTCAAGCGCACCATGCTGGAAGGGCGCGACGAGTAACAAGTGCCATCGTCAGGCTTGCAGCGATGTGTCCGCCACCGTAACCTTGCACTTTGCGAAAATCCCACAGGTAGTTTCATGTCCCTGGAACAGAATTACACAGAGATTCTCGGCCAACTCGGCGAGGACGTCTCCCGCGAGGGCCTGCTCGACACGCCAAAGCGTGCCGCCAAGGCGATGCAGTATCTCTGCCGCGGTTATGCACAGACCCTCGAAGAAGTCACCAACGGTGCCTTGTTCAGCTCCGACAACAGCGAAATGGTGCTGGTCAAGGACATCGAGCTGTACTCGTTGTGCGAACACCATCTGCTGCCGTTTATCGGCAAGGCTCACGTTGCCTATATCCCAAGCGGCAAAGTGCTGGGCCTGTCGAAGGTCGCACGGATCGTCGACATGTATGCGCGCCGCCTGCAGATCCAGGAAAACCTCAGCCGCCAGATCGCCGATGCCGTGCTGGAAGTGACCGGCGCCCTCGGCGTGGCCGTGGTGATCGAGGCCAAGCACATGTGCATGATGATGCGCGGTGTAGAGAAACAGAATTCGTCGATGATCACCTCGGTGATGCTCGGTGAGTTCCGCGACAACGCGGCTACCCGCAGCGAATTCCTCAGCCTGATCAAGTAACGGGCGAGTGGTAAAAAAACCGGCGTTCATCGCCGGTTTTTTTTCGCCTGCAGAAATCAGGTAAGCTGCGCCCCCTCAGTTATGGGCAAGAGGTAACAGCCATGTTCGTCAAAGCACTTCGAGTGGGCCTCGGCCAAATCATCATCGCAGGCGATTTCCTGACTCGCCCACGCAAAAAACAGCGCCCCGCCGAACAACAGGCACTCGTGAACGAAGCGGCCAAGAGCCTGACGCTGTATCAGTTCCACGCCTGCCCGTTTTGCGTCAAGACCCGCCGTACACTGCATCGCCTCAACGTGCCGGTCGCCCTCAAAGACGCGAAGAACAACGAGCAGGACCGCCAGACTCTGCTGGAGCAAGGTGGCAAAATCAAGGTGCCGTGCCTGCGCATCGAAGAGAATGGCCAGGCCACCTGGATGTACGACTCCAAGGTGATCATCGATTACCTGGACAAGCGCTTCGCTGCAGTCTGACCGGCCTACACGAAACCACTGTGGGAGTGGGCAAGTCGAATCGTCGCACCGCCCATCCCGCATCTAGTTCGGTGTTGGCAAATCCAGGTCCAGCAGTGCCGAACCCAGGCACTTGCCATGGGCATCCAGGGCCAGCGAGCGGGTCACGCCGCCGCGCAGGATTCCCGGCAGAACGAAGTTCAGCGCCTGCACGTTCGGCAACTCATAACGCTGAACCGGTGCCGCATCGGGCTCACGTAAACCGGCAAAGAACTCGGCCACGCGTTCAGCCGTCAGCTGTTCACATAGCCACGGATAATCCTCGCAGCGATAGGCGATGATGGAAATGTTCGAAGTGTCGCCCTTATCGCCCGTGCGGGAATGGGCCAGCGTGTGCAGTTTCATACTTCAATCCTCGGTTTGACCGCGTCACGGGGCAACAGCAGCGAAGCCACTGCCACCACCTGGCGCACGCTCTTGCTTGCGCCACCACCACCGGAGGGGCCGTTGGTGTAGAGGGTTTCCACTTCATTGCCGACGTGCACGGCTTCACTGCGATCCTCACAACGGGCCGCCACCCGCAGACGTACTTCCCAGGGTTCAACACTGCTGCGCTGGCCGTGCAGCGCGTCCATGCCGATCAACTCGGCGCGCACCTCCTGCATCCTCACGCCCATCAATTCCAGACGTTTGAGTACAACGTCTCGCGCCAGTTGGGCCCGTGCGATTGCACCCGGACCGCCGTAGGACATCTGCCCCTCACCGATCCAGCCATCCAGATAACCGACGCTGACCTTCAACTGTTCAGGCCGGGCTCGGCCATCAGCGCCCTGGACACGCACCCGGTCCACGTTCTCCTCGACAAACCCCACCTGGGAAAAATCGGCGATCACATCCGGGGTCAAATAGGCGGCAGGGTCATGCACTTCGTAGATCAATTGCTCGGCGCATGTGGCCCGGCTGACCCGCCCCCCGGAGCCTGCGACTTTGGTGATCAAGGCTTGGCCATCCGCATCGACTTCAGCCAGTGGAAAACCCAGGCGCGCCAGGTCATCCACATCCTTGAAACCCGGGTCGGCAAAATAACCGCCACTGACCTGGCCCGCGCATTCGAGCAAATGCCCGACCAAGGTGCCGCGGCCCAGGCGTTGCCAGTCATCAAAGGCCCAACCGAACTCAAACATCTGCGGCGCCAGGAACAACGAAGGGTCGGCCACACGCCCAGTGATCACCACATCAGCGTCGACGCGCAGCGCCTCAAGAATGCCGTCCACACCCAGGTAGGCATTCGCGGAAATCAGCCGCTCGCCGAGGGACCCGACGGTCTGGCCGTTATCCAGTAACTGCTCGCCAGGCAAGGCATGCAGTACATCATCGCCCACCACGGCCACCACCTTGAGGCCAAGGCCGAGTTCGGCGGCAATACGCCGTACTTCAATGGCAGCCGCCAGCGGGTTGGCCGCGCCCATATTGGTGATCACGCGCAAGCGGCGACGCCCTGCAAGCCGTCCGACAAAGGGCAGGACCCGGCGCATGCGCTCACCCAGCAGCGGGTCGTAACCGCCCTGCGGGTCGCTGATACGCACCTGCTGCGCCAGGGCAATGGTGCGTTCGGCCAGGCATTCGAACACCAGGTAATCCAGGTCGCCCTGTTCGGCCAGTTCCACAGCCGGTTCTATACGGTCGCCGGAATAGCCGGCGCCGGAACCGATACGCAATGTATTCATCTCAAATCACTCCCAGGAGCAATGCCGTCAGGGTCATCAACACCGACGCGGCAAACAGGAAAGGGATGGTGAAGCGCTGGTGATCGGCCAGTTCGATCTTGCACAGGCCCACCAACAGGAAGGTCGCAGGGGTCAGCGGGCTGACCGGGAAACCAGTGGTGTGCACGCCCAGCAACGAGGCCTGGGCCACTTGCAGTGGGTCGACGCCCAAGGCCTTGCCGACTTCGGCGATCACCGGCATCACACCGAAATAATAGGAATCGGGATCAAACAACATGCTCAGGGGCATGGATAAAAAGCCCACCACTGCCGGGATCAACTTGCCGTGACCCGCCGGAATCTGCGCCACCGCCACTTCAGCGATGGCCTTGAGCATGCCGGTGCCTTGCATGATGCCGGTGAACACCCCGGCGGCGAGCAGGATACTGGCCATCGTCAGCGCGGTTTTCGCATGGGCGTCGATGCGTGCACGCTGGGCGTCGACGTTGGGGTAATTGATACACAGCGCGATCACGGTGCCGAGCATGAACATCACCACCGGGTCGACCCAACCGGCGATCATCACCACCATCACCAGCACGGTCAAAATCAGGTTGAGCCAGAACAATCGAGGGCGGCGCAGCTTGATATCTTCATCACTGAGCACCCGTTGCGGTACCGCATCCACCGTCGAACCAGCGCCCAGGCCCAGGCGTTTTTCTTCACGATGGCCCAGCCACCAGGCACAAGCGAAGACAAAGATCAGCCCGACGATCTGCACCGGGATCAACGGCTGGAACAAGTCAGCGACAGGCACATGCAGGGCTGCCGACGAGCGTAGTACCGGCCCGGTCCAGGGCAGAAAGTTGACCCCCGCCGCCATTGCGCAGACGCAGGCGAGGATGCGCTTGTCGATGCCCAGCCGCGTATACAACGGCAGCATCGCCGGCACGGTCACCAGAAAGGTGACTGCGCCGGAACCGTCCAGGTGCACCAGCAGAGCCAGGGTGGCAGTACCAACAACAATGCGCGTAGGACGCGTCCCTACCGTGCGCAGGATGCGATCAATGATGGGGTCAAGCATGCCGGCGTCGGTCATGATCCCGAAAAACAGGATTGCGAACACAAACATGCCGACCACGGGGGCGACGTTCTTGATCCCGGTAATGATGAAGGCACTGGTCTGCAGACCGAAACCACCGAGCAGCGCGGCGATGATCGGCAAGGCGATCAGGGCCACCAGCGGTGAGAGGCGTTTGCTCATGACGGCAGCGAGCAGGCAGAGGATGGTGATGACACCCAGGGTTGCGAGCATGGGTTACTCCAGGGCGGCCTGGTTGGCCGATTATTGTTTTCCCTGGAGTATTGGAAGCGGGTTAGTCTTTGTAAATTGGAATATTCGGCCTAGCACGTTCGGAAAAACAGAATGAAAAACTCGATCCAGCACATCCAGGCTTTCCTTGCCGTTGCCCGCACCGGCAGTTTCACCAAGGCCGCCAACGAGCTGCATTTGTCGCCGTCGGCCCTGACCGTGCAGGTGCAACAACTGGAAGACTGGCTCGGCGTCGCCCTGCTCGACCGTAGCCCGCGCCACGTGAGTATTACCGCTGCCGGCCATGAGGCCCGCGGGCCGATGGAAAAACTGCTGCTGGACCTGGACAACATCGTCACCGGCTCCCGCGACCTGGCCGCCCTGCGTCGGGGCGTGGTGACCATCGCCGCCCTGCCTTCGGTATGCGCCGGCGCCCTGCCCCCGGCCTTGCGCCTGTTTCGCGAACGCTTCGCCGGTATTGAGGTGCGCCTGCATGATCTGGTGGCCCATCGCATTCATGCCCAGGTCCGCAACGGCGAGGTGGATTTTGGCATCGGGGTACGTGCGCGCTTGAGTCATGGCCTGGAATTCGTGCCGGTGCTGAATGACCGCTTGTGTGCGTTTGTGCCGCTGGACCATCGGCTGACACGCTATCGGTCACTGACCCTGCAACAACTGGCAGAGCAGCCGATCATCCTTACCGGACGCGACAGCAGCGTGCGCGAACAGGTGGACGCCCTGTTTGACGAGACCCGGTTGACGCTGAACGCGGGCATGGAGGCCAACTACATGTCGACGGTATTGGCGTTGGTGCGCCAGGGATTGGGGATCAGCGTGCTGCCGGAGTCAGCGGCAGACAGCCTGGAAGGGTTGAAGCGGATCGATATCGAGCATCCCGGGGTGAATCGAGAGATTGGCTTGATCAGTCGCAGCGGGATGACATTGAGCTCGGCAGCACAACGCTGCTATGAACTGCTCAATGAGGAATTACCTGATACACCGCTGCGCTGAATGTGGGGGCTTGCTGCCTGGCAGCTTATCGCTATCTAACTGTGGGAGGGGGCTTGCTCCCGATGGGCATGGGTATCTGCACAACTCTGACATGCGACCGTCAGTAACCACGATGCGAAGCGAGCCGCTCTTGATCTTGCTCTGCTTTGGTTACTTTCGCGCTTTTCGAAAGTGACCCGCCGTAAGGGCGGAACCAATAGCGGCCGTCACTTAAACAATGGATATGTACGCGATCCAACCGAACATCCTGGTCGGCTGTGAGGCCGCCATCGGGGGCAAGCCCCCTCCCACATGGGCCGGCGGCGTACCAGAAGTTGTGTAGATCCCCATGTCCCGATGGGGGAATAACAGTCATAAATTATTAACTGACCCACCGCTATCGGGAGCAAGCCCCCTCCCACACTTGGATCGCGGTGCATCAGTCAGATAGCTGTACGCTGTCAGGCCGCTAGTAGGAGCAAGCCCTCCTACCTTTGCGCCTGCGATTAATCCACCATCGTCACATGCTTCGGATGCCTGGCCACCCGCTGCAACCACACCTGCACCGCCGGGTAAGGCGCCAGGTCGAAGCCTCCTTCATGGGCCACATGGGTGTAGGCATACAGCGCAATATCGGCAATCGAATACTGCTCACCCACCAAGTACGGCGTGGCTTGCAGCTGGCGCTCCATGACCCTCAAGGCCTTGTAACCGCCCTTGTGGGTGGTCTTGTATTCCTCAAGGCGATCTTCCGGCATGTTCAGGTAGAACTGGATAAACCGCGCCACCGCGATATACGGCTCATGGCTGTACTGCTCGAAAAACTGCCACTGCAATACCTGGGTGCGCAGGCGCGGTTCGGACGGCAGGAACTCACTGCCATCGGCGAGAAAGTTAAGAATCGCATTGGACTCCCACAGGCAGGTGCCGTCTTCCAGCTCCAGCACCGGGATCTTGCCATTGGGGTTCTTGGCCAGGAATTCGGCAGTCTCGGTGTCGCCGTTGAGGATGTCGACATCGATCCATTGATACGGGATGCCCAACAGGTTAAGCATCAATTTGACCTTGTAGCAGTTGCCCGACTTGTAATCGCCATAAACCTTGTACATGGGGCTCCCCTTATGCCACTGGTGCGCTCTGACCGAATGCTTGCGCCGATAAGGTGCGGGTGTCGAAGGATTGTTTCAAGGTAACGGACCGAATAAATTGCTCCTGCTTCATGAAAATCCGCCTTTCATCTTCTTTCGCCCAGACAATCGAAAACATTATTTGCTTTATTTGTATACAAAAGCATAATTCGTTTCGTGCGAGTTCCTGACCTTTCAGTCAACAAAACCCGCCAGTACCTCAAAGCGCTGTGCCCACTTAAGGTAACCGGCGCTGGACATAACAATAAAACGCTTGAGGAGTACTCGCTGTGGATAGCCGCAAAACCGAAGCCCCTACGCTTGACCTCGCCGCGCCGCAAGGTGGTTGGCTGGAACGCCTGTTCAAACTGCGCTTGCATGGCACCACAGTGAAGACCGAGCTGATCGCCGGCCTCACAACCTTTATCACCATGGCCTACATCATCTTCGTCAACCCCAACATCATGGCCGATGCGGGTATAGATCACGGCGCGGCATTTGTCGCCACTTGCATCGCCGCCGCCCTGGGTTGCCTGTTGATGGGCTTGTACGCCAACTGGCCGGTGGGCCTGGCGCCGGGGATGGGCTTGAACGCGTTTTTCACCTACACCGTCGTCGGCACTATGGGCTACACCTGGGAAACCGCACTGGGCGCGGTGTTCATTTCCGGCGTGCTGTTCATGGGCCTGACACTGTCGCGGGTGCGCGAATGGCTGCTTAATAGCATTCCGGTGAGTCTGCGTCATGCCATGGGCGCAGGCGTCGGTTTGTTCCTCGGGGTGATCGGTCTGAAAACCGCGGGCATCATCGTCGACAGCCCAGCGACCTTGATCAAGCTCGGCTCCCTGCACGAACCTGCACCGCTGCTGGCGGCGGTGTGTTTCCTGCTGATCGCCATTCTCAGTTACCACCGGGTATTCGGCGCGATCCTGATCAGCATCATCGTCGTGACCCTGGCCGGTTGGGGCCTGGGCCTGGTGCACTACAACGGCATTCTTTCCACGCCACCGAGCCTGGCACCCACCTGGATGGCGATGGACATCAAAGGTGTATTCAATGTCAGCATGATCAGCGTGGTATTTGCATTTCTTTTTGTACACATGTTTGATACCGCCGGTACACTGATGGGCGTCGCCCAACGTGCCGGGCTGGTGAATGCCGATGGCAAGATCGATAACCTGTCGCGCGCATTGAAAGCCGACAGTGCGTCCAGCGTGTTTGGCGCCATGGTCGGCGTACCGCCGGTGACCAGCTATGTGGAAAGTGCTGCGGGTGTTGCTGCAGGAGGTCGTACCGGCTTGACCGCGGTGACCGTGGGCGTGCTGTTTGTGGCGGCGATGTTCTTCGCACCGCTGGCTGGCATGATTCCAGCTTATGCCACCGCCGGCGCGCTGATCTACGTCGCGATGCTGATGATGGCGAGCATGGCCCATATCAATTGGGATGAAGCCACTGACAGCATCCCGGCGATCGTCACCGCGATCATGATGCCGCTGACGTTCTCGGTCGCCGATGGGATCGCCCTGGGCTTTATCACTTATGTGGCGCTCAAGGCTGGCACCGGCAAGTACCGCGAGATTTCCGTCAGCCTGTGGGTACTGTGCGTGATCTTTATCGCCAAGTTCATCTTCCTGTAGGCCGGGAATAGCTGAAAAAATCGCCTCACCTCCGGGTGAGGCTTTTGCACCAATGGAGGACTGTGAATGACCCTGGAAACCTGGCTGCTGTTCAGCGGCGCTGCATTGATTGTGATCCTGATCCCCGGCCCGCTGTCGCTGCTGATGATCAGCAACAGCCTCAACTACGGCCTGCGCCGTTCATACCCGGCGTTTCTGGGCGGCGTGTTTGCCTCGATCTGCCTGCTGAGCGCCTCGGCCTTGGGCCTGGGCGCGCTGTTGCTGGCGTCGGAGCAGTGGTTCAGCGCGTTGAAAATCGTCGGCGCACTGTACCTGTTCTATCTTGCCTGGCAGAGCTGGCAGCAGGCGCGGCAACCGGCCCACGTGGCGCAGTCCCCGCAGGCGCCGGCAGTGCCACGCTTTGGCGCTCTGTTTGGCCGGGCTTTTGTGTTGGGTGCCAGCAACCCCAAGGACATCCTGTTTTTTGCCGCCTTCCTGCCGCAATTTCTCAACAGTCAGCAAGCGTTCTTTCCACAGCTGCTGGTCATGATTGCCACCTGGGCCGTGCTCGACCTGCTGTGCAAGCTGGCTTACGGCCTGGGCGCCCATGGCGCCGCGCGGTATCTGCGCAGCGGCAAGGGCCAAAGCTGGTTCAACCGGGTGAGCGCCACACTGTTCGGCGGTGCCGGTGTGGCGTCGCTGCTTAAGGGACAGTAGTCAATTTGATGAAGTAAACACTGGCAGGCACCCGTCCAAAGACTGGCCATTGAATGCCGGACATGATGGGAACCAGGCGCCCTTCCTCCAGCGCAAGTTTAACCTCGGCGTCTGCTGTCGCACTTTTGCGCAGCCAACGCTCCTTGAACTTGCTCAACATCCTGATGCTCCCCTTCTCAAGCCACTGATATGCCACGTAGTACAGTCGGTTTGGAGAATTGGGATGGGTTGCGATCAAGTCCGGTATCACACCTGCCCCGTCGCGTCCTACCGGGAGCTCCCGTACAGTGAAACCCTGATCATTGAGTACTCTGCGGATTGCCACTCGTTGCGTAGCCTGTCGAGCTGCAACCAGGTGCTTATCTCTCTGGAGCCTGGCCTCTAAAGGGACAGGCGGAGTGAAGTCTACGCGCGTGAAACCAGGCGCTTTACCATCGAAACCGATGTGTATGTACGCCTCGCCCAGGTCGTGAGGGCGCAACATCCGCAGCAAGTCATCCGTCTGGCCAGGCCGCGCAGGGGGCTGGGGTATCCAATCGTCGATCGCCGCTCGCAGGTTGAGCAGATGGGTGGCCGTTGCAGGGCGCTCTGGGCCTGATAACTCAATCAACCTTGCGACGGTGAACTCCCGGCTTTGGGGTGTCATGGTGGGGAACGCCGTGCCCACATAGTCCGTCAAAGGCCTGTCGAACAGGGGGGCATGGAACCGCCATTCACTGGCTTGAACATGGGTTACCGGAACAGGCTGCTCAAGCGTTTGCGTAATCGTCCAACGCTCAATATCAGCGCGGGCCAACGAAACCAGCGGCTCGTTCCTGTGGATAAACTGGATGCCCTGCAGCGGAGCCCGGTTGCCCTCGGGGAGCATTCTGTAATAGCTGCTCACCGGATACATCAGTTGGGTATTGGCAGGTGCCACTCGGATGACATTGTGGGGAAAACCTCGGGCATCCGGATCAATGTAAAACACCCCGGCAGACGGAGACCGCGATATTTGCCCCACTTCCCCGGGTGGGATGCGCCAATTTTGCCAATGGGTAGCCGTTGAGCTTGATTGCACAATTCTGGTTTGCGTAGCAGTACGCACAATCGGTGGTTGCCAGTCCTGCACCGTCTCTGCCTGCCCGCGCCACGGGTTGAGCACGCCCGAACTGGGTCCCGGTTGCGGCGCATCGGCCCCCAGCAACCATTCCCTGGGCTGGTCGATGTTCAAGAGCAACTCATCTTGTCCATCGCCCTGCGTTACTTTCAGGCGCAGCGCCGATTCATTCTTACGTTGATACACCGAGTAGGCCTCTTGGCCCTCGGTAACCATCTGCTGGCCATTCTTCACATACCGCCCCTTGCCTTCCGGCCACTTCAACTCAACGGCGCCCTCCAGACTGTTCAAGGATTTGAAATGGCTCAGCAGGCTGAGCGGTTTGCCAGGCGACACTTTCAGGCCGGCGAGTACGCCACTGGCGAACCCATGGTGACGATGCAAATGCGACAGGGAGGCCCGCGCAACACGCGTGCCCTTGGGGGCAGGACCAAAGGACGACAACACATCGAGAAACGCCATCAGGGTAAGGAACGCTACATCCACGGCGTCATGGGCATCGCCGCTGAAATGATAGCGCCGCGCCGCGAGCAGCATTTCATACAAGCTGATACCCACGCCCAACACCGGTACGAATGACAACAGCCCACGAATGCTCGCGGCGTGCTGCTCGCCCAAGCGCTGCTCGCGATACGCCTCTAATGCCAGGGAAGAATTGGACTGGGCCTGGGCACGGCGTTGCAGCTCGAACATCCGCGCGTGGGCCAGCAGCGCCCTGGCGTTGCCCTGGGAGGTGGCCACCGTCGCCAGCCAACCGTCGGGCGCCAGCGCAATCTGCTCGCTGATTTGTACTTCGACACTGCCTTGGTCTACCGCTGGCACCTTGTGCCGCACCGTGAAAAAACTGACGAGCTGCCTGACAAAACGCGCAACCGCCGGTACATAGACCCGGTGTATAAACAATCGGCGGGGTTCCACCTGCGGATCTTCCCCGGGATAGCTGTCGACGGCCTGGGCCTCCCAACCGGGCGCCACCTGGCGCGCCAACGCTTTCAGGTTCAAGGACAAGGCACCGACCTTGTTCAAGGCTTGCTCGGCCAGGGCCATGCTGGCGTACTCGGCGATGGGTGGGCTTTCCAGAGCGGCGGGCCAGTACACGACGCACAGTCCGGAAAGGCTGTCCTGCATGACCAGTATCCCGGCGATATGGCGGTCATGTTCCAGGGTATGGCCCACCAGACGCACCAAGCCCAATTGCACATCCAGCCCATCACCTTTCAGATCGCTCGCCACCTGCGCCGCCATGACGCGACTGAACACACGTTGCGCCTGTTCGCTCAAGCCTTGGCGAATGGCGCTGTACACCTGCATCTGGGCCCTTTGCTGTAAGGCCCGATAAACCAACGCCTGGGATAGGCCCGGGGCGGGCACCTGGGTCGATCCAGACGGGTAGAATGCACGCTGGATCAGCTTGTCGTATTCCCCGCCCACGTCCAGGGACGCAAGAGTCTTGATCAGGTAAGACACACTCAGTCGGTCTTTCCAGGCCGAGTCCAGCCAGCGTGCACGGTTCAAGCGCCAGCGAGTCCAGGGGGCCTTGGGATCAAGGTTATGCAGCGCCAATTGCAGCAGGCTGAAGGTGGTGCGCTGCTGACTGACGGTGATTTTTACATTGCGGTCCCCTACCGCGCATTGGCTTGACCAGCTACACATTTGGGAATTCACATCATCGGGCATATCGAGCAGGGGTTTATCGATATCCAATTGCGGGTACAAACCGTCTTGGCTCAAACGGGCGATCAGTGCCTGGCGGGCATAGGATTCCAGGTCGGGCAACTCCAGCCACAGTTTGTGTTCAACCGCCCAGGCATTGGCCAGGTAGCGGCGACACAGACCCTTGTAGTGCTGGCGTTGGGCGCGGGTTGCCGTGGCCATCCAGGCGGGCAGCTTGCTCGCCTGGATGGCTGCCGACTGCAGCAGGTTGAGGTTGGCCAAGGCCAGGGTTCGTGCATCATTGGCCGGCACCTGCAGGCCGTCGAACAATTCCTGGGCCAATAACAGGCGGCTCAACTGCCGGTCACTCACCTCGCTGAACAGCCGCTCTCCCTGATCAATCAGCTTGTTCATCGCGACGTGATGTTGCAGATGCTTGATGAACAGGTCCTTGAGCAAGGCACGCTTGATCATTTCATAGCTCACCACCAGGGAGGCCTCCGTGGGCAACGCGCTGATCGCCGTGCGCACTTGTTCCCGCTGGTGCCGCCCGATACAGCGCCACAGCATAGAGCCATCGCGGCTTTTCAGGCTGGCGTCAAGCGCCTCGGCAAAAGCATTCAGGGAGTCAAACGCTACCAGCCCTCCGTACTGGCCGGCCACATATAGCAGCACCGGGTACGAGGCGCCGGGGTCGGCCTGGGCCGCGTTGCCGGTCACCAGCACCGCGCCGAGCAGCGGGTACAAGGTAGCGGCATCGCCGCCTACCGCGACTTGCAGCACGCAGGTATCCGTGGCCTGTTGCCCAGGCTGCCAGGCTTCACTCAGCGCCGCTTCCAGATGCGCCAGGTGCACATCGCTGATCAGATTCAAGCGCTGCTGCATCTGCGCCTCGTACAGCAGAGCCTGCAGCTGTGCCGCGCCCAGCAAGGAAGCACGATTGCGCGAACCCTCGGGTTGCTCCTGCCAATGCTGTTTTTCGAACACACGGGCCAGCGGCCCCTGGGCCCACTTGCGCGCCGCCGCTACCTGGGCCTGCCATTGGCGTTCAAGGCTGAGGAAATCCTCGTAGGCCACGCTGTCCTTGCCCACATCCGTCGCATCGAGCAAGCCCATCAAGGCTTTTTCATAACGTTTGAGCTGCGCCTGGCGGGTTTTCAACGCAAGTTCCGGCGCCAGGTGCCCCGCCACGATCTCGCCGCTGCGGCGCTGCCGATCCCACTCCAGCAAAATCTGCAGGGTATGTCCCAAGCGCGGGAAGGCGACCAGGCGCCGACGCCCTTTCTCGATGAATTTGAGCAAGCGCCACACATCGGGAGCCGCGGACGCGTTCGCGCCCTGAAGGCCCACCGCGGCGTGGTTGATCGACAAGGCGCACGCCAGTTCGTTATCCCATTGCCCGTCCAGCACCTCGCTGGCGCTGGCGAACAGCGCGTCGTCACGCAACAGGCTCCCACGCTGAGGGATGAACGGCGTAGGGGTAACGCCAGGCGCCTCACACAGTTCATGCCAGCGCCGCAACGGCAGGCACTGCCACAACACGCGACTCAGCGGGCCATTGACCAGTATTGGCAGGTCGCACACCAATTGGTGCCAGGAACCGAACTCGTAGAACTGGCGAAACAGGCCGGGCAGATACACCACGTGTGGCGAATCCCCCTCACCGCCCTCGCGATAGATATGCAAGGCCCCTGGAACCGGCACGCTGCGCTGGTTGGTGCCGGGCCACATGACCCTGCACACGTGCACATTCGCCCATTCGCCGCCGGCCCGCTGGCGCTGGTCAGCGTCGGGTATTTCGAGCAATTTGCGCAGCATGTCAAAGCCGCTGTCGGACAGTTGGTATACGCGATGGGCCAGCAACGCATTGGCTGCGAACATTGACGTACGCAATTGCGCCCAGCGCCTGCGACGGGTCAACCACGAACCATGGGCCAGCTGTTGCCAGTACTCACGGGTCGCCTGTTCGATGCGCCCAAGCAAGGCCAACCCCTTGACCCGCACCAGCGCATCCCAGGCCGTATAGGGCAAGGTACGGGCCGGATCGCCCTTGATAGTCAGCGCGGTGAAGTGGTTGATATTGATTGGCACGTGGGGCTGGATCAGCAAGGCCAGTGCGCGTTCGGTCAGGCTGTCGACCTTCTGGGGCGGGGCCGGTGGCCGCGGTTCGGTGAACAGCACGGTGTCCGGGTCCAGGCCAAACGCCTCCTGCAGCGCGCTGCGCATGATGCCCAGTACTCTGGGCGCGCGCCCGAGCAAGCCACTGAGGGTCTTGGCCGCTTCGCTGGCGCTGGCCTGTGCTTCGTGGAGCCGATTGATTTCCAGGCTGGGTTGCGCGACCGCGTTGAGCCGACGGGTCAGCAACGTACGCATCGCCTCCTCACGGTCTGCGGGTGAAGTGTGCGGGTCGTCGAAGTCGAGCTTATCGGCCCAGGTGGAGGTGGTGTCAGTGCTCATGGTGGGCTATCCCGTACAGAAAAAGCCGAGCCTAGGCACCCCGCCCCCCCAGGGTGCGTTACATAGTTGGGCGTGCGGCGCACAAGCCGCGGGCAAAAAAAAGCCCGCAGTGTGCGCGGGCGAAACCAACGAAGAGCATTTGGGGGCAAGCGCGGCGACGACTTAGCTACCGCGGTAGGTGGAGTAGCTGTAAGGCGAAATCAGCAGGGGCACATGGTAATGATCCTGTTCGGCGCTGATGCCGAAGCGCAGCACCACCACATCGAGAAACGCGGGCTGGGGCAATTGCACACCACGGGCGCGGTAATAGTCGCCGGCACTGAATTGCAACTGGTAGACACCGCTGCGGTAGTCGTCACCTTGCAGCAGCGGCGCGTCGCAACGGCCGTCGCTGTTGGTCAGGGCGCTGGCAACCAGTTCCAGCTGCGCGCCTTCGACGCGGTACAGCTCGACCTTGATCGCGCTGCCGGGGCAGCCGTGCGCAGCGTCCAAAACGTGTGTGGTCAAACGTCCCATGGCGTTTACGCGCCTCCTGAAGTCAGTAGAAGAGAAACCCGCACTTTTTCAGGGCAGTGAAAAAGTCGGCGATGAGCGATTAAGACACTTTCCACTAAAATTGTACACAATAAATTCAACCTACTCATCGCGTCTCTTGACCTGCTCCCAGTAGGAGCGAGCTTGCTAGCGAAAAACGCCAACGATACCGCGGGTCTTCAGGAGAAACGCGGTGACTTAAAGCTTTTCCCAAGCAAGCTCGCTCCTACAGTTCTATGCACCTACGCAGACAGCGGAGTTATTTTGTTTAAATTGACCAGTCAGGCAGGTTTCTTGCAACCCTTGTAAACCGACCGTTCAGAAAAAATGCAGAAATGCACACTTACAAAGTGGCGAATAAGTTGTATACAATCACTCATCGCCACCTCGACGAACAAGAAGGAAGACTGCAGTGAGCGCTGACTACCCACGCGACCTGATCGGTTACGGCAGTAACCCTCCTCACCCCCATTGGCCGGGCAAGGCACGCATCGCGCTATCGTTCGTACTCAACTACGAAGAAGGCGGCGAGCGCAATATCCTGCATGGCGACAAAGAATCCGAAGCCTTCCTCTCGGAAATGGTCTCGGCCCAGCCGCTGCAAGGCGAGCGCAACATGAGCATGGAGTCGTTGTACGAATACGGCAGTCGTGCCGGCGTGTGGCGCATCCTCAAGCTGTTCAAGCAATTCGATATCCCGCTGACCATCTTCGCCGTGGCCATGGCCGCCCAACGCCACCCGGATGTGATCCGTGCGATGGTCGATGCCGGTCACGAAATCTGCAGCCATGGCTATCGCTGGATCGACTACCAGTACATGGACGAGGCCCAGGAACGCGAGCATATGCTCGAAGCGATCCGCATCCTCACCGAGCTGACCGGCGAGCGCCCACTGGGTTGGTACACCGGGCGCACCGGCCCCAACACCCGGCGGCTGGTGATGGAGGAAGGCGGCTTCCTCTATGATTGCGACACCTACGACGACGACCTGCCCTACTGGGAACCCAACAACCCCACCGGCAAGCCGCACCTGGTGATCCCGTACACCCTGGACACCAACGATATGCGCTTTACCCAGGTGCAGGGTTTCAACAAGGGCGATGATTTTTTCGAGTACCTCAAAGACGCGTTTGACGTGCTGTATGCCGAAGGCGCCGAGGCACCGAAGATGCTGTCCATCGGCTTGCATTGCCGCCTGATCGGTCGCCCTGCCCGCCTGGCCTCCTTGAAGCGTTTTATCGAATACGCCAAGAGCCACGAACAGGTGTGGTTCACCCGGCGTGTCGACATTGCCCGCCATTGGCAGCAAACCCACCCCTGCACGGGAGCGGCGAAATGACTGCATTCCAGACCTTGAAACCTTCGACCTTGAGCCGCGAAGCTTTCGTCCAGGCCTTTGCCGATATCTACGAACACTCGCCATGGGTGGCCGAAAAGGCCTTCGAGCTGGGCCAGGATGCTTCGATCGACCAGATCGAAACCCTGCACCAGCGCATGAGCGATATCCTGTTGAGTGCTGATCACACCCGCCAGTTGGCATTGATCAACGCTCACCCGGACCTGGCCGGTAAAGCCGCCGTCCAGGGCCAACTGACCCAAGCCAGCACCGATGAGCAAGCTGGCGCGGGGATTCACCAATGCACGGCCGAAGAGTTTTCTCGCTTCACCGAGCTGAACGACGCCTACAAGGCCAAGTTCAAGTTTCCCTTCATCATGGCGGTAAAAGGCAGCAACCGGCACCAGATCCTCGCCGCGTTCGAAACGCGCATACACAACTCGACAGACACCGAGTTCAAGTGCGCGCTGGACGAGATCAACAAGATCGCGTTGTTCCGTTTACTGACCCTCTAAACGACCATCCCCAGCCACTCTATCTAAGGCAGACAAGAAGAATGAAAGCTTACGCCGTACCTTTCGAGAAGTTCGTCAACCTGGCCGACGCCCGCCTGGGCACCAAGATCATCTCGGTGACCGATGACTGGTTCGCCGACGCCAACCGCCTGTTCCAGCCGACCCCGGCCGTGTGGAAGGAGGGCGTTTTCGATGACAACGGCAAGTGGATGGACGGCTGGGAATCACGCCGCAAGCGCTTCGAAGGCTACGACAGCGCAGTGATCCGCCTGGGCGTGCCCGGCTCGATCAAGGGCGTGGACATCGACACTTCATTCTTCACCGGCAACTACCCGCCATCGGCGTCCCTGGAGGCCTGCTTCCTGGCCTCGGGCGAGCCGGATGCCAACACCCAGTGGGTGGAAGTGCTGTCGGCGGTAGAGCTGCAAGGTAACAGCCACCACTACCACGAAATCAACAACGACCAGGCGTTCAGCCACCTGCGCTTCAACATCTACCCGGATGGCGGCGTAGCCCGTCTGCGCGTGTATGGCGTGCCGTTCCGCGACTGGTCTTCGGTGGGCGACAACGAACAGGTCGACCTGGCTGCCGCGCTCAATGGCGGGCGTGCCCTGGCCTGCTCTGACGAACACTTCGGGCGCATGAGCAACATCCTCAACCCGGGCCGTGGCATCAACATGGGCGACGGCTGGGAAACCGCACGCCGTCGTACACCTGGCAATGACTGGGTGATCGTCGCGTTGGGTCACCCGGGCGAGATCGAGAAGATCGTCGTCGACACCCTGCACTTCAAGGGCAACTACCCGGACACCTGCTCGATCCAGGGCGCGTTCGTGAAGGGCGGCACTGACAGCCAGATCGAAACCCAATCGCTGTTCTGGCGCGAGCTGCTGCCGGCGCAGAAACTGGAAATGCACGCCGAACACACCTTCGCCGAGCAGATCAAGGCGCTGGGGCCGATCACCCATATCCGCTTGAATGTGTTCCCGGATGGCGGTGTGAGTCGCCTGCGCGTCTTGGGCAAGGTAGCGAAATAAGGGTGAACCCAATCGCGGGCAAGCCCGGCTCCCACAGGGGTACGCGGTCAAATGTGGGAGCCGGGCTTGCCCGCGATAGCGGTAGACCAGACAACATCAAATTTGGAAACTTAAGAAGACAGCCATGCGCACACTGATGATCGAACCCCTGACCAAAGAAGCCTTCGCCCCTTTCGGAGACGTTATCGAAACCGACGGCAGCGATCACTTCATGATCAACAACGGGTCGACCATGCGCTTTCACAAGTTGGCTACGGTCGAAACAGCACAACCTGAAGACCACGCCATCATCAGCATCTTCCGCGCCGATGCGCAGGACATGCCGCTGACCGTATGCATGCTGGAAAGACACCCGCTGGGCAGCCAGGCTTTTATTCCGCTGCTCGGCAACCCCTTTCTGATCGTGGTCGCGCCACTTGGCGATGCACCTGTATCAGGCTTGGTCCGCGCCTTCGTCACCAACGGCAGGCAGGGCATCAATTACCATCGCGGCGTCTGGCACCACCCGGTGCTGACGATCGAAAAGCGGGATGACTTCCTGGTGGTTGATCGCAGTGGCACAGGCAATAACTGCGATGAGCATTTTTTCAAAGAGGATGAGCGGTTGATCCTCGCCCCCCACCAATAAGAGAAGGCCGGATCACCCGACAACAGGGTGACAGGCGAGAGGTAAAGACTGTGGAAGCACATTTGATGGAATGGCTGAACCTGAGCGTGCGCTGGGTTCACATGATCACTGGCGTCGCCTGGATCGGCGCTTCGTTCTACTTTGTCTGGCTGGAAAACAACCTCAATCGCGTCAACCCCAAGAGCGGCCTGGCCGGTGACTTGTGGGCGATCCACGGTGGCGGTATCTACCACCTGGAAAAATACAAACTGGCCCCGCCGACCATGCCGGACAACCTGCACTGGTTCAAATGGGAAGCCTACTTCACCTGGATGTCGGGCGTCGCGCTGCTGTGCGTGGTGTTCTACTGGAACCCGACGCTGTACCTGCTCGCCCCCGGCAGCAGCCTCAGCGGCACCGAAGGCGTGTTGCTGGGCATCGGCTCGTTGTTCGCCGGCTGGTTCATCTACTCCTTCCTCTGCGACTCGGCCCTGGGCAAGCGCCCTGCCCTGCTCGGCTTGATCCTGTTCGTGCTGTTGATTGCGGCGGCCTACGGCTTCAGCAAGGTGTTCAGCGGCCGCGGTGCCTACCTGCACGTGGGCGCGGTGATCGGCACGATCATGGTAGGTAACGTATTCCGCATCATCATGCCGGCGCAACGCGCACTGGTGGCGGCCATCGCCGAGAACCGCACGCCGGATCCAGCGCTGCCGGCCAAGGGCCTGCTGCGTTCGCGGCACAACAACTACTTCACCTTGCCGGTGCTGTTCATCATGATCAGCAACCACTTCCCGAGCACCTATGGCAGCCAATACAACTGGCTGATCCTGGCCGGGATCGCGGTGGCGGCAGTGTTGGTACGGCACTACTTCAACACCCGGCACAACAGCCAGAAGTACGCGTGGACCTTGCCGGTGGGCGCGTTGGCGATGATCAGCCTGGCGTATGTGACCGGGCCCAAGCCGGCTCCGGAAGTGGCCAAGGCGCCTGCGGCGATTGAATACCAGCCACTGCCGGAAACGGCATTGGGCGGGGGTTTGAAGCCCGCAGCGCCTGCCGCGCCTGCCGCTGAACCGGCACCGGCCCAGGCCACCACCGACTTCGGCCAGGTGCACCACGTGATCGAGCAACGCTGCACTGTGTGCCATTCGGCCAAGCCGACCAGCCCGTTGTTCAGCACCGCGCCGGCTGGGGTGATGTTCGACACGCCGGCACAGATCCAGCAGCAGGCGGCACGCATTCAAGCGCAGGCCGTCGCCAGCCAGATCATGCCGTTGGGCAACATCACCCAGATGACCCAGCAGGAAAGAGACCTGATCGGCACTTGGATCAACCAAGGAGCCCGCACCAACTGACAGGTTCACACAGGATCAATGTGGGAGGGGGCTTGCTCCCGATTGCGGTGTGTCATTCAAAGCATCAGTGACTGAAACACCGCTATCGGGAGCAAGCCCCCTCCCACAGGGGTTCTGCTGTGTTTTGAAAATTGCTTTGCAAACAACACAAAAATAAAAAGATCCGAGGTGTTGCATGACCGAGTTAGTCGAACCGCAGATTCCTGCCGCGCCCGCCATGGTGCGGCTGCCCCTCTTGCAACTGATTCTGGTTGGCCTGCAACACGTCTTGCTGATGTACGGCGGCGCCGTCGCCGTGCCCCTGATCATTGGCCAGGCCGCGGGCTTGAGCCGTGAAGAAATCGCCTTCCTGATCAACGCCGACCTGCTGGTGGCCGGGATCGCCACCATGGTGCAATCGTTCGGTATCGGCCCGGTGGGCATCCGCATGCCGGTGATGATGGGCGCCAGTTTTGCCGCCGTCGGCAGCATGGTCGCCATGGCCGGCATGCCCGGTATCGGCTTGCAGGGCATCTTCGGCGCGACCATCGCCGCCGGGTTCTTCGGCATGCTCATCGCGCCGTTCATGTCCAAGGTCGTGCGCTTTTTCCCGCCGTTGGTGACCGGCACCGTGATTACCGCCATCGGCCTTTCGCTGTTTCCCGTGGCCGTGAACTGGGCCGGGGGTGGCAGTGCCGCCGCCACATTCGGCTCACCGGTCTACCTGGCGATTGCCGCCCTGGTACTGGCCACCATCCTGCTGATCAATCGCTTCATGCGCGGCTTCTGGGTCAACATCTCGGTGTTGATCGGCATGGCGCTGGGCTACGGCTTGTGCGGCCTGCTCGGCATGGTCGACCTCAGCGGCCTGGCCCTGGCACCGTGGGTGCAGGTGGTAACGCCGCTGCACTTCGGCATGCCCAGGTTCGAGTTGGCGCCGATCCTGTCGATGTGCCTGGTGGTGGTGATCATCTTTGTCGAGTCCACCGGCATGTTCCTCGCCCTGGGCAAGATCACCGATCAGGAGGTCACACCGAAGATGCTGCGTCGCGGCTTGCTGTGTGATGCCGGCGCGTCGTTCTTTGCCGGTTTCTTCAACACCTTTACCCACTCCTCCTTCGCGCAGAATATCGGCCTGGTACAGATGACCGGCGTGCGCTGCCGCTCGGTCACCATCATGGCAGGCGCTTTCTTGATTGTGCTGAGCCTGCTGCCCAAAGCCGCTTACCTGGTGGCGTCGATCCCGCCGGCGGTACTCGGTGGCGCGGCGATTGCCATGTTCGGCATGGTGGGGGCGACCGGGATCAAGATCCTGCAGGAAGCCGACATTGCTGATCGCCGTAACCAGTTGCTGGTAGCGGTAAGCATCGGCATGGGCCTGATCCCCGTGGTACGCCCGGAGTTCTTCGCGCAATTGCCGCTATGGATGAGTCCGATTACCCATAGTGGCATCGCTATGGCCACCCTCAGCGCGTTGTCGCTGAACATACTGTTCAACATCCTAGGCGGCGCTGAGCGCGTTGCCGTTGAGCACGTCCACACCTGAAGCATGCTCCATGGCCGTCCTGCGTGCGCTGTAACGGCGCACTTGAGCCCGGCCGTGGGAGCCAGTATTCTCCGCGCCCGCTTGAATCGACGGTTTTTAACCGCCTTGGCGCGGCTTTTGCTGTAAGCATAAAAGCTGACCAAACAGATGATTTTTTCAGCGAATCCAAAGGCGCCACATCAGAGCGCCAGATTAGAAAACCATAAAAAACTTTAACTCGGGAGCAACCGAATGAAACCTATGTTCAAGGGCCTGATGCTGGCAGGATCCCTGCTGGCCGCTGGCCAAGCCGGAGCCGGCGACTTGTTGCAGTGGCAGAACAACAGCCTGACTTACCTGTGGGGCAAGAGCTTTACCGTCAACCCGCAGATCCAACAAACCGTCACCTTCGAACATGCTGACTCCTGGAAGTATGGCGACAACTTCTTCTTCCTGGACCGTATCTTTTACAACGGCAAGGAAGACGGCAACGTCGGCCCCAATACTTACTACGGCGAGTTCAGCCCACGGTTGTCATTCGGCAAGATTTTCGACAAGGACCTGTCGTTCGGCCCGATCAAGGATGTGTTGCTGGCCTTCACCTACGAGTTCGGCGAAGGCGATAACGAATCCTACCTGCTCGGTCCTGCCATCGACTTGAACATTCCTGGCTTCGACTACTTCCAGTTGAACTTCTACCAGCGCCAGACCGAAGGCAACCGCCCGGGTGATGGTGTCTGGCAGATCACCCCGGTGTGGTCCTACACCATTCCCGTGGGCAACTCCGATGTGTTGATCGACGGTTTCATGGACTGGGTGGTGGATAACGACAAGAACGCCCGTGGCACTTATCACGCCAACCTGCACTTCAACCCGCAGGTCAAATACGACCTGGGCAAGGCGCTGCATTGGGGCGACAAGCAGTTGTATGTGGGTTTTGAATACGACTACTGGAAGAACAAGTACGGGATCGAAGACAGCGGTGCCTTCAAGACTACCCAGGACACGGCGAGCTTCCTGGTCAAGTACCACTTCTAATAAACACTGCTGGACAAAATGTGGGAGGGGGCTTGCTCCCGATAGCGGTGTGTCATTCAAAGTATCTGTGACTGAATCGCCGCCATCGGGAGCAAGCCCCCTCCCACATTTTCAGTT